>NZ_JAQGKZ010000084.1 GCF_028289855.1 Sphingomonas bacterium | reverse complement strand
CCTCCACCATCCGCACTGGCTCGCCCAACTTGCGCGCCAGCCACAATTTCACGGTCAACTCGCCGCCCTCCAAGGTTTCGGTCCGCGCCGGGGCGAGCCCCGCTGCGTCGAACCAGCCGAGCATCTGCTCGTCCGAAAAGCCCAGCCGGGCATGCGCGTCACGCGTGCGCAATTCCTCACGGCCGTGCGGCGCGAAATCGACGATCAGCAAGCGCCCGCCCGGCCCGAGCACGCGCGCCGCCTCGGCGATCGCCGCGTCGGGCGTCTGCGCGAAATGCAGCACGTGGTGCAGGATCGCGAGGTCCGCCGTCCCGGCGTCGAGCGGCAGCGCATAGAGATCGGCCTGGCGCAACTCGGCGTGATCGAAACCCTTTTCGCTCAACTTGGCGCGCGCCAGCCGCAGCATTTCGGAACTGCGGTCGATGCCGAGCGCATGGGTTGCCTGCCCGGCGAACAGCTCGAGCATCCGCCCCGTGCCGGTGCCGATATCGATTAGCCGCTCGACCCGCGCGTCGCCGAGCACCCCGGCCATCGCCGCCTCGACCTGGCTTTCGGCGACATGCAGCGATCGGATCGCGTCCCACTGCCCGGCATTGCCCTCGAACCAGCCCGCCGCGCTTGCCGCGCGATCGGCGCGCACTGCGGCCAAGCGCGCGGCATCGGCCTCCGCCCGAGCCTGCGCGCGGTCACCTTCCCACGCGTCGAGCGCGGCGCAGAGCGGCGTCGCGACGTCGGTCGAGCCCATCGCGACGAATACCCACGACCCTTCCTTGCGGCGCTCGACGATCCCGGCGTCGGAGAGGATTTTCACGTGACGCGACACACGCGGCTGGCTCTGCCCGAGCACTTGCGCCAGCTCGCCGACCGACAGCTCCATCGACCGCACCAGCGCGACGATACGCAGCCGCGTCGAATCGGCAAGCGCGCGGAAGATGTCGAGCGTGTTCGGCATGTCGCATATAGATATAAAGATATCTTTATATCACGTCAACGCGTTGCGCGGGCAGCGGCTGCGTTCTAGGCGATGTTCACCACGTTCGCGGAGTTTCCAACCATGACCAAATTCCTCCTTCCCCTCGCCATCCTCGCGCTCGCGGGCTGCAGCCAGAAGGCGCAGAACGAAGCCGCGACCGCCGGCAACACGATGTCCGCCGATGCCAACGCGACGATGGCGGAAGCCAATCGCGACGTCGACGCCGCCACCAACAAGGCGTTCGGCGCCGCCGAGAACAGCATGGACAAGGTCGGCAAGGTCGCCGACGACGCCAAGGACAAGGCCGGCCAGGCGCTCAAGGATACCGGCAACGAGATCCAGGACTGAGTTTCATCGTCACTCCAGCGAAAGCTGGAGTCGCTTGGCCGCATGAGATCCCAGCTTTCGCTGGGATGACGGAGGTAGAATGATCCGCATATCCATGATGCTGCCCCTTCTCTTTCTCGCCGGTTGCCATCAGCGCAGCGACGATGTCGGCGGCGTGTCCCCCGAAGAGGATCGCATGCTCAACGAAGCGGCGGCGTCGCAGGATATCAACCTGACGAGCGAGCCCATCGATAACACCCAGCCGGCCGACCAAGGGAACGCTCAATGACCGAAACGCGCCGCCTCGGCTCGAGCCAGCTGCACACGCCCAAACTCTGTCTTGGCGGCAACGTGTTCGGCTGGACCGCCGACAAGGCGGCCAGTTTCGCGATCCTCGACGCGTTCGCCGACGCCGGCGGGACGTTGATCGACACCGCCGATGTCTATTCGGCGTGGGTTCCGGGACACAAAGGCGGCGAGTCCGAAAGCGTGATCGGCGAGTGGCTCAAGGCGAGCGGCAAGACGATGGGCGTCGCGACCAAGGTCGGGATGCTGCCCGGCGAGGGCGGCGAGAAGCTGAACCCCGCGCGGATCGCCGCGGCGTGCGACGCCTCGCTCCAGCGGCTCGGGGTCGAGCAGATCGCGCTTTATTACGCGCATCAGGACGACGATTCGACGCCGCAGGAGGCGTATATGGAAGCCTTCGCCAGGCTGGTCGCTGCGGGCAAGGTCGCGACGCTCGGCGCGTCCAACTTCCACGCCGCGCGGCTCAAGTCGGCCAACGACATTGCGCGCGCCGCTGGCGGGCCGCATTTCGAGGCGCTCCAGCCCGAATACAATCTCGTCAGCCGCCACAAGTTCGAAGGCGAACTCCAGGATTATTGCGTCGAGCACAATATCGGCGTGCTGCCCTATTACGGTCTCGCCTCGGGCTTCCTGACCGGCAAGTATCGCTCGGCGGCGGATTTCGGGAAGAGCGTGCGCGGTGGCCGCATGCAGGCGTATCTCGACGGCAACGGGCCGGCGGTGCTCGCGGCGCTCGACGCGGTCGCGGCGGAAACCGGCGCGACGCTGGCGCAGATTTCGCTGGCGTGGCTCGCCGCGCAGCCGGGGGTGACGGCGCCGATCGCAAGCGCGACCAGTGTGACGCAGCTTCAGGAATTGCTGCCGGCGATGGATTTGGCGCTGAGCGCGGATCAGTTGGAGCGGCTGGACACGGCGGGGGCTTGAGGGCCGATCGACATTCTTTTGGAGGCGCGTCGTGAACTTTCGGCAATGGCAGTTGACGACCCAATTGCGGACATCGGCGGAACCTGTTTAGCCATCACCTTTGCTCAATGCGGGGGTTAGAGTCTGATGGATGTGATGGCAGAGCTGCGTCCAATTGGTGCGAAATACAGCGCTGGTGATTTTCGCACGGGTCTTGTCGAACTGACAGCCCTTTGGTCAAGAGTCCCCGATCCAAAGCCGGAAACGCTCAACGCCTATTTGATCGTTGAATATGGGGTAGCTCTTGCGCTCAAGGAAGGCGATCTCGAGGTAGCGCAGGAGTGGGCGGATCGAGCTCCGATGTTCGCTGCTAAGCGCCACGATATGGGGGAAGTCGAATTTCTCGTAGGTAAAGTGGCCTTCGAGCGTGGGGATCTGCGAAAGGCCAAGGAACAATTCATCATCGCCAATGTGAAGTCCGAAGGACGGGCATTTGAAGCCAAGGACGAGCGATACAGGTCGCTAATCGACGATGGCAGCTAACCACCAAAAGCGGTCGTAAGATTATGGCATTTTCCTACAGACCAACGACCGTGCTATGATTCGCGCCGCTCTTTGACAGGTTGAATATGCGATTTGGCGCGGGTCACTTCTGGCCCGCGATTGCGTATGGGCACGATGTCCATGGCCACCGCGAACATTGGGAACATTCGATGGCGCGGCGCCCCCGCGCGTAGGGCTGTGACTTTTGCGACGTTAGCATTGGCGACAGCCGTCTCGCGCGTAGGGGCGCGACTTTTGCGACGTTAGCGGGGTGCGAGGTTGCTTTGCGCGATACCGTCGGCACCTTCAGAAAAGTTGGCGGGCCGAAGGTTTTCCTCCGACCCGCCGCATCCTCTCCCGAGGGTGCCTCTTGGTGGCCCGCAGCGGCGAAGCTGCGTCGTCGGACGGGAGCCTTCGGCCCCGCCGGCCGGGCTTGGCGGTCTCGCGGCGATGCAATCGCCGCGTGCCGCCTACGCCGCGAACTGGTTCATCGTGTTGTGTGCGCCGCCGGCCTTCAGCGCCGCCTCGCCCGCGAAATAGTCCTTGTGGTCGTCGCCGATGTCCGACCCCGACATGTTCTGGTGCTTCACCGCCGCGATGCCTTGGCGGATTTCGGCGCGCTGGACGTTCTTGACGTAGCCCAGCATGCCCTGGTCGCCGAAATACTCCTTGGCCAGATTGTCGGTCGACAGCGCCGCGGTGTGATAGGTCGGCAGCGTGATGAGGTGGTGGAAGATGCCCGCCCGCTTCGCGCTTTCCGACTGGAAGGTGCGGATGCGTTCGTCGGCTTCGGCGGCCAGTTCGGTGCGGTCGTAATCGACCGACATCAGCTTGGCGCGGTCATACGCCGCCACGTTGCGCCCGGCTTCCGCCCATGCATCGAACACCTGCTGCCGGAAATTGAGCGTCCAGTTGAAGCTGGGCGAGTTGTTGTAGACCAATTTCGCGGTCGGATGGACCGCGCGGATGCGATCGACCATCGACGCGATCTGCTCGATGTGCGGCTTCTCGGTCTCGATCCACAACAGGTCGGCGCCGTTGTCGAGGCTGGCGATGCAATCCATCACGCACCGATCGGCGCCCGTGCCCGCGCGGAACTGGAACAGGTTCGACGGCAAGCGCTTGGGCCGCAGCAATTTGCCGTCGCGGTTGAGGATAACGTCGCCATTCTGCGCGGTCGCGGGATCGATCTCCTCGCAATCGAGGTAGGAATTATACTGGTCGCCAAGGTCGCCGGGTTCCTTCGACACCGCGATCTGCTTGGTCAGGCCGGCGCCGAGCGAATCGGTGCGCGTGACGATGATCCCGTCCTCGACGCCGAGTTCGAGGAAGGCGTAACGGCACGCGCGGACCTTCGCGAGGAAGTCCTCGTGCGGCACGGTGACCTTGCCGTCCTGGTGCCCGCACTGCTTTTCGTCGCTGACCTGGTTCTCGATCTGCAGGGCACACGCACCCGCCTCGATCATCTTCTTGGCTAGCAGGTACGTGGCCTCGGCGTTGCCGAACCCGGCATCGATATCGGCGATGATCGGCACGACGTGCGTCTGGTAATGCTCGATCGCGTTGAGCAGGCGCTGCTCGTTGACCTCGTCACCCGCATCGCGCGCGGCATCGAGCTCGCGGAACAGCCCGCCCAATTCGCGCGCGTCGGCCTGGCGCAGGAAGGTGTAGAGTTCCTCGATCAGTGCGGGCACGCTGGTCTTTTCGTGCATCGATTGGTCGGGGAGCGGCCCGAATTCGCTGCGCAGCGCCGCGATCATCCAGCCCGAGAGATACAAATAGCGCCGCTCGGTCGAACCGAAATGCTTCTTGATGCTGATCATCTTCTGCTGGCCGATGAAGCCATGCCAGCAGCCGAGCGACTGGGTGTAGGCGGCCGGGTCGGCGTCGTATGCCGCCATGTCGCGCCGCATGATCGCGGCGGTGTAACGCGCGATGTCGAGGCCGGTGCGGAAGCGATTCTGCGCGCGCATCCGCGCCACCGCCTCGGCGCTGATCCCGTCCCACGTGCCGTTATAACCGGCGATCAGCTGATCGGTCTGCGCAATGTTGTCGTGGTAGGTCACGGTGGCGTCCTCGGTTGATCTGGGCGAGGGATGTACGCGAATTTACATGCACTTCAGTGGACGTCGTGGCTAAGCGAGGGTCGCGGCGTCAGATTTAGGCACTTGTCCGCTGTGCGTTTGTAAATAGTTTTCAAGCGTCGATTTGCTATTTTTGCGCTTAGCGCCCATATCGTGCGGGCTACAGTCGCATATCGACGGTCTTCGGCGCTTTGCGGCTCCTTTCTCCTTCTTTCCCTGCAGCCGCGGCATCGGGCCGCCCGAATCTCGGGCGGGCCCTGTCAAAGAAGGACGACCAACATGACGACCGGCACCGTAAAATTCTTCAATGCCGACAAGGGCTATGGCTTCATTGCGCCCGATGGCGGCGGACAGGACGCGTTCGTCCACATCACCGCGCTCGAGCAGGCGGGCATCAACACGCTCAACCAGAACGATCGGGTGACCTACGATCTGGAAAACGACAAGCGCGGCAAGCAGGCCGCGGTCAACGTGAAGATGGCGGCCGAGTAATCGGTCGCCGGGCGGCTCGACTCGGTCGGGCCGCCCATTTGTGCTATTGGGGCCCGCCAGGAGAATCGAATGTCCGACACCCCGGAACTCTACCGTAACCGCGCCGCCATGGAGCGCGCCAACGCCGCCGCCAGCGGGCTCGACAACGTGCGTGAACGTTGCGAGCGTGCCGCGCGTGCGTGGGAAGAAATGGCCGAACGACTCGAACGTACGTCGAAGCTGCGCACGGAGCGTGAGAACGCCGCCGCGCATGCCGTGGAACAGCGGATGATGGCCGCCGCCGAGTAAATCGCGCCTTCAGGGCACCGCAATATCGAAGTGCAGCACGTCCTCGCGATCGCCAAGGCTCTCGTAGAGCGCGATCGCGGGATCGTCGCCCAGGTCGGCCTGAACGAAGATCACGTACGCCCCGATCGTGACCGCCACGCTCCGTAGTTCGCCGATCAGCGCCGACGCGATGCCGCGCCGCCGGTGGGCTTCGGCAACTGCCAGATCGTAGAGATAGACCTCGCGTCGCGCTTGCTCGAACTTGTGGAGCACATACCCGGCGATCCCTCCGACCACCGCGCCATCGACGATCGCAGCCAGCGCGATGAACGTTTCGCTGGCGAGCAGCCGCGCCAGATAGGCGTCGTCCGGCTGAGCCGACCGATAGGCTTTCACGTCCTCGAACGCATCGCCGAACATCGCCAGCATTGCGCGTATCGTGTCGGTGTCATTGGCCCCCAGCCGGTGAATCGCGACGTCGGCCATCAATCTCCCCCAAAGGTAAACGCGCTGACCCCGCGCTCGCGCTCGTTGATCAGCAGTGCGCGGCCAGCCGGCGGGGCGCTGCGTTGCGGGCAGGCGCTGCGGCTGCACGCGCGGCAGCCGAGACCGATCGGGGTCGCTTCGCCCTTCAAGTCGATGCCGCGCGCCGCCGCGAGGCTGTTGGCGAGATCCGCGGACACACCCAGCCCGATGGCGAACTTCGCGCGCACCGCGCCATATTGCCGGCCCTGCGGCGAGACGGTGCGCGACAAGGTCAGCCAGCGCGCGCCGTCCTCCAGCTCGACCAGTTGCACGGCCAAGTCATCGGGATTGTCGAAGGCATGATGGACTCGCCACAACGGACACCGTGCGTCGCTCTCGGTCAGCGCCGAACCGCTCGCCCCCGAAAACCGTTTCGACGCCTGTCCGGCGCGATCGATGCGGACCATGAAGAACGGCAAACCCCGCGCGCCCACCCGCTGCAACGTGGTCAGCCGGTGCGCGACTTGCTCGAACCCGGCACCGAACCGCCGCTGCAACAGCTCGACGTCATAACCGGTCGCTTCGCAGGCGCGCAGGAAACGCGCATAGGGCATCATCACGGCAGCCGCAAAATAGCTGGTCAAATAGCGGCGATAGAGCCGTTCGGCGGCGCGATCGGCGAACCCGGCGCCCTTGACCAGCGCATCGATCGCCTCGCGCGCTTCGATTTGGGCGAGCTGGTAGGTGGCGGCGAAGGTTCGGCTGGCGGGATCGAGCGTTTCGGACAATTGCAATTGCCGCGCGTGGAGATCGGTGCGGCGGAGCAGATCGGGCATGACATCGACCGGCAGGATACGGATCGCGAGCTGGTGCTTGACGCGCAATCGCTCGGCGATCGCGCCGTACAGATCGCCCGCGCCGAGCCGGAGTTCGTCGGCCAGCGTCTCGGCCGCCGAGTCGAGATCGGCGAAATGCCCGCGCCAGCGCTCGATCTCGCGCCGCACTTCGGCGATCGGATCGGCGGCCGCAAGCGCGCCATCGGGATCGGCAGCGACGCTCATGCGGTCGAACGCCCGCGCGAACGCCTCGGCGCCGCCCGGCGCGCCGGCGAGCCATTCCTCGACCTCGTTGCGGTCGATTTCCAGATCAGCGAACATCGGGTCGGCGAGCCGCCGCCGGATCGCCGCGGCACCACCGCCCGGCTCCCCCGCCGCCAACGCGCGGGGATCGAAATCGAACGTCTCGGCGAGCCTGACCAACAGCATCGCGGACAGCGGGCGCTGATTCTTTTCGACCAGATTGAGATAGGATGGGCTGATCGACAGCATCTCGGCCATCGCCGCCTGCGTCAGCCCCTCGCGCCGCCGTAGCCGCCGCACCGCATGCCCCGCCAATACCTTGCGTTCGGCCATCTATTCCTCGTCAATAATTTACAACGCTACTTAACGAATGGCGTGCTCTCGCACAACCAAACCCGTCATAGCATGCGTGAATCGCGCATGTTTGCGCGATTGCGGCTTATAGAATGGCCAGGCCGGTGACTTGCCGGCCGCGATTGTAAAGGATGCGACATGTCGAACGAGCCGCAGCGCAGCCGCGCCGTCTTCTCAACCGAGGACTTCTCGCTGATGAAGGAAGCGGTCGGCGCGTATGTCCGTCAGATCGCCGACGATCCCAAGTCGGTCAAATTCTCCAACCTCTATCACCGCCTCGGCCGCGTCGGCTGAGATTGGCGCCGCCCCCCGACCCCCCGGCGCGCGGCAGATTTCCTGGGGAGGAAAGGATGCCCGTCGGACTTCGTTCCGGCGGGCATTTTCACGTCCATGCTTTCGCCGGGCCGCGCGGCGAGTTCGGCCTTCGGACTTAGCGCGCGGGCACCAGTTCGATAACGTCCAGCACCGATTCGAAATGCGGATAGGGCAAAGTCAGCCGCCAGCGCCTGGGGCCGATCCGTTCGACCGTCCCCGCCATGTCGCGCCCCGCATCGCGGCCGTATTCCAGAGCGCTGCGCTCGTCGCCGAGTTCGAGCGTG
Source organism: Sphingomonas bacterium (assembly GCF_028289855.1). Lineage (GTDB taxonomy): Bacteria > Pseudomonadota > Alphaproteobacteria > Sphingomonadales > Sphingomonadaceae > Sphingomonas. The sequence goes on along the minus strand of NZ_JAQGKZ010000084.1, from coordinate 27,174 downwards.
CCGAGGAAGATCTGGCGATAGCGCCCGTCGTCGAACAATTGCCCGGTCGGGCGCTGCGAGCCGGCGAGCTTGCTTAGCCGCGGCAGCGCGCCGTCGATGGCGACACGGCACCGGAACGTGGGATAGGCGACGAAATCCGAATTGCCCGCGCCCTTGGCGCCGAGCTTGAAGACACGGCAATGGTAATCGCCGGCTGGCGGCTTGGCGTTGTCCAACGCTACGTCAGGATCGAACAGCACGCCCTGCGCTGCAATCGCCTTGGTGTTGCCCGCGCCGCGCGCCTTGGCGAGCGCATCGGTCCACGCTTGACGTATGTTGCGCAACCGGTCACGATCAGCGTCGCTTGCAACATTGTGCCAATTGGTGGGAACGCCGTCGCGAGCCATCGCGCCGGCCGGGCCGACCGCCAGGGTAGATGCGAGCAGCAGATAAAGGATAGCCCTCATGCCTCCGACAACCCGCCGGGCCGCGCATTAGTTGCGCACGGCTTGCGCGGTCAGGCCGCGGTCCAGCCGCCATCAACCGACATATTGGCGCCGGTGATCGATTTTGCCTCGTCGCGGCACAGGAACAACGCCAGCGCGGCGAGTTGTTCCGGCGTCACGAACTCCTTGGTCGCCTGCGCGGACAGCATCACGTCGTTGATCACCTGATCGCGAGTCAGGCCGCGCGTTTCCATCGTGCCGGGGATCTGGTTTTCGACCAGCGGCGTCCAGACATAGCCGGGCGAGATGCAATTGGCGGTGATGCCGTGCGTGGCGACTTCCAGCGCGACCGCCTTGGTCAGCCCGGCGAGACCGTGCTTGGCGGCGACGTACGCCGATTTGTTGGGGCTCGCGACCAGGCTGTGCGCCGACGCGGTCGAAATGATCCGCCCCCACTTCTTCGTCCGCATGAAGGGGATCGCCGCGCGCATCGTGTGGAACGCGCTCGACAAGTTGATCGCAATGATCGCATCCCATTTATCGATCGGGAGGTCGTCGATCGGCGCGACGTGCTGGATGCCGGCATTGTTGATCAGGATGTCAGGGCCACCGAGTTCATCGTGGCAGCGCGCGACCAACGCAGCGATCTGGTCGGGCTTGGTCATGTCGGCGGAGTCGTAGACAGCCTTGGCGCCGCTGATCGCGGCAAGCTCGGCCCGCTCGGCCTCGATCGCCTCCGCATCGCCAAAGCCATTGATCATCACGGCAGCACCCTCGCCCGCCAGCGCTTTGGCATAGGCTAACCCGATCCCTGAGGTGGACCCGGTAACGATCGCACTCTTGCCCTTCAGAAACATCGTCCCACTCCTCATCGACCCATCCAGCGCAAGACCCGATCGAACGGGCGATTGCAACCACCGCGCGACACGCGCATTTGATACGCAACGATAACGAACGGGGGAGCGCGCGATGCGGCTCGACGATTTCGATCCCAACATCAATGTCGAGGACCAGCGTGGATCGGGCGGTGGCAGCGGATTCGGCGGCTTTGGCGGCGGTAGCGGCGGGGGCGGATTGCTGTTCGCGTTCCTGCCGATGATCTTCAGCCGGTTTGGCGTATTCGGCGTCGCGGTCGTGCTTGGCATTTTCCTGTTCTTCGGCGGCGGACTGCAAATGCTCGGCGGCGGGGGCAGCCAGGTCGCCGGATCGTCGGCGCCGACCGAAACCCGTCGCGCGGGCAGCGATACCGCCTCGAGCTGCACGCTAGACGCCGGGAGTAAGGTCGCGTGCAACGCGTTCAGTTCGGCCGACAAGACCTGGGCGGCGATCTTCGCCAAGCAGGGCAAGCAGTTCGACCAGCCCAAGCTGGTCTTCTACGACGGCAACGGCCAGTCGGGCTGCGGCGCGGCGCAATCGGCGATGGGACCGTTTTACTGCCCGCAGGACCAGGGCGTCTACCTCGACACCAGTTTTTTCCAGGAATTGGTGCAGAAATTCGGCGCGTCGGGTGACTTCGCGCAGGATTACGTGATCGCGCACGAATTCGGCCATCATATCCAGAATTTGCTCGGCACCTCGGACCGAGTCTCGTCGCTTCAGCGCAGAGCGAGCGCGACCGACGGCAACCGGCTGTCGGTGATGCTCGAACTTCAGGCGGATTGCTTCGCCGGCGTCTGGGCGGCGCAGAACCGCGCCCGGATGGACCCCGACGATCTGGCCGAAGGAATGACCGCGGCCAAGGCGATCGGCGACGACACGCTGCAACGCGAAATGCAGGGCCGGGTCGTCCCCGACAGCTTCACCCACGGCACCTCGGAACAGCGCATGACGTGGCTCAAGCGCGGTATCGATAGCGGCGATTATCGCCAGTGTGACACCTTTGCGGGCGCGCTAAACTAGCGAGGCGACGCCTTCTTCGACACGGATCAGGCGGTCGCAGCGGCTGAGGCTAGAATCGCGGTGCGCGACGATCAGGATCGTCGGGCGCGGATCGAGTGCGGCCAGCCGGTCGAGCAAACCAGCCTCGCCGGCTTCGTCGATCGCGTTGGTCGCCTCGTCGAGGATCAGCAGCCGCGGGCGCCGCAGCAACGCGCGGGCGATCGCCAGCCGCTGGCGCTCGCCCCCAGACAGCAACGCGCCGCGCTCGCCGACGATGCTGTCCAGCCCGTTGGGCATCCGCGCGACGATGTCGGCGGCACCGGCGCGCGCGATCGCATCGAGCATCGCCGCCTCGCCGATCGTGTCGTCGCCCCAATCGAGGTTGCGCCGCACGGTGTCGTGAAACATGAACCCGTCCTGCGGCACATAGGCGACCGCCGCGCCCCAGCCGCCGGTCAGTTTCTGCCCGCCGACTGACACCGATCCGGACTGGGGCGTCAGCAGTCCGGTGATCACGTCGATCAGCGTGGTCTTGCCGCCACCGCTTGGACCGGTGATGCCGGTGATCGATCCCTCGGCAATGGTCAGCGTCGCCGCCTTCAGCCCGCCGCCGTCGGGGTGGAGATAGGCCACACCGTGGAGTTCGATCGCGCCGCCAGCTACCGCCGCGGCACCGACCGGTTCGGGCGCCGCGGCGAAATGCCGCTCGGCCTCGACCACCGAGGCGAAGGTCGGCAAGCCATAGACGATCGCGACGACCGATTGCTGCAATTGCTGCACCGGCCCGATCATCCGCGCGAACACCAGGACGACGATGATCAGCCGCGCCGGCGCGATCCCGAGCAGCCCGACCCCGCCGACCACCACGCCCGCGAGCACGCACGCCGAGCCGACCGAGAACGCCAGCCGCGCGCGCGCCTGACTGCGCTGGAACGCCAGCCCGCTCGCCCGCGACCGCGCCTGGGCCGCGGCGAATTCGGCGACGAAGCGGTCGCGCATCCGCTGCGCCGCGGCGATCTTCAGCCCGCCCAGAAACCCGGCGGCGTTGCTCATCATCGACTGCCCGGCGCGCATGACCTTCGTGCCGCTGGCGAAGGCGTGACGCTGGAGCAGCAGGAGCGCGCCACCGCCGCCGACGATCGCCACCACCGCGATGACCGCCAGCACCGGCGACAAGACCGCCACCACCGCCAGTTGCACGCCCAGCGAGATCAGCCCGACGCAAATCTGCACCATCAACTGCGCGGTGGCACCGACCCGGGTCATGTCGAGCCCCAAGAGCGTCGTGATGCGCGAATGGTCGAGCGCCGCGACCTTCGCCCACGGCGCCACCGCCAGCGCGCGCATCACCCGCAACCTTTGCGCATCGACGAAGCGGAACTGCAGCGATTGCAGCGTCATGTCGCGCGCGTAGAGCATCACCGCGCGCACGATCATCATCGCGACGAACCCGGCGACCAGCACGCCCGTCAGCGACGCGGGCGTGGCGAACCCCCATCGCGCCGCCGCGGCGCGCACCCAGGACAGCTCGCTCGCCCCGGTCAACGCGCCCAGGATCGGCACGAGCAGCAACAGCCCCGCGCCCTCGACCACCGCGCCGAGCAACGCCAGTCCGAACGCCAGCGCGGTCTGGCCGGGCTGCGCGGTCATCAACGCGCGCGCCGCCGCCAGCGCCGCCCGCCCCGATTCCGATCGTGGATGCTCCCCCGTCACGGTTCCGCTGTTAGGGAGGGATGGGGCCGCTGTCACCGGGTGAGGCGTCGGCGGCCTGCGCTGGGCCGGCGAACGTGGCAAAGGTTGCCCAGCGGCGCGGCGGTCGTGACCGCGGTGAAACTTCACGAAGGTCGCGCATATGCGGAAACAAAAGGCGCGTGCACATCGGTGGCGCGGACGCGTGCGAATGTTCCCAATGTTCGCGGTACGTCACAGGTTCGCGAGCGCTGTGCGGCGGCTTGCGCGGGATGCGGGATATTCAGGCTGTCAAAGAGCGGCCTGCATCATATCATGACGTTTCGCTTGTAGGAAAATGGTTTCGTGTAGCGCGGCGCGTCTAGTGCATTTAGTAAACTGTCACCGTAATCCACACCGCAACCCAAGTTCTGAGAGGCAATTATGCGGCACGGCGAAATTAACGTACTTAGTATTATATCACAGTGATCTTACATCACAATTCTTTTTTTATGGTCTCCAAATATAAAGGCCCGTTACATTCATTAAATAGCGTGTTTTTGTCGGTATAGTCACTCAAGAAGCTTGCGGCGCCCCAATACTCTCCGGACACGACGACCTTCCCGGAAATCCCTTTCGCTATTTTCTTTAGGTCTGGGTTACTGACAAGGATTTCCCGAACTCCATTGCTCTCCACGCAAAATGAGTCGCCTTTCGAAACGCGAGGCTGGGATCTAAGGATACCGCGCTTCTCGTCGAGCAGATCGAAAAAGCCCGAAATTTCGACCCGAGTTTTCGCAATTTTGCTTCCCAGGCTATCCACCTCCGCGACCGTGTATCGAGAGGGCGTGGGGGTGAGCGTCTGCCCCGCGACCAGCGACCCGTCGCCGGTCATGCCGTTGGCCTCGGCCAGCTTGTACCACAGCCCGGCATCGCCCCACAGCTGCGCCGCGATCCCCGCCAGCGTGTCGCCGCTGCGCACCGTGTAGCTGCCCCCGCCCGACCCTTGCGCCCAGGTGTTGATCGGGGTCAGCCGGTCGTTGAAGTCCGCGGTCGCAGCCCCCAGCGTGCCGCCGTAGCGGAACGCGCCCGAGCCGCCCCAGATCGTGTGCGTGCGGTCGGTCAGGCTGCCGGCATAGCTCGAATCGTACGTCCCGTCGTTGCCGGTATAGCCGACCTGCTTGCCGTCGAACCGGTACCACGCCTCGTGCGGGTCGCCGCCGGTGTAGGTCGTGCCGTTCCACGCAGTGCCGTCCGCCTCGTCGCGCCGGATCGCCTGGCCCAGCGCGTTGTTGGTCACGGTGATCGTCCGCGCCCGCCCGTCGGCGACGCTCGCCGACTGGAACACGCCCAGCGCCGAGTTGGTGTAATAGGTGTGCTGCGCGGCCGATCCCGCGACGGTATAGTCGACCTGTGTCTGCACCGCGCCGTCGTACCAGCCATAGGTCGTCACCGTGCTGGTGGTCGGCGCCGTCGTCGTCCCGCCGCCGTTCACGCGGTAGCCGGTCGTCCCCGAGGAGGTCACCGCGCCCAGCGCATAGCTCGTGCCGGTGCCGTCGCCATAAGTGTTGGTCGTGGTCGTGGTGACCATGTCCGACCCCTGCAACTGCGTCACATAGTCGAGCGAGACACGGCCCTTCGCGTCGTAATATTGCGTGTGGTCGTACACGGATGCGCCGCCCTCCACCGTGTCGACCTGATGCGTCTGGCGGCCCAGCCCGTCGAAGCTGTAGGTGCCGCCGCCCATCGCGCGGGTGGTGCCGCTGAGCACCGTGATCGTGCCGTCGCCGTTGTCGGTATAGCCGGTCGCCAGGATCGACGCGGTGTGGAGGTTGCCCGCCGCGTCATAGCCGTAGCTCTCGACGTTGGTCCCGTCGTAGTAACGGTCCTGCGTTTCCTGGTGCCAGCCCTCGCCACCCTCGAGCGGGAAGTCGTCCCCATATGGCCCATGGCCCGGATCGCGCACCCACACCGTCACCTGGCCGGTCAGCGTCTTGTTGGTGGTCGCGCTCGTCCGCCGCCCGGCCAGGTCGTAGAGCAAGTCCACCCCGGACTGGTCGCGCTTGATGATGCCCGACACCAGCGCGCCGTGATCGACGGTCACGTGGTTCATCGAATCGTAGGCGTACCACCAGGTCTTGGTCTGCAGCCCCTGCGCGGTCCATTGCGAGCCGTCGCCGTTGAGATACCAATAGCTTTGCGTTTGCGTGCGGATATTGCCGACCGCGTCATACTGCCACGCGACCGATGCGGACGGCGTCTTGGACACCGCGCCCGTCGCGGTCAGCCCGCTTTCCGACCAGCTGATCATCCGGCCCAGCGCGTCGTAATCGGCGGTCGCGTTCTCGTACGTGTCCGCGCCGACCGTCGCGATCTCGCGCGTCTTCTGGCCGTTCGCGTTGTAGCGATAGTCGGTGCGCGCGGTCTCGTAATAGCCGACGCCGGTGCCGAACCCGCTCGACACCGAAGCGGCGAGCCCGGTGTTGTAGTAACCGTAGCGTTGGGTCTCGGTCGCGGTGCCGGCGGTGCTGCGCTCGGTCAGCCGCCCGCCCAGGTCATAGCCGAACGTCGTCGTGACATAGCCCATGTCCTGATGCGTCATGACGTGCCCGAACGTGTCGCTGGTATCCACCGTCGTGCGCGTGTTGGCATAGGTCACCGTCTGGCGCCGCAGCGCCCCCGACCAGTCGTATTTGGTCGCGGTGACGTCCCCGGTCATACCGCTGCCGGCGATGGTGAACGCCTGGGCACGGACGACGCGGCCCTGCACGTCGTAATCATTGGTCGCGGTCTGCGTGCCGAGCGACGTGTTCTGCGCGTCGCTCAGCCGCTCGCCCAGCCCGTCGTAGGTATAGGTGTCGGTCAAGAGCCCGCCGCGGTGCAGGACGGTCAGCAGCCGGCCCATTTTGTCGAACGTCTGGACCTGGTCGCTCGTGGTCGCGTTGCTGCCCGTGTATAGCTCGTTGCGCACGATCCGCGCATCGCCGAACACGTCGTAGAGATAATTCTCGGTCGGGTTGATGGTCGTGACCGCGCCGTTCGCCGCGGTGACGCTGACCTGCGGCGACACCTTCGCCGTCATCCGGCCCATCGTGTTGTACGTGTAGGTCGTCGTGAAGGCGCGCGCGTCGGTCTCGGATGCGACTTAGCCGAACGCGTTATAGGTCTTGGCGGTGGTCAGCGTGGCGATGCCACTGCCGATCGCGGTCAGCTCGCGGTCGGGGGCGATCGTCGCGATCGCCTGACCGCGGCGGTCGTACCGCGTGATCGTGGTCACCGCACCGCTCGTGCTCGTGCCGCCGGAACCGGTCAGCGAGGCGGTGTAATTGGCCAGCGTCAGCCCCGACAAATTGGCGCCCGCCGAACTCAACGCCAGCGTCTGGTTGCCGGCCTTGTCGTAGACATAGAAGCGGTCGACCCCGTCGCCGCTGTTCGAGTGCCACATCCGGCCCCCGGCGTCATAGTCGAACACTTCCTGATACGCCGCGGTGGCCCCCGGCCCCGCGGTCACGCCGCGGCCGGTCATCTCGCCATAGGCGTCGTAGCGCATCCGCATCGCGTCGTACGCCGTGCCGTCGGCGTCGGTGAACACCCAGCTCGACCCATTATATCGCGCATTGCTCTCCGTCGTCACGCGCCCGGCGAGGTCGTAGCGATACACGATCGCTTCGGCGGCCAGGTCGGCTCCGGCCGAATTCTTGCGCACATAGCTGTCGCGCACCGTCCGGCCCGCCACGTCATAGCCGTAGCTGTGGGTGAAGCCGGCGGCGTCGGTCATCGTCGCCAGCCGCCCGCCCGCGCCATAGGTGTAGGTGGTGATCCGGTCGTTGGCGTTGGTGCCGCTAGCGTCGATCTGGACGCGGGCCGCGGTCAAATTGTTCAGGCCGTCATAGGCATAAGCGGTACGCGGGGTGACGGTGCTGCCCAGATAATCGGTGAACGACTGCCCGGTTTCGAGCGTCAGCCGGCCGGTCGCGTCATAAGTATAGCCGGTGGTGTCGCCATTCGCCTCGACCTTGGTCAGCACTTCGCCGAGACCGTTATAGGTGTAGGCGACCGTCGATGCCGCGGTGTAGGTGGTGAGGGCGCCGTTGGTTGCGCTGACGGTCGCGTAAGCGACGCTCTGACGCACCTCGCCGACACGCCGTCCGTTGCGGTCGTAGGTGAAGGTCGTCACCCGGTTGGCGTCGGTCGCGCCGGTACCGAGCAAAGTGGAAAGCGTCGTATAGTCGGTCGCCGGCGTGAACGTTCCGGTCACCTTGTTGGCATAGCGCGTTTCGCTCAGCGCGTTGCCTTCGGCATCGCGGGTCCAGACCGTGAGATAGTTTTCGGCATCGACCTGCGCGACCTGGCGGCCGAGCTTGTCGTACCAGTTGTAGATGCTGTTGCCGCGGCCATCGACCTGGCGCGTGACATTGCCGTTCATGTCGTATTCGACCGACGTCACGACGTTAGCCGTCGTCGTCGCCCAGGTAGACCCGTTCGATTCACCCGTGAGCAGCGCCACGACGGTAGTCGTCTTCAAACGGTCGGCGCGATCATACTCATAGCTCGTCTGGCGATAATTGCTCGTATCGACCGGCGACGGCACGGCGCCCGTGGCATCGGTCGGCAAAGTGATCGGGTCGCCATAGGTCTTTGCGGTCAGGCGATTGCCGTTTGCGTCATAGCTGAAGACGCTGAACGTCCCTTTCTGGACGCCCGCGATCAGGTCCGACTGGACGACGCTGGCAATCACGTGGCCGAGATTGTCGTACCAGTTGAGCGTTCGGCTGTCGCTCACCGGCGTGGTGCCGGACAGGTGACCCACCGCGCTTTCGATCAAATTGCCGCGACGATCGTAACTGAAAATCTCTGCCGGCACGACGCCCGTCGTGGTGGTGAGATCGGCATTGGTGACGGTCACCGCATCGTGCGCCGTCAGCGTGAGACGATCCAGCTTGTCGTACGTATAGTTGGTCGTGCGCACTTCGGCGGCGCCGCTCGCCTCGACCATCTGCGTGCGATTGCCGCGCAGGTCGTAGCTGTAGGTGTTGCGAACCGCGATCGAGGTCGGGCTGGATCCGCCGGTCCATGTCGTGATCGGCAGCGTCTCGGTCAGCACCTGACCGCGCTTGTTGAAGGTGTAATTGCTGGTCGCGCCGAGCTTGTTTCTGACCGCGATGCGATTGCCGAACGCGTCCAGCGTATATTGCTCGTAATAGAGCTGGAAGCTGCCGCCCGAACTGTCGCCCTCGGCCTCGATCGACTTCGTCAGCCGGTCGTCCTTGTCATACTCGAAGCTGGTCGTGGCATCGAGGGCATCGGAAGTGGGCGGACCTGGATTTGCCGCCTCGCTCACGGTTACCGAAACGTCCAGCTTCCGGTGCCACCGTTTGACCGATGCGGCCTGGTCGCCGCGGGTGTAGGTCGTGTCGGTCACAAACCGTTCGGCATCGACCTGGCGCGTGACGCGGCCGAGCGCGTCGTAATAGGCGAAGCTCGCATTGCCGCGCGCGTCGATCGTCTTCACGACACTGCCGAAATTGTCGTAGCTATACTGCGTGACGATGTCGTCGGCGGTGGTGCCGGGGTCCATCTGCGCGGTCTGTTTCTTGACCTCGCCGATCGCGTCATAATCGTACGACACGACCGATCCGAGTGCGTCGGTGGTCGCCTGCACCGCGCCGAACGCGTCATACGCGTTCTGGACGTCGCTGTTGACCGACCCGGCCAGGCCGATCAGCGACGCGACGCTGGTGGTCTTGCCGAATGTGCTGGTGATCTTGCCGGCATAATGCGTCTCGTGGGTCAGCTGACCGGCAGCGTCATAAGTGTAGACGCACAGGTAGTTGTCGCCGTCGACCGTCGCGGCCTTGCAGCCGAGCGCGTCGTAATAGACCCATGTCGTACTGGCGTCGGCGGTGCCCGAGCCGGTGGTTTGCTTCACGACGCGACCGGCATCGTCATATTCGTACGCGGTTGTGCTCGCGTTGGTCGTATCGCTCGGGGTGGCGAGATTATATCCCTGGGTCGACGAGGTCACCTGGCCGAGCGCATCGAGCACTAGATACGTCGTGATCGACACCGCATTACCGGTTGTCGCATTGTCCTCGAGCAGGGTGGTCGAGATCAGCCGCCCGGCGCCGTCATAACCGTATTGCGTGATACGCGCGGAGGTTGGAGTGCTCGCGTAGGTCGTGCCGTCGAGCGTCGCGAGCAGCGTCGTGTCGGTGATGCCGGTATTGGCATCGGCATAGGCGGTGCGCGCGGCGACGTGCCCGGCCTTGTCGTAATCGGTCCGGGTAACGAAGCCGAGCGCGTCGACCGAGTAGCGCAACCTGCCGTCGCGGTCGTATTTGGCAAGCGTGGTCCGATCGTCGGTGGCGTTGGCATTGCTCGTCTGCCAGCCGGTCATCGCCGACAGCGCGGGATCGCCGCTCGTCGTGTAAGTCGCTGCGAATTCGGTCGTCCGGGTGACGTTGCCGAACGCGTCGTAGCCGTACCCGGTCACGCGGTTGAGCGCGTCGATCGAGTACATCACTTGTCCGGCATCGTCGTAGACGAACCGCGTCACACGGCTGGCCAGGCTGGTGATCGCGGTCGCGATGGCGGTGACCGTGTAGCTCGCGGGCGCGATGGTTCCGTCATAGGCGATCGTGTGGAGAACCTCGCCCTCGGCGTCGTAGACGCGTTCGGTGACGTGCATCGACGGTAAAGCGAAGACGATCGTCCTTGTCGTAGGCGTAGCGCGTGACATGGTCGTGCGTGGTGTCGCTGGTAAGCGACGACCAGGCGGCACTCGTTACCTGCAACGCGAGCGCCGCGAGCGGCGTGGGCGAGATTTGCTGCGCATAGGTCTTGACGACGGTGACGTTGCCGTTGCCGTCATAGCTGTAGACGGTGACCGCGCCGACGGCATCGATCATCCCGATCCGGCGGTCCTTGTTGTCGTAGACGTAGCGGGTGACCTTGCTCGCCGCGTCGGACACCGCGACCAGATTGCCGCGCTTGTTATAGGTATAGGTGGTCGTATTGCCGAGCTCGTCGGCGGTCGTCTTCAGGCGCCCGTCCTTGTCGTAGGACGCGGACTTGAACTTGGTCAGCGCGTTGGTGACCTTGGTCTGGCGGCCGAACGCATCGTATTCGTAGCTGGTGGTGATTGCCTTGCCGCCGCTCGCCGAATCGACGATTTGCGCCTTCAGCAAACCGCGGCGATCGTAGCGGTCGGTGGTCTGGATCGTCGTGCCGGCCGTCATCGGGCTGATAACCGTGTCGATCTCACCGAACGCGGTGTAGGTGATCGTGGTGGCGCCGTTTTCGACATCGGTCGTGACATGGACCCGGCCGTTCTTGTCGTATTCGTAGGTCGTGACATGATCGCGCGTCGTGTCGGACGTGACGCTCGGAGCAGTCGATGTGCTACCGCTCGCGAGATTGACGCGCGCCGTGATCGACGACACCTCGCCGAAAACGTTGTAGGCCGTCTCGACCACGCGGTTGTCCGCGTCGCGCGTCACCGTGACCCGACCCATCATGTCGTAATAAGCGTAGCTCGACTTCGACAGACGATCGGTGGTGACCGTCACCTCGCCGAACGCATTATATTGGTAGCTTGTCGTCAGGCTGGTGTTTTCGGCGTCGGTCACGCTGATCAGCCGGCCGGCAAGATCGTAGGCGTTGCTGACGCTGTTGCCGTCGGGATCGGTCGTCGTCGCGATCTGGCCGAACGCATTGTAGATATAGTGCGTCGTCGTCTGATCGGCCGTGCCGTAGGCGTCGTACCGATACTCCGCCCGTCCCGCGGCGTCATAATCGTACCGCGTCTCGACCTGGTCTGCGGTCGCATATGCCAGATACGTCGATCGGAGCGTACCGTTTGCGTTGTACACATATCGCGTGACGACGCCTTCGCCGTCGGTGGTCGTTTCGATACGGCCGTCATTGTCGTAACCGGTCGCAGTTGCTGTGTAGGTGCCGCCGACCATGCTCGCGACGCCCGCCAGCGTCGTGCTGTCAATGACGGAAACCGCGGTATTCCAGCGCACCGTCCCAATCAGGCGGCTTTCCGCATCGTAATCCAGGCGCGTGGCATAGCCTTCGCCATCGACCGAGAAGATCAGGTCGCCGCGGGCGTCGTAATAATCGCGCATTATGCGATCGTTTGCGGCGTCGCCAAAGGCCGATGCCCAGCCGTCCATGTCGCTGGTGTTCGGCAATGCGGTCGTAGCGCGCAGCGCGGCATAGCGGGTCGTCTTGGTGACGTGACCCATCGCGTCATATTTGTAGCCGGTGACCGCGCCCGATGCATCGATCGTATATGCCAGATTCTCGTGCACATCGTAGATCGCCCAGACGGACCGGTTGTCGCCGCTGACGATGCTGCCGCTGCTGGTTGCGCTGGTGATCGCGCTGCGCACGCTGGTCACCGAATAGGTCGACAGACTGGCGATCGTGCCAGCATACTGGATCGTCCGGCGCGCCTTGCCGATAACATCGGCCGAGCTGATCCCCGGATAGACGAATTCGGTCACATGGTTGAGCGGATCGATCGTAAACGTCAACAGACCCTGGTTGTCATAGACATAGCGCGTCGTGCGATCGGGCGCCGTCACTGCAGTGACGTCGGCGACAAGCGCGCTGAAGCTTGCCGAAGCCCGGTCGCCGCTCGGAACGACCGTTGCGAAGGCCGTCTCGGCAACCGGTCGGCCGGTCCCGTCATAGGTTATGCGGGAGAGATAGCCCTCGCCATCCAGGGTACCGACGACGCGGCCCGATTTGTCGTAGAATAGGCGCGATACGCGGTCCCGCGTGGTGTCCACGGTGGGCCGGGTGAGAACCGTCGACGGGCTACGGGTGATCGATGCCCCGGTGAGGATGACCGCATGACCAGTGACGGTCGATGCGCCGTTGGTCGAATCGATGCAGAACGTGGCGTAGACCGTTTCCGCAGTGGCGAACGTCCGGGTGATCCGGATCCGCGTGGGCGTGGTCTCGTCGAGCGACCCGATCTGCTTGATCGCGAGATAATAGGGATTGACGCTCCCCGGCCCGCTCAGAACGGTTACCGTCGTGTCGGTGCCATCGCCCCAAACGCTGCTCGATCCAAGGAAGCCGAACACCGCCGATGCGATAGTGCCGCCGGTGAGAACGCCGGTTATCGAGATTTCGAATGACAGCGATTCCCCGGCGGCGACGGCGATCCCCGCACCGAACAACCCTTGGCCTCCCGCTCCCCCTGTGGTGACGGAATATCTGTTGCCGCTGACGGTCAGGCCGCCAGTCGTCCACTGGCTGGTATTGGTCAAATCGGGCGCGAGGTTGTCGCCCCTGATCGCCGCCTTGAGCCCGGCGATCTGTGTCGCGCTCAGCTTGTTGGCGTAATTGATCGTCTTGAGCAGCTTGCCCGACGCATCGTATTTGTATTCGGTCGCGTCGCCGGCGCCATCGATCGTTTCGACGGCGCGCCCTTCCTTGTCATAGACCTTGAACGTCCAAAGGTCGGCGGCGGTGTTGTCGGCGGGCCGCGAGGTCGCGTCCAGCACGAAGGTGCCCGCGGCAAGCACGCTTGCATAGGAGGACGACAGCGCGGTCGCGTAACGCACCGTGGCGATGACGCGATTGTCGGCATTGTATTTGTATTCGGTCACATTGAGATAATGATCGACGTCGGCGACCTTGCGCCCGGCATTGTCGTAGACGGCGTAGCTGTTGCGCGCGGTCGCGTCGGTCATCGCGCGCACGCGGCCGAGCTGGTCATATGTATAGGAGGTTGTGGGGACCGAGGTCTTGGTGATCGAGGGATCCCGCATGGTCACCGCCTCGCCGACCGCACCCCCGCTCGACGTCTTGATGTAGAAATAGCCGTAAACGGTTTCGGCGGTAGTGAAGGTTCGCGTGATCCGGATCCGCGTGCCGGTCGTGGTCGACAGCCCGCTGACCTGCATGATGCTGAGATAGGCGTTGCCGGTCGTCCCGGGCCCCGACAGCACGGTGCTCGTCGTATGGGCGACGTCGCCCCATCCGCTCACCATGCCGTAAAAGCCCAGCATGTCGGATGTGGTCGAGCCGACGCCCTGCAGCGTGACTTCCCACGTCAGCGTATCGCCCGCCGCGACGGAGAACGCCGCGGTACCCAGCGACCCCCCTCCTGCCAGCGAGGTGTAGGTCCTTGCCGGCGCGCCATCGATCGTGATGGTGTCCGTCGGCGTGGCGACGTTCGACACCGTCCATTGCGCCGGGTTCGTCAAATCGGGCGTGAGATTGATCCCGCCGGCCGGCGGGCTCGCTTCGGAATAGGCGAGCAGGTCGCCCGCGACATTGTAGGTCGAGGTTTGCGTCAGCCCGTTGGCCAGCGTCACGATGGTTCGGGTATGCGCATCGTCGAACAGGATGCTCGTGGCGCTGCCCTGCATGTCGACTGAGGCCACCACCCGGCCGAGACCGTCATAGACGAACGTCTCCGCCGTGTGTTGATAATCGGTGCGGGACAATAATTGTCCCGCTTGATCGTAGGCGTATGTGACCAGGCTGAACGGATCGGTAGAGGACGGGTTCGACGAACCCAGCGTCGTTTGATATTTCCTGACGCTGGTCGTGTTCCCGCGAGCATCGTAATCGATTGTCTCGATATCGATCGCGGTCGCGTCGGCACCGGTCAGCGCCGCAATCCAGTTGCTCATGTCCGTTTTTGACGGCGCCTGGGACGACGTCAGCGTACCGAAGTCGAACTGCTTGTTGAACAATTGCGTCCGGATGTGCTGGCCTAAACTGTCATAACTTTGTTGGTACACATTGCCGTCGGGGCTGATCACGAAGGCGAGCTGGTCGAGGCTATTGTAGACGTAGCGAGTGGTTTGGCTGACGGCATCGCCCGACGGGCCGGCACCCGTCACCGTTTCGGTCAGCAGCTCGTTCTTCGCTCCGAACGTGCGGATCGTGGGATGGCCCTCGCGGTCGGTGATCGTCTGCGCGTTGCCGAAAGCGGTGAAGTCAGCGAACGTGGTGGCGTTGCCCATGGCATCTGTCGTCGAAACGACATCGTCGTTGCCGTTATAACCGAACTGGACGACCTGCCGCGGCCCGCCAGTAGCGGCCGCAGGCGCGGTGATCTTGGTCAAATTTCCGTGGGTGTCGTAGGTCAGCGTGGTGCTTTGCCCGGACGGGTCGGTGACCGTCGCGGTATGCGCGGTCGCGTCGTACGCAATATTTGTGATCCGCGTGACGCCGCTCGCGACGGTCTGGGTCAGCGAATCGACGCGCAGGCTCGAGTCATAGTGGACCGCAAGCGACGACCCGTCGGTCTGGCTGATCGACGCGACGCGCTTCGAGGTGCCGTCATAGGTATAGGTCGTGACGTACGTGACCGCGTCGGCAGCGTTTTCTGGAGTCAGGTCGACCGTGACGCTGGTCAGCCGGTTCGACGAGTCATAGCCGTAGGTGGTCCGGGTGAGCGTCTTGGCGGTCGATGTCGCCAGGTCGGTATAGCTCGTCAGGATCGACTTGACGCGCTCGGGGTGGCCATTCGCCGTGTCGTAAATATATTGGACATAGCCGCCGTCCGCCGTGGTGACCTTGTCGAGCTGACCTTCCGATGCGCCGGTTGCGTAGGTGAAGTGGAGCGTATTGCTCGTCGTGTCGGTCAAGTCGGTAATGCGATAGGAATCGGCAAACTGCCGCACCGCAGTGCCGCTGTTTGACCACGTCCAGCCTGTGGTGGTGCCGTAAGTCAGGTTGTCGGCGCTCGCCGTGCCGCTGCTCACGGCATATCGCGTGCCGTCCCAGGTGTAGGTGCTCGTGCTGCCGTCGGCGGCGCGGCGGCTGATCGTGCTGCCCGACGTGTTGACGGTGCCGGTCAGGCCATAGACGCCGTATTGCGCGAAGGTCTCGGTCGCCTGACTGTCGCCGTCGGTCCAGGTCCAGGCGCTGGTGCCGGAGTTGTAGGTCAGCTTGTCGTAGGCGCCGACCCCATCGGTCGCGACATAGGCAGAAGCCGTCGCGTTCCACGTATAGGTAATCTCCGACCCGTCGCCCGAGACGCGCTTGACCGTGCTCCCGCTGGTGTTGACGGTGCCGGTCAGGCCATAGACGCGGCGGTCGGTCGACTGGCGCCAATTGTCGCCGTTGTCGTCACTGAGATCGCCCTGGCTGTTGTACGTCCGCGTGATCGCCGCGTCGGGTCCTCGGCCGATCAGCATCTCGTCGCGCTGCTGGATCATCAGATTGCCGGTCGCGGCGTTGAGCAGGACTTGCTCGCCCGAGCGCCCGAGCGTGCCGCTGCCGAGCAGCCCCGCGCCACCGAGCACGTTACCCGATCCGCGCTCCGCGCCCGCACCCAGACCGGTGAAAATGGCCGTCATTCCCCGCCCCCCTGTCGACGCAGCGGGCCAGGAACGCACCAACTGCTCGACGGTTAGTCGGGAAGGATCGGCGATAGTTTAGGATTATTTTCTAGCGGCCCGAAAATAGTCGATTCGACTCGGTGCCACGCGTTACGCCATCGCCCGCGTTAGAAGGCGAATACCGCGGCCAACCTTAGCCAAACCCTTCCAGGAATGACGGCAATTGGGTCGTGAGCTGCCGTTCGCGCCGGTCCGGCCCTGGACGACCGGAATTGGTGGAAAGCAGAAGTTCGGGCGGGCCCAAAGAATGGCCATGATTGGGCGGAAAGCAGACCGCCAGCTTTACGGTGGCTTCCGGTAAAAGCGGCCGTCAATCGACTATTCCAAAGGAGCGAAACCAAAGCCACGAAGATACTGCACCTTGATGCTTACCGTCGTGATTCCCGCGCCAGCGTTGACGGCGGCTTGATCGAGTGTCGGCTTGCTCCGCCCGAGCGAGCGATTGCCGGGGACGCCCGCGCCGTCGCTCCAGAACGAGAATTTGTCGCGCCCGACACGGTTGTGGCGCAGCATCAGCGCGTAGCGGCCCGGCCGCGGCACCTTGACGCAGATTTCGACGCTTCCCGATGCGGGCAAATGCGCGCGTGTGCGGCGGAACGTCTTGCCCTCGGCAGTTAGGTCCATGTCGGGACGCAAATAGTCCGCCTGCGTAGCCGGATAGAGTTCGAGCCACATCTCGCCGGTTCTGTCCTTCAACCCCTCGACGTTGACCTGGATAGCCGGGCCGCGCCCCGATTTGCAGATCGCGGCATCCTCGCCGATCTGCTCCGCGCCGAGCGGCAATGCGACGAGGAAGATGGCAGGAAGCAATAGCACGGCGACAAAGGCTGGACGCATGGTGGATTCCGCTTGGTGGAGTTGACTATAGTTCAGACGCCGCCGGACGGGCGGTTCCACACCGGCGGGTCGAGATTTTCACGGGCGCATGGTTCGTCCGCGGCGGAGATAAACGAGCAAGTGGCCGCCCTCCTGGGGCGCCGAGAGGATCAAACGGTAATCGCGGGACAGCGCACGGCTCACGGGCTCCTCGCTGTCCTGGTTCCACGGCGCGAGCGGATGATCGAGCGTCACCACTACTGGCGGATGGCCCGCAAGGATGCGGCGTACTTCCGCCGCCTCGTCGATCCCAGTCGCGCCCCGTTCGGGTTCGTAGGCGAGTGTCGATGGAAAGGCATAAGCGGTTGGCAAACAGGAATGTGCCAGGTGGTAGAGGATCGCGTCGCCGGCAAACACATAGGGGCATTGCGATCCGTCGTTCGCCGCCATCGCGCGCGCCACGGCGAAGGCCGACGCTCGATCGTCGCGTTCCGTCGCCAAGTGGAACACCAGCAGCGCGGCCCCAGCAGCAACCGTGCAGATAAGAACGACGCAAGAGCGGCCGAGCACGGTCGCTGCGATCATTGTCAACGGCACCATCAACGGCAGTGCATAATGATCGAAGAACGCTCCGATCATCGCGAACGCAACCAGCGCGGCGGCGAGCCAGCCGAACGTCAGCGCGGCTTCGGCCGATCGTGGCCGCGTGCGCCAGGCAACGATCATGCAGACGATGAACGGCGACAATTGCGTCGTTGTGCCCGCCAGCCGCGCCGCGATCTTGGCGGCCGGATAGCCCTGACGCAGCGAAACCGACGCGAAATTGGCGAACCAGAACGATTGGAACGCCGCTGGGCCGAGCGAACGATAATAGGCCGCGACCAATGCAGTCGGCGCGATCCCTAGTGCGGCCCAGATGAGCGCTGCACCGGCTGTGGCTACCCACGTCTCGCCGGTGCGACGCAAATACCACAGATGTGCAAGCCCGAAAAACGCACCCTCCACCGCGGGCGTATATTTCGTCTGGATGGCCAGCCCTGCGAGGAGACACGCGACCGCCCCGTTCGTCACGATAGCGCGGCGGCGTCCTGCCTTGGCTAATGCGGGCAAGCGCAGGGTCAGGGCGCCGGCGCCGGCGATGAACAGATTATAGAAGACAGGCGACTGGCCGCCGCGCCCGCTCAGGAACGATAGCCAGAGGATATACGCAAGCCCGGCCATCAGCGCGCCGAACGGCGTCGCGCCCAATCGCCGTCCGCCGGATGCGACCAGCCAGGCCGTCGCCGCGGCAAACAACGTTGCCGTGAGCTGGTAGGCTAGAATGCCGTCGCCGGGCAGCAGCCGGATCGCCGCGAAGATCAGGAACAGCCCGACCGGCTTTCTGTCCCAGATGTCGATATAGGGAAGCGCCCCGTGCAACATATGGTCGCCGACCAGCAGGTAATATTGTTCATCGACATGGATGATCGGATTGCCGAAATCGCGCGCGCGTAGCGCAACGGCGAAGCCCAGCAAGAGCGCGAACAGCGTCGCCCGGCGCCACTGCCGCACCCGGCCCGACCGATCCAGAAATGCCCCCGTCACGGCTGATCCAACTAGACCCCGCGAAAGGCTGCGTCATGCGACTTATTTTTCGCGGCCCCGGTGCGGAAGGCGCCGGAGCGCATCGTCAAACTCTCCCTCACTTCGAATCTCGAAGAGTCTCAAAAATAAATTAACCGATCGATGCGGATCGTGTGCCCGGACGTCGTCATTTGATCGGGGCAGCGGGAAGTCGGTGCCGGTGCAATGTCGGGCGGGGTCTGTGGAGGGCAGCCGCCATACGGTCTCAATCCGGCGCCGGCTTCTCATTCTTGCCCATGTCAATGGACGGCGTGGATGTATCTCGACCTCGATTCGCTCAACACCGACACCGGCCGGATAGCACCGCGAGCGGCTCCCGAATGGACAGTGCTCATCCCGTTCTTCAACGAGCGCGACTATCTGCGCGCGACGATCGCGAGCATCGCGGCGCAGTCGGTTCCGCTGAGGTTGATTCTGGTCGACAACGGATCGAGCGACGGCAGCGCGGCAATTGCGGTTGCCGCGTGCCGCAGCCACGGCATCGACTATTTGTTGCTGACCGAAACCGCGCCGGGCAAGGTTGCGGCACTGCGCACCGGACTTGGCTGGGTGCGCACGCGCTGGGTGGCCACCTGCGACGCCGACACGCTATATCCGCCGCATTATCTTGCCGCCGCCGGAGCGATCCTGTCGCAGCCGGCCTGCGTTGTCGCGGGCAGTTATTTCATCGCGCCGGACGCCAGCGAGGCTGACCGTGAGGCCAAAGCGCGAGGCTTTCTGGCCAGCGCCCGCTTGTTACCGCGCCAATCACACACTGGGGGTGCAGGTCAGGCATTCTGCGCCGCAACCTTGCGCACCGCGGGCGGGTTCGACGCCGATCGCTGGAACTATGTTCTCGAAGATCACGAGATCATCCATCGTGTGATGCGTCATGGCGCGATGGGTTATAGCCGCGACCTGTGGTGCCGTCCGTCGCCGCGCGACCGCGACCGCGAATCGATCCGCTGGACCCTGTTCGAGCGATTAGTGTATTCGGTTGCCGCGCCATGGATGGGGGACTGGTTCTTCTATTCCTTCCTCGCCGCGCGGCTGCGCGGGCGGCAATTGTCCAGCCATCGGATCCGGGAACGGCAATATCAGCTTATCGAAAGCCCGGCACTTGCCCCGTCTCATCCTGTGCTCTGACGATTTCGCCTTCTCGCGCGGGGTTAGCGAGACGATCGCAGGTCTCGCGCAGGCCGGAAAACTTAACGCGATCAGTTGTATGTCAGTGATGCCCGGCTGGGCGGACGACAGCCGTCTCCTCTCGGGGCTGCCGGGCCATGTCGAGATCGGCTTGCACCTGACACTAACCGGCGAGCGACCGCTGACGGCGATGCCGCGCCTCACCCTCGACGGTTCGCTGCCGGAGATCGCTTCGCTCCATCGGTTGGCCGTCAGAGGGGGCTTGCCGCTCGGCGAGATCGCTGCGGAGGTTTCGGCGCAATTCGATGCGTTCATCGCCGCGATGGGGTGTCCTCCCGCGTTCGTCGATGGTCACCAACATTCGCACGCGCTGCCCGGCATCCGCGACATCGTATTGCGCGAGACGGCGCGCCGTGCGCCCGATGCCTGGGTACGGGATTGTCGAGACCGGCTTTCTGCGATGCTCGTCAGGCCGTTCCCCGGCAAAGCCATCGGCAGCGCGTGGCATTCGCGCGGGCTACGCCGCGCCGCTGTCGCACACGGTCTGAAAACTAATGATAGCTTCGCCGGGCATTATGATTTCGCGAGCGATTATCTTGATTTGTTTCCGCGCTTCCTACGCCGGCCTGGGGCTAAGCATCTCGTGATGTGCCACCCCGGTGCCGGCGAGCGCGCGGGGGATGCGGTCGCCGCGGCGCGACCCCGTGAAGCCGAAGCCTTGCGCAACTTGTCGATCGCCGACATTGCGGCAGCCGAAGGTCTGGCGTTCCCCGCCTGACCGGGGAACGCTCAACGGTGGCTGACAGCGGGCTCAAGGCCATTTTCCTCGCACAACGCCCGATGCTGTTGCGGCTGCTGACCGCAAGGCTCGGCGGGCGCGACGAAGCCGAGGATGCGTTGCAGGATCTCTGGCTGCGGATCGACCAGACAAGCGACCAGCCAATCGCGCAGCCCGCAGCATTTCTTTACCGAATGGCATCCAACCTGGCGACCGACCGCCGTATTGCCGCCGGCCGGCGCGGCGCGCGCGATGGCGGCTGGCTCGACGTACAGCCAGGCGCCGAGGAAATGCCCGATCCCGAACGCGCGTCGATCGCTCGCGGCCAGTGGCGTGAGGTCGAGGGTGCCATCGCCGACATGCCCGAACGTATGGCGACCGCGCTGCGGATGTTCCGATTGGAAGAGCGTCCGCAACGCGATATTGCCGAGCATCTGGGCATCAGCGTCTCCGGCGTCGAAAAGCTGTTGCAGCGTGCGTATCGCAAGATTCATGACCGGCTGGCGGCGTCCGGTGAGGCTTTGGGCGACGCGCGTCGTCTGGAAGATGAAAGGGGCGCTGAATCGTGAACGCCGATGCGGACGTTATCGACCAGGCGATCTGCTGGCACATCCGCCTTGCCGACGCACCCGACACCGATTGGGCGGATTTCGTCGCTTGGCTCGAGGCTGACCCGGCGCACGCCGAGGCTTATGGCACGATCGCGGCGCAGGATCGGCTGATCGACCGCGAGCGCTTTCCCCAGTTCGTATCCGAACCGGTCGCCGCAAATGACAATGTCCGAGCGCGCTGGCCGTGGCTCGTCGGCGGTACGGCGGCGGCGGCTGTCGTAGCGGCGTTGTTCGTCCCGGCGATTATCGCGCCGCGGTCATCGCCCTACGAAGTCGCAACGCGCGCGGGCGAACGCCGCACGGTTGCGCTCGGCGACGGCACCAGGATCGAAATGAGCGGCGGGACGACACTGACTCTCGATCGCGCCGATCCGCGTGTTGCGTCGCTCGACGGCGGCGAGGCGATGTTCCATGTCCGCCACGACGATGGGCATCCTTTCGTGATGACCGCCGGAAGCGTGACGATCCGCGACCTCGGCACGGTGTTCAACATCGCGCGCGATGGCCAGAACTTGTCGGTCGCGGTGTCGGAAGGGTCGATAATGTTCCAGCCGGGGCGTGATGCGCTGACGTTGAAGGCGGGCGATATACTCTCTGCGCATAGCGACGGCAGCCGCGTCGCGCGGAGCAGGATCGATCCTGGCTCAATCGGTAGCTGGCGCTCGGGCATGCTCAGTTTTGACGGTCAGCGGCTGGGCGACGTTGTTGCGACGATCGAGCGACAATATGGCTTCCGGATCTCTCTGGCCGGTGCCTTGCCGGATCGGCCCTTTACCGGCATGGTTCGGTTCACCGGCGCCGCGGATAAAGACGTACCGCATCTGGCCGTGCTGATCGGGGCGACGTGGCGGCGTGATGGGGAACAGTGGATGCTGTCAGAGGGGGTTGGCGCTTCGCGTTAGTCTGACGCTGGCACTGATTGCCGCCGCAGCCTGTCATTCCGCCCCAGCTTTCGCCCGCGATGCGGTGATATCGATCCCGGCCACCACATTGGACGTCGCCCTGATAGAGCTCGCCCGCGAGACCGGGGTGGAAATCATGAGCACCGAACCAGGATTAAGGTCGGTCAGAACGCGCCCGATCCAGGGACATATGTCGGTCCGTACGGCGCTCGGCCAATTGCTCCAGCGTACAGGCTATCGGGCTCGGGCGAATGCTGGGGGTTATCGGATTGTGCGGGTGATTGCCAAATCCGCCGCCCGGTCGCGCCCCGTCGCGTCGCCCAATCCGCCGCCAGGGCCAGATATCGTCATCACCGCGAGCAAGCAGCGCATTCCCCTACTACGCTATCCGGGCAGCCTTACCGTGGTCGGCCCACTGCCGGTCAGGCCGTGGCAGGCCGCTGAAAACATGAGCGACATGGCCGAAACGCTTCCCATATTGCAGGGGACGCAACTCGGCGCTGGGCGAAACAAGATATTCATCCGGGGCGTCGCCGACAGCAGCTTCAACGGCAGCACGCAATCGACGACCAGTCTCTATCTCGACGATGTGCAAATCAACTATTCCGGTCCCGATCCCGGTCTACGCTTGTACGATGTGCGGAGCATAGAAATTCTCGAGGGTCCTCAAGGAACACTGTACGGCGCAGGCTCGATCGGCGGTGTGATCCGCGTTTCATCCAACCCCGTCGATCTGTCGAAAATTGCGGGGTCGTTTGCAGGTGGCGTAACGCTAACGAGTGGCGGAGCGACGGGGTTCGACACCGCCGGGATGGTCAATCTGCCGATCGCGAAGGAACGATTCGGGCTTCGCGCTGTCGGTTACAACATTCGCGATGGCGGATATATCGACGATGCCGGCCGCGGCTCGAGGCTAGTCAACAGCAGCGATACGGTCGGGGCCCGATTAGCGCTGCGGCTTGACCCCGGAGGCGGCTGGCGGGTCGAAGCAAGCGGCACGGGACAGCGGATCGACACGCGCGACGCGCAATATGCCGAAACAGTCGAAGGTCCGTTGACCAGGCGCTCGCGGATCGCGCAGCCGTTCGATAGCGATTTGTTGTTCGGCAGGGTTGTCGTGTCAAAGACGTGGGGCAGCGGCCTGCGCTTTTTTTCCGCCAGCGGGATTGTCGGCTACCGCTCGACCGACCGCTTCGATGCCACGCCTCGGGCGGGCGCAGGCGGAGCGCCGACGATGCCAACGATCTATACCGCCAACCGCAGCAAACGCTTGCTGAGCCAGGAAGCGCGATTGTCGCGGTCGATGAGCGGCGGCAATTCGTGGGTGTTCGGCTTCACCCTGATCAGCGACCGCGACATCCTGACGCGCTCACTGGGATCGCCGGGCAACGATCTCGACATCATCGGTGTGACCAATGTGACCAAGGCCGCCTCCGCATTCGGCGAAGCCACCGTAGGGCTCTCGCCGCGACTATCGATAACCGGCGGCGCGCGCGTTACGCTCGCGCGCACCGATGGCGACCCATCGAGTGCGCCTAGATCGACCAATTTCGTCAAGGGGCGATCGACGCGACGGCTCGATCCGACGCTGGCACTCTCGTGGCAGCTTGCGCCCCAGCTTGCGTTGTTCGCACGGTTCCAGACGGGATATCGCACCGGCGGCCTGGCCGTCGCGCCGGGTGTGGGCCGTGTTGCTGATTACCAACCGGACGAGATCAGGGTCGGTGAACTGGGCTTTCGTAAGCTCCGTGCCGGGCCGACGGGGCTGGCCGTTTCGAGCAGCGTGTCACTAGCGCGCTGGAGCAATATTCAAGCCGATCTGATCAACCGCCGTGGCCTGCCTTACACCGCGAATATTGGGGACGCGAAGATCGAAACAATCGAAGGTAATGTCGATTGGATTCCGGTCGTCGGGTTTCGTGTCGTCGGCTCCTTTCTGCTAACCGACAATACGGTGTCGGGGCCGATTGCCGACCTGTCGAAGCGCGACAATCGACGCCTCCCCGAGACACCGCCATTCGCGGGGCATGGCGGCGTCAGCTATCAGTGGCGTACCGGACAGGTTGAGCCTCAGATCGGACTGACGACGGACTATGTGGGACGCTCGGTGCTCGGTACCGGAGACCTGCTCGACGTGAGCCAGGGGAATTATTGGGTTGTCGGCCTATCTGCCAATCTTCGCTGGAAAGGCATCGATTTCAGTTTTTTAGGGAATAATCTAACCAACAGCACGGCCAACCGGTTCGCTTTCGGCAATCCGTTTTCATTGAGCTATCGCGATCAGGCAACACCGCTCCGTCCACGAAATCTTCGACTGGCCGTTGGCGTGGCATGGTGACAAGCGTAGCGCTTATTGCGGCGTGTTGGTCGAATGAGAGGTCCTTTCGACCGTGTGTTCAGCCCCGCCAGCCTAAACGAGCGACCGCTCTCGTGAATTGCACGCGTGGCTTCGAATGACCGCTGCTGGGGCGCAAAGCGGCCTTTTTGACGCCACTCTTGTCAACCGTGTCGATCAAGCCCCTTATCGCGGTCGATGCGTGCAAATGATCTGATAGCGGGCATGTGCGTCGCGGGTCTGATGCTACCCGAAGGCGTGGCCTATGCAGGTATTGCGGGACTAGCGCCACAGCACGCGATATTTGCTGCGATCGCAGGCTGCTTGGCGTACGCGGCAGCGGGACGAAGCCGCTTTGCGATCGTTTCCGCTACATCCTCTTCTGCGGCAATCCTGGCGGCGACGCTGGCTGTTCTGCCTTTGCCGGGGACCGACCGCGCAGCAATTGCTACCATAGTCGTCGGCATCGCAGGGTTGCTGTTCCTCGCTGCGTCAGCAGCTCGTTTGGGCGGATTGACCGGTTTTATCTCCCGTCCGGTTCTGCGCGGCTTTGCACTGGGCATCGCAATTACAATCATTATTCACCAACTGCCGATCATCACGGGCGTCGGAATCTCGGCATCCGGCTTTTTCGCCTTCTGCGTTGCCTTGGCTGAGTCCGCGCCGACGTGGCATGTCATGAGCGTTGTAACGGGCGCGATAGCACTAATCATCCTTCTAGCGCTGCGCAGATATCCCGCAATTCCCGGCGCAATTATCGTGCTGATCTTAGGGATACTGGCGGCGCATTGGCTCAACTTGCAGGAACGAGGAGTCGCGGTAGTCGGGTCGGTCGACACGACACTAACTATGCCTTCCTTACCGAGACTCGGATGGGCAGACTATTCCAGTCTGGCGCAATTCACGGTCCCCCTCGTCCTTATTCTGTTCGCTGAATCGTGGGGGACGATCCGAACGATGGCGCTACGCCACAATGACACGGTCGGTGCCAACCGCGAGCTTGCGGCGCTCGGCATTGCCAATCTGGCCAGCGCCCTTGTTCAGGGCATGCCGGTCGGCGCCGGCTTTTCGGCCGGATCGGCGAGTGAGGCGGGCGGCTCGACGAGCCGTATAACTGGCGCAATCGCCGCGATCAGCCTCGTGGCAATAGTCCTCTTCGCCATGCCGCTCATCGCCACGCTGCCAGAACCGGTATTGGCAGCGGTCGTCATTGCCGCACTGATGCATGCGCTCGACCCGAACCCGATCGTTCGCCTGTGGCGACTCAATCGCGATCAATTTGTTGCCTTGGGAGCAGCTGTCGGTGTGCTGGTGCTTGGCGTGCTCGACGGCATGCTGTTAGCTATCGTGTTGTCGCTGGCCGCCTTGCTTCAGCGGCTTGCAACGCCGCGGGTCGCGCGGCTTGGCCGGCTCGCCGGAGGCCATGACTACGTCGATGTTGCTCGACATACTGACGCTATCGCGCCGCCGCATATTGCGATCTGGCGGCCAACCGCGCCGCTCTTCTTCGCCAATGCAGAACGCATGCTCAGCCTCGTCGCCTCGGGCACGCGCGCCGATCCGACCATCCAAGTCGTCGTCCTCAGTCTCGAGGAGAGCTATGATCTCGACAGCACTGCCCTCGATGCCTTGATTGAATTCGATGGCGCGATGGCTCGCAGCGGTTTTCGCGTGCAGTTGGCGAGGCTGCACGATCGCGCGCGAGACCTTATTTTAGCTGCCGGAGATACTGATCTGAGCGAGCGCAGCAGCTACAGCGTCGATGACGCCATTTGCGCGGTGCAAGCGGCGACAATCGGACTGGAGGCACGCGCATGACCGAAGATTTGGCTCCAACTCTCCATCCCGTCGAGATCGGGACTTTGCGACCAACCCAGATGACGGTCGGGTTGCGCGAGGTTGATCGCAAGCGAGCCGAGTGGCGCAAGCGTGCCGAACGGGACGGCCCCGATTTTCTTGGCAGCCATATGATCCCCGTGGTCCTGGGGCCCAAGTCCGTACCCTATGTCATCGACCACCATCATCTCGCGCGGGCGTTGCACGAGGAAGGGGTCAGTCACGTCCTCGTTAGCGTTGTTGCGGACCTGCATTTTCTAAAGAAGGCCGTTTTCTGGACCTTCATGGACAATCGGAACTGGCTGCATCCCTTCGACGCCGAAGGCATCCGCCAGTCGTACGACAAATTGCCCAAACGGATCAGTGGGATGAAGGATGATCCCTATCGTTCGCTTGCCGGCGAGGTTCGGCGATCAGGCGGTTACGCCAAAGACAACACGCCCTATTCCGAATTCCTTTGGGCGGATTTTCTGCGCCGGCGGATCAGCATAAGGCTCGTCACCAACAACTTCGAACGCGCGGTGGACAAGGCGCTGGCGGCAGCAGGGCAGCATGAAGCATCTTATCTGGCGGGCTGGTGTGGCCGTTCCGACGATACCAACCGCTAGAACCCGACGACCGCTTTCGAGATCAGATCGGAGCGCTCCGAATGACTGGCTCTGGGCGCGTGGCCGCCATCGGCCAACACTCTGCGCGAGCTGGCGCTTTGATCATAGAGACGCGCGCAATGTGCCTTCGGCTAACTCCGCGTTTCGGTCGCCGCAGCCGCTTCGACCTCGCCAACGCGCAGATGGCGG
>NZ_JAQGKZ010000139.1 GCF_028289855.1 Sphingomonas bacterium | reverse complement strand
CTCGCGGCCATCAGCTCCATCTCGCGCGCATTCTGGCGGTGCGCGAACACGCCGACATCGCCGCCCATGCACATGCGGACGCCCGCCTTCATCGCGAGCTTGAAGCTTGACCGGTTGAGCTGGACAGCGGGCGGCGCGGGTTCGCTGCCGTTCCAGCCGCGATAGCGCGAGGTCGCGTCGGAGGCGGCGAGGGTGGGGCACAACGCGATCCCCTTCGCGACCATCGCTGCGAAGATTTCGGGCGTGCCGCCATAGCCATGCTCGATCGTATCGACCCCGGCGGCGATCGCGCGGCGCATGCCCTCGGCGGTGGCGGCGTGGACCGCGACCGGGCGTCCGGCATCGTGCGCGGCGGCGACCGCGGCTTTCATTTCGTCTAGGCTCAACGTGGCGTGGCTTTCCTCGCCGGGGCGCCAGCGATAGTCGGCGTAGAGCTTGATCCAGTCCGCGCCCGCGGCGATCTGGCGGCGCACCGCGGCGACGATGCTGTCGACACCCGATACCTCCTCGGCGCCTTGCGGGATTTCGACGCCCGGCTCGAAGCCCTTGGGCCCGTAGGCACCGAGCGCGACGATCGCGCGCGTCGCGACCTGCAGGCGAGGGCCGGGGACGATGCCCTTCTCGATTGCCTCCCGCAGCCCGACATCCGCATATCCGGCACCCTCGGTGCCAAGGTCGCGCTCGCTGGTGAAGCCGGCCAGCAAGGTCGCCTTGGCGCTGGCAACCGCGCGCGCGGTGCGTAACGCAAGCGGCTCGTGGAGGACCTGATCGTCCCAGCTCGTCTCGTCATAGGGGTGGAGGAACAGATGCCCGTGTCCCTCGATCATCCCCGGCATCAGCGTGTCGCCGGGCAAGTCGATCACTTGCGCGCCAGCGGGGGCGGCGATGTCGGGGCCGACCGCGGCGATCCTGTCGCCCTCGACCAGCACCTGCCAACCGCGATGGACCTGGCCGTCCATGCCGTCGAACACACCCGCCGGCTTGAGCAGGATTGCCGCGGTCTCGGCAGCGGGAAGCGCGGCGGCCGGTCCGATCAGCACCGCCAGTATCAAGGCCAGCCACCGCATGGTCATCTCCCCGTTCGCGTATTACGCTTCGCGCATGGATAGCCTCACCCGCCTGCCGCTCCTAGCCCTCGCACTGCTCGCCACCGCGCCCAGTGCGCCCGACCCGCAAATGGCGCGCTGGCGCGCGGAGGCCGCCAACGTCACGATCACGCGTGACGATTGGGGGATCGCACACATCGCGGGGAAGACTGACGCCGATGCCGTGTTCGGGATGATCTACGCCCAGGCCGAGGACGATTTCGGGCGGATCGAAGCCAATTATTTGACTGCGCTCGGTCGCACCGCGGAGGCGCCGGGCGCGGGCAACGACGCGGTCTGGGCCGATCTGCGCCAGCGGCTGTTCGTCGATCCGGCCGAGTTGAAGAAGCAATATGCGGCCAGCCCGCCGTGGCTGAAGAAACTGATGAACGCCTGGGCCGACGGGCTCAATTTCTACCTTGCGACGCACCCCGGCACCAAGCCGAAGGTGCTGACCCGGTTCGAACCGTGGATGGCGCTGAGCTTTACCGAGGGGAGTATCGGCGGCGATATCGAGCGGATTTCGCTGTCCGAGCTAAAAAGCTTCTACGGCAAGCCGACGCCCAAGACCGCGCAGGAACTTGGGCGGGTCCCGCGCGAGCCTGGCGGATCGAACGGCATCGCGATCGCGCCGTCGCGCACCCAGGACGGCCACGCGTTGCTGCTCATCAACCCGCACACCAGCTTCTATTTCCGCGCCGAGCAGCAAGTAACGAGCGGCGAGGGGCTCAACGCCTACGGCGCCGCGACCTGGGGGCAGTTCTTCGTCTATCAGGGGTTCAACGCGAAGGCGGGGTGGATGCACACTTCGTCGGGCGTCGATAATGTTGACGAATTCGCCGAGACGCTGTCGCCCAAATCCGGCTTTCTGGCGCTTTATCGCTACGGCCAAGGCGACCGTCCGTTTGTTATCAAGCCCGTCACGATCGCCTTCCGGCAAGCCGATGGAACGATGGGGCACAGAACGTTCTCGACCTGGCGGTCGCATCACGGCCCGATCGTGGCCGGGCGCGGCGACAAGATGATCGCCACCGCGCTTATGTGGAAACCAGTGCCGGCGCTCGAACAAAGCTTCCTGCGCACCAAGGCAACCGATCTCGCCAGTTATCTCGCGGTCGCGGAGCGCAAGGCCAATTCCTCGAACGACACGCTCTTTGCTGACAGCAAGGGCGAGATCGCGTTCCTGATGCCGCAATTCATGCCGGTTCGCGACAGCCGGTTCGATTATACGCGGCCGGTCGATGGGTCGGACCCGGCGACCGATTGGCGCGGGCTGCACAGCCTTACTACGCTGCCGAGCGTCCTCGCGCCGAAGGTAGGGTGGGTGCGCAACGTCAACGACTGGCCGTGGGATGCGGCCGGGCGGGACAGTCCGAAGGCCAAGGACTTTCCCAAATACATGGATCAGGCGGGCTGGAACTATCGCGGGGTGCACGCCGATGCTTTGCTGACCGGGCGATCGGGCTGGACGCTGGAGGGCTTGCGCGCCGCCGCGTTCGACAGCGACCTGCCGGCGTTCCGCGCGCTGTTGCCCGGACTGTTCGCCGCTTTTGACGCGCTGCCCAAGGACGATCCGCGCCACGCAAAACTGGCCGAGCCGATCGCGTCGCTGCGCGCCTGGGATTTCCGCTGGAGCCTCGATTCACGCGCGACCAGCCTCGCGGTATTCTGGGGCGACACGTTGTGGCGCGACGTCGGCAGTTTCGCGCAGGCCGAGCGGATGAACGTGCCCGATTACATCGCCAAACGCGTGTCGCCCGCGACCAGGCTCGACGCGCTGAGCGCTGCGGTCGATCGGCTCCAGCGCGACTTCGGCGACTGGCGGACGCCGTGGGGCGAGATCAACCGCTGGCAACGGCTGGACGATTCGATCGCACCGCACTTCGATGACGCCGCGTCGTCGATTCCTGTCGCCTTCGCCTCGGCGCAATGGGGTAGCCTGGCGTCGTTCGGCGCCAAGCCCTGGCCCGGAACCAGGCGCTATTATGGGACCAGCGGCAACAGCTTCGTCGCGGTGGTCGAATTCGGCCCGCGCGTCCGCGCCATGGCGGTCACCGCCGGGGGCGAAAGCGGCGACCCGCGCTCACCGCACTTCGCTGATCAGGCAGGGCGCTATGCGAGCGGTAATTTGCGGCCGGTCTATTTCTATCCCGACCAACTCAAGGGGCATGTCGAGCGGCGGTATCGACCGGGGGAGTGATTGGTAGCCGCCTCGCGCCGGCATCAGTTGGAAGCAGGGCGGCCACGACTTTCATCGCAACCGCCCTATCCGCCGTTCCAATCGGCAATTTTGCGCTCGGTTCCGGACGTTAGACTTAACAACCAAGACCGAAAAAGCGGCCGTCCAATTCTTAAGCTAAACTGGACGGCCGGCAAACGCTCAAACGTAGTCGTACGCCGGGAACGAAGCCGAACTGAAGTGATGGAAAAGATCGATCCCGCCATCGTGCTTCATCGCGGCATCCATCTGCATGCCATACCCGCTAAGCGTCATGCTGTCGCCCGTACCGAGGTCGAGCCCTGCATTGCCGCCGGCATCGTGCGTCGCACCCTGCTCCGTGGTGGAAACACCGAAGCCGAATGCCGACAGGTCGAGCGTGCCGATCTGCCCGCTGGCCTTGTCGAGCGGGAGGGGCGCCTGGGGGACACCCAGGATGACATCGCCCGACTGGATCTGGTTCGAATGCACACCGAGCAGTGTCACGGTGTCGCCGCCACCCAGATCGACCACTGCATTGCCGTCCCCGTCGTCGTGCGTCGCCGCCTGGAACGCCGCGAAATTGGCGAAGCCGATCGTGGTCAGATCGAGCTGGTCGGTGCCCGACACGAAGTCATAGACAGTGTCTTGACCGGTGCCGTGGTCGAA
Source organism: Sphingomonas bacterium (assembly GCF_028289855.1). Lineage (GTDB taxonomy): Bacteria > Pseudomonadota > Alphaproteobacteria > Sphingomonadales > Sphingomonadaceae > Sphingomonas. The sequence continues at coordinate 14,369 of NZ_JAQGKZ010000139.1, read as the reverse complement.
CACGAACTTGTCGTTCCCGACGCCGCCATTCAGCGTATCGTTGCCGGCGTTGCCGTTGAGCGTGTCGTTGCCTGCGCCACCGCGCAGCAGATCGCTGTCGTTGCCGCCGTTCAGGATGTCGTTGCCGTCGTTCCCGACCAGCGTGTCGTTGCCGTCCCCGCCGCTGAGCACGTCGTTGCCGGTGGCACCGATGATCTTCTCGTTAGCGGCGCCGATGCCCGTCAGGGTCAGGTTGCCGATGAAGCCGTCGAAGTTATAGGCCGTAAACCCGCCCGTATAGCCGTTACTGATCGCGAAGACGGTTACGAAGCTGTTGACCGCCCCCGCGCCATCGCGGTCGACCTGCAGCAACAAGTCCGTCCCCGACTGCACCAGGCGCATGTGGCCGCTGGCAAACGCGCCGTTGGCCGCCACGTAACCCGATCCTGCGAGCACGCCGAAGTTCAGGTAGTTGGTCATCTCGAACTTGTCGCCCGCATCGCCGACCTGGAAGTCGGTCACGCGGCTGGTGTGTGCCGTGGCCATAACCTCGGTCGAAGTCGCCGATGTGGAGCCCACGCCGAACTGGATGATGTCGGCACCGTCTCCCAGCGTGATGTTGTAGTTGTTGACGGAGGTCGCGCCGCGCATGCTGATGCTGACGATGTCGTTGCCGGTTCCGGCGTCGATCGTGGCGCTGGCGACGCCGGTCAGGATGATGCGGTCGTTACCCGCGCCGCCGACGACGTTAACGACATCGACGTTGCGATCGGCCGACGTCGCGCCCAGCGGCGCATAGGTCTGGTTGATCAGGCCCGCAACGTTCGTCGCCAGCGTGAAGCCGGTCAGCGTGCCGCCACGCAGCTCGATCATGTCGTCGCCGTCGCCGCCATCCATGTTGATGTTGGTCGCCACGGCCGCGGCCGCGGTGCCGCGCGTCACCAGGATGCTGTCGTTGCCGCCGTACCCGAACAGCGAGTCGGTCTGGCTGAGCGCCGTGGCGCCTGTGCCGACGCCGCTGTCGGTGATCAGGTTGAAGTCGTCGGTGCCCTTCAGGGTGTCGCCGAACGTCGACCCGGTCAGATACTCGATACCGCTCAGCGTGTCGATGCCGGCACCGCCGGTGTCCTGTGCCCCTACGGTGCGCAGGTCGACATTTACGCCAGCCGTCGCGGTGGAGTAGCTTGCCGTGTCGAGGCCCTCGCCACCGTCGAGAATGTCGTTGCCGGCCCCGCCCTCGAGCAAGTCGTTGCCGTACCAGCCATAGAGCGCATCGTCGCCAGCGGCGCCGAACAGATTGTCGGCGTTGCCGGTGCCGCCGACCGTATCGTTAACGTTGGTGCCGCGGAAGATGAGGGTTTCGATGCTCGTCATCGTACCGACGCTGACGCCGTTTTCGGTGATGTCGCTGTTCCCGGCCAGGCTCCGCAGATCGAATGCGACACCCACGGTGCTTCCGCTCACGCCGGCGCGGCCGTCGAGGACCATGATCGCCGTGTCGCTGCCGTCGCCGCCGTCGAACGTATCGTTACCGCCGTCAACGCCCGTGAAATACTGACGTAACGTGTTGCCGACGCCGCCGATCAGCGAATCGTCACCATCGCCGCCGTGCAGGATGTCGTTGCCCTGGCCGCCCGACAGATAGTCGGAGCCAGCGCCGCCATAGAGCGTGTCGCTGCTGGCGTCGTCCAGCGCGCCGGTCGTGCCGCCGAGCAGGACGTCGTTGCCCGCGCCGCCGAAGATCACGTCGTTGCCGGCGTTGCCCTGGACGGTGTCGATCCCGGCGCCGCCAGTGAAGGTGTTGGCCAGGGCGTTGCCGGTAAACGTGTTGGCCGCGGTCAGCGATCCGACCACGTTTTCGATGTTGAGAATCGTGTCACTGTTGCCGGTGCTGACGGTCTGTGCGGTCGTGGTGTTCAAATTGACCGTCACCGCCGTGGCGATGTTGGTATAATCAACCGTATCGCTTCCGCCGGCGCCGTCATAACGGTCGCCCCCGCCGCCGTCGAAGAACGTGTTGTCGTTGCCGTCGCCGGTGATGTTGTCCGCGCCCGACCCGGTACGCACGTTCTGGAAGCCGGAGATGGTGTCGTTGCCCCAGCCCGTGGCCTGAGCCGTCGTCGTGGCCAGGTTGAGCGTCACCGCCGTCGAGCCGGTGAACACCACCGTGTCCACGCCGCCGCCGCCGACGAGGATGTCGTCGCCAAGGCCGCCTTCGATGGCATTGTTGTTGGCATCACCCGTCAGGGTGTCAGCGCCCGAGCCGCCGGTCAGATTCTCGATGCTGCGCAAGACGGCGATCTGATTGCCACCAGCAAAGGCGACGGCGTCGTTCACGCCGTCCAGAGAGGCCGTGACCGCCGACGTATATCCCGCAAAGGACGCGGTGTCTGATCCGTTGCCGCCGTCGAGCAGGTCTACGATGCCGGCTGCCGTCACGCCCGGATTGAGCGTGTCGTTGCCGTCTCCGCCCGAAAGGACGTTCAGACCGGCATCGCCCGTGAGGCTGTCGTTGAAGGCAGAGCCCTGCAGATTTGCGAATCCGCTGAGCGTGTCCGTTCCGGCGTTGACCGTGTTCTGCGTCCCGCCTTGCAGGCCGAGGCTTACCGTCACGCCAGCCGTGGCGCCGGCGTAGGAAGCGGTGTCGGTGCCGCCGCCGCCAACCAGCGTATCGTTGCCCAGGCCGCCTTCTATGACGTTGTTGGTGCCGTCACCGGTGAGGGTGTCGTTATATTGCGAACCGACCAAATTCTCGATGCCGCTCAGCGTGTCGTTGCCCGCCGCAACCGTATTCTGCGCCGCGCCCTGCAGATGCAGGTCGACCGTGACGCCGGTCGCCGTGTTGCTGAAGGCGGTCGCGAACGACGCGGTGTCGTTGCCAACGCCGCCGTTGATGATGTCGTCGCCCAGCGTGCCTTGCAGAAAGTCGTTGCCCGCGCCGCCCTTCAGCGTCGCGCTGCTGGTGTTGGTGGCCGAAAACGGCGTGGTGTTCACCGTGGCCGAGCTCAGCGACATGTTCAGCGTGTAGGTCGTGCCGGCCGCGAGCGGCTGCGCCACGGTGTCCGCAGGCTGGGTCCAGCGGCCGACGCGGATATAATAGGTTCCCGCCGCGCCGAAGGTCCAGGTCAAATAGCTGTTGCCGGTCTGACTGCCCGCGTCGGTAATGCTGTCGTCGTTATTGGCCAGGACGTTGCCGAGGCTGTCGACCAGCTCGATCCAGGTGTCGATGCTGCTGCCGTCGATATCGAAGATGGCCGTCGCGCCCGCCGCGGCGTCGACGCGGTAATATTCCAGCCCGCCCCCGGTCGAGGTGGCGTTGATGGTGGCGTGCGGCGTTGTGGTGGAGTTCGTCGTGTTGACGTCGGAGGCCAGGGTGTAGGCGTTGAGCGCCTGCGGATCGACCGCCGTGCCCGCGCTCAGATTGGCGGTGGCCTGCGCCTTGGTGATGATCGCGTTGTTCACGACCGAGAAGCCGCCGCCGATCAGCCGATCGTCGCCGTCGCCACCCGACAGGATGTCCGCGCCGCCCGAACCGCCGGAGAGCGTGTTGTTCTGGGTATTGCCGACGATCGAATCGTTGCCGCTGGTACCCTGAATGTTTTCGATGCTGCGCAGCGTGTCGGTCTCGCCATCATGGCTCACGATAACGTCCGCGCCGGTATTGTTCATCAGGACATTGATGCCCGTGGTGTTGGTGAAGATCACCGTGTCGCTGCCGGCGCCGCCGTCGAGGATGTTGTTGGCGGTATTGCCGACGAAGATGTCATTGCCGACGCCGCCTTTGGCGTTCTCGATCAGCGAGCGTGAGTCGTTGTTATACAGCAGCGACATGGCGAAGTTGCCGGGCGCCAGATTGACCAGGTTCTGATAGGCTAGGTTGTTGGCCAGCTGGTTCTGATCGACGGTCGAGAACTCGCCCGGACGCAGGTCGATCGTGACCCCGTTGGCGTAGTTGCTGGCGTCGATCGTGTCGTTGCCGCCGCCGTCCCAGATGGTGAGGAATATCTTGTTGCCGGCCGGCGCGCCCTGGCCGACGCCGTTGATGAACATCTCGCCGGTCGTCGCGCTGAAGGTATAGGTCGTGTCTTCGGCGTGGGTGCTATAATTGGCACCGTACAGATACTGCAGCGCGGCCAGATCGTACTGCATGTACGTCTGGGGCTGGTCGATTTTGTCGCCGGCGAAATTGCTGTTGGTGAACGGCGCGGGCGTATAGGTCATCAGCGACCAGGCCTGACCATCACGGTCCGGGGTGAGCGACTGGGTGCCGAAACGCGGGGATGTCCCGAAATAGAAGGACAGGTCGCTGTTGGTGTAATCCTGGTGCCCGTGCTTCAGCCCCATCGTGTGGCCGATCTCGTGCATGATGGTGGCGTAGCCCCACGTGCCCTTATAGGCGAGATCGTAATAAGGCTGGTTGTTGCGGCCGAACCAGATGTCGCCCGCAAGCCCGCTCGTATCCGACGCGAAGTTGCCATAGGCGGACGCGTCGTCCTGATCGCTGGTCTGCGACAGGCGGATGTTGGCGTGAACGGTATCCGTGTCGGTGATTTCGGTGAACGTCAGCCCGGTCGCCGCCGAGAGCTGAGCGAACGCCGCGCGCGCCGCCGCCTGCTGTTGCGGACCCAGATCGACATGATAGAGGCTGACGCCGTCGCTGCTATAGCCGCTTCCGTTGTAGTTCGTGCCCGACGTCGGGAAGCTGTAGGTGAGGTTCGTGGAGCCCCACTTGGAGCCGATCAGGACCGCATCGACGTTGCGGATGCCCGTGAAATAGTGGCTGCCGTCAGGATTGGTGCCGAGCGTCAGCAACGTTCCGGGGCCTCCGGGTGCCACGTTGGCGCCGGTCGGGTCGCCGGCAGGGGCGCCGCCGGCCTTGCCGCCGCGGACATCGTCTTCTTCCAGCACGACGTCCCATGCGGGAATGTCCAATGCCGTACCGAGAACGCCGCCGCCCAGATTGGTGTTCGATTCGCCGCCGCTCGCATCGGCGCTCAAGTTGCCGCCTTCCGACACCGGTTGCCCAGCGTCGCCCGTGGAGATGCCGACCGTCGGCGCCAGCGGTGGCAAATCAAGAAGGCCGGAACCCAAGCCGCCGACGTGCAGGTCGACGCTCGCGCCGCCGCTTACCGCATCCGCTCCCGGAACGATCGAAGCGTGGGTTTCCGCCATCTGACCCAGCAGGCCGGAAACCATATTGTCGAGCGACTCGCCCGCACCGAAATCGGAATTCTTCATTGGTAGTTCCCCGCTATGGCGCAGCACGTTTCACGCGTGCGCGCCTGTCCCCAGAAATGCCGCAATTGGCCGAGATTACCCTTATGTATTTACGGCGTGTTCACCATGGTCAAGGGGTAAAGCGCGTTCTCCCGATGCCGAGAGCGTAACGATCCGCGCGCGGCTGTGGATAACATAACAAAAAAAGGCGGCCGCTGCCATTGCTGCGGCGCGTTGGAGCAGCAAGTACGCGAATCGGCGGCAAATTTTGCCGATTTGGGGCACGCGGTCGAATCGTGACTCGACGTTGCCGTTCGCGTATCACGGGCTGTGTTCATGATCCCCCGGAAAAGCGCGATGCTTCGCATTCTGCTAACGATCTCTTCGATACTCGCCGCGTGCACTCCTTCACCTCAGAAAGCCGCCATGCCGAGTCCCAGTCTTGCTTCCGCTCCAGGCCCGCTGGCGGACTCGCCCGCAGAGGCCGTGGGGCGCCGGATCCTTTCGACGGCCTTTGTCAGGGTGGGTCCCGGCGGGCATCTGACGGTGGAGTTGCGCGACGGGCGCCTGCTGGTTCTTCGCGACGTGGTCATGCGCGCCAAGGACTATTGCGGCGTGCAAGCCGCCGGCGACCCGGCTCGCGCCAAATATTGCGGCGGCTATGCCGAGGTCGCGGCGGCCCGGCCCGGGCTCGCGCCGACCCTCGGCCAGCCGGATTCAGCGGTCTCCAGCGCCGTCGAGCCAGCGCGCGACCCCACGAAGGAGAAGTAGCGCAGCATCAGGGGAAAGCTTGCAGGTCCGCAGGCTTCATTCGTCAGGCCGGTTGGTGTGCTGGAGGCCAGCGAGGATGGTGCCCGGGGACGGGTTCGAACCGCCGACACTGCGATTTTCAGTCGCATGCTCTACCAACTGAGCTACCCGGGCATCGCAGGCATGGCCGCGAAAGAGCGGGCCTCTTAATCGCGGGTGTCGGACGTGTCCAGCGCTTCCGGGTCGATCTCTGGACCGGGGATCGCATAGCCTTCGCCGAGCCATTTGAGCAGGTCGCGATCCTTGCAGCCGCGGCTGCAGAACGGCTTGTGCGCGGGGTCGGTCGGGGTGCCGCAGATCGGGCAAGTATCAGCCTTGGCCATTGCTTCCTCTGAGCGTGATCGCGACGCCGGAGCGGCGCGAGAGTTCGGCAATGAGATGGGGATTCCGGTCCAGCCAGGCAATAACCCGAAGCGACGCGATATGCTCGGCGGGGACCGGCGGCGGGGTGCGCTCGATCTGGCGAAGCAGCGCCAGTGCCTCAGCGGCAACGGGATCGCTGCGGAGCAGTTCGGGGAGCGAGGCGCGGGGGCGGGGGCGGACGATCTGCAAGAAACCGAAGCCGTTGAGCGCGGTGCGTTCGAACGGTTGCGGCAGCGCGGCGTCGATTGCCGCCGCCACCGCCAGCCGCTCGGCCTTGCCGGTCACGGTGGGGAAGTCGATTCCGATCGACCCGCCGATATCGTGCCGGACGATCGCCTGTGCCGTCGCGGCCGCCGCCGCCACTGCCAGTGCCGCGGTCGTGCCGGGGCCATCGACGTCGAACAGGGTCATCGCCGGGGTCGGCGACAGGCGGAGCGCGCCGCCGGCGAATGCGATCTCGCCGGTCAGCGCTTCGTCGAGCACCTCGGACCAGCCCGCCGCCTCGAGCGCATCGGGCTCGTGTGCATGGAGCGTCCGCACCGGGTGGCCGCTTGCCTCGCACAGTGCCAGCAAGTCCGGCCCCTCGACCAGCGCGGCGTCGCTCGCGACCACCTTGGCCAGCTTGATCCGCCCGGCCTCGGGAAGCGCCTCGCGCACTACTTCGACCCGCAACCGCGCGCCTTCGGTGACGCCTTGCGGTACCTGCGCGATCACGGCCGCGCCCGCTTCGCTCTCGACCCGCGACAGGCCCGCGGCAACGCGTTCGACCAGCCGCGCGTCGAATACCGTCCCGACCCGCAAACCCCCGGGCCGCTCGATCCGCGCCTCGATTATCCGGCCGTCCTCGACCAGCGCCGCGCGCGCTTCGCCGATCCCGGCCTCGTACAGCCACTCAGCCAAGCGGCGCCCCTGGTTGATCCGCTGCCGAAGGCAGCGGTAGACCCGCCGACCGCAGCATCCCCAGCGTCTCGAACACCGGCAGCCCGACGACGTTCGAATGGCTCCCCGCGAGGTACCGCACGAAGCCTTCCGCGCGGCCCTGGATCGCGTAGCCGCCGGCCTTGCCCATCCCTTCGCCGGATGCGACGTACCAGTCGATCTCGGACGCGCTGAGCGGCTTGAACCCGACGATCGTGTCCACGACTTTGGTCCGCGCCTTGCCGTCGGCGCCGACCACACAGACGCCAGAGTAAACATGATGCCGCCGCCCCGACAGCAGGCCGAGCATGCGGCGCAAGTCGGCCTCGTCGGCGGGCTTTTCGAGGATGCGCGAGCCCACCGCGACGGTGGTGTCGCCGGCCAGCACGATTTCATCCGGCGCGCGTTCCACCGCCAGCGCCTTCGCCTCGGCGAGCCGCACGACATAGGCGCGGGGGCTCTCGCCCTTTAGCGGGGTCTCGTCGATATCGGGAGCGGCAAGCCGGTTCGGCGCGACGCCGATCCGTGCAAGCAATTCGCGGCGGCGCGGGCTGGTGGAGGCTAGGACAAGCTTGGGCGCAGGCGCCGTTGCGCCCGGCGGCATGTTATCGCGGCCCCGGCCCGTCGCGGCCCGGCATGAAGCGATAGGTGATGCGGCCCTTGGTCAGATCGTAGGGCGTGAGCTCGACCAGCACCTCGTCGCCGACCAGCACGCGAATGCGGTTCTTGCGCATCTTGCCGGCGGTGTGACCGAGGATCTCATGGTCGTTTTACAGCTTCACGCGGAACATGGCGTTGGGCAAAAGCTCCACCACCTGGCCGCGCATTTCGAGAAGTTCTTCTTTTGCCAAACAAGCCTCTGGGTAAATCGGGGGAAATTCGTGAGGCGCGCCCTTAGCCCAACGGCGGCGCGAAGGGAAGCGGGGCGGGCTGGAGCCTCCCTGGCTTCGCACATTTCACGCGAAACGCGACCGATGATGACGAGAGTAGGAAATTTTCGAACGGCGGCCGGCGTCGAATATCGAGGAAGTCGGGCGCCGATCGCGGTGCCCGGCGAGCTCGGAAGATTACAAAGATTACACCAACGCTGGGTCGGCGGCGCGAATGTTCCCAATGTTCGCACTGGCCATGGGCCCGGCGAAGGAACTTCACGAAAATCGCGCATGTGAGAAATAAGGCGAGCGTGCGGTTCGGCGACCGCGCGCCGGCTGCGTCGCGTATCGGGGGTATTTAGACTATCAAAGAGCGCGGCCCATGTGAGGGGCCGGCGCGGAGGATAGCATGGGGCGGGTGTTGTAGGAAAATGGTTTGGAACGAAGCGTGAATCGCGACGTTGGAATCGCACCAGCGACGGAGGCCCGACATGAGCGAACGCGAACTGATCCAGCCGCACGAAAAACGATACCAGCGGCGCAACGACGACGGCACCTTCAGCGACAGCGACGACCAGCGCAGGTCGCTGAGCCAGGACGCGCAGCAGCACGCCGAGACGAAGAAGCCGCGGAACGAGGGGGATAAGGGGGATTAGTCGCCTATTCAGGCAAGAAGCCTAGTTCGTAAACCATCGGCCGCAGCTTGGCCGACAACGCGGCATAGGCGCGGTCGAACGGGTCGAAGTCGGTCAGCTCGGTTTCGCCATAGGCCTTGAGCGCGCGGCGGATCTGGTACCAGCCGGCATCGGGGCGATTGAGCTTGAATTCGTCCCTGATCTTGCGCGGAAATTGTGTCGCGTGGAACCGCGTCCACAGCTTGCGGCCCTCGTCGAGCACGGCTCGCGCTTTCGGCGAGAAGGTCATGCCGTCCATGTAGCGGACCATGAAGTCGCTCTCGAATCGCCCCTTCGCGCCGACCTCGCTTTCGGTGAAGGGGATGAAGTGGTTGACGAGGCTCCAGTCGCGGCCGTTCCAATGAAGTCCGTTTGCCCCGGCGGTCAGGTTGCTGCCGTTGAACAGCATCCAGACGAGGCAGTCCGATTTGAATTTGTCGGTCAGGGGCTGCGCAGGCTGCAAGAACTGGTCCCGGTCGTTCAGCCATGTCGGCTTGACCAAGCGTCGGACCGCAAAAACGATTGCAGCTTGCCAAAGATTTTGGCCCGTGACGAAAAATGCGCCGGCGTTGCCATAGCCGGACGAGAGAAGTCCCGTTGTCGCCGCGTGCTGCAAATCGTTGCCAAACACGATCATGCTTCCAATAGCACCATCAGCCCAACGGGTTCCGCGTACATCCTTGGTACTCGTGGACGGAGTTAGGGCATTCTTCAGCGGTACTGCAGGTTGTCGGTTTGATCGCGGCCGAATGATCCAGTCAGCCAAAGGCAGCCGTGGCAGAACGCGGTAAAAACGCCTTCTCATCGATGACGTCACCGGCCCGATCCAACGCGATAGTTTGAATGGACTCGGCCGGCTGATTCTTGGCCAAATCCCAAATCAAGAAACCGATCGGAAAATCGCCCTTCAAGCCGTCGAAGGCACGATTGTGAACTATGAACCCGTCCAAATAGCGGGCCGTCCAGCGCCGACGAAATTCGGCAAAGTTGGGCGCGTTCACATATTTGAGCGTACTGAACATCGCCAATGCCGCGTTTGGTAACTCTGCCACGATCCGGTGAAGAAACTGCACAAATAACTCGCGCGAGGCGTACCCCAACCCGTCCATGCCGTGGCTGATGCGCGTATTTGCAACACCCTTCTTCAGTTCGGAATTGCTACCGGATTCCGTGGTGTTATCCACGTTCATCGCTTCCGCATAAGGCGGATTGATCAGCACCAGGATCGGCTTCGTGCCCTTCTTGCCCGCGCGCGCATCGGTGATCGCCTGACGCAGTGGCTGCGGCACCTTGCCCGACAGCGCATAGTCGATTTCGCCGAAATCGGTGACGTCGTCGTTGAGATAATCGTATTGGAAGATCGTCGCGCCCGCGAATGCCGGGTTAGATTTCATTATCGTCACATCGGCTTGGTCGAGCGTCGACATGAACACGTTGCGCAGATTGCTGTGCTTCGCCTCCAGATTGCCGACGCCCGCACACATATCCCATACCAGATAGCGGTCCTGCCAGTTCGGCCCCAACGTCGCGACGAGCTGGTCATAGGCTTTGTCGACGATGTGCAGCGGGGTGTAATAGGCGCCCTTGAACTTCTGTTCGTCGACGGGGAGCAGACTGTCTCGCCGTTCGAGCAGATAATGGCGGTGCTGCTGCTCGGGCGGCCGGTGATAGATCGCCCAGAAATTACGATAGCCGCGCTCGCTCGCCAGTTCGTATTGCTCGGACCCGATGATGAACACCGGTTTGTCGCCGTTGAACAGCAGCCGCGCGGGCAGGTTGTGCATCGCCTCGTTACGCCCGTCGTGCATGATATCGGCGAAGAACAGAACAGCGTAGTCGGCCTGATTTTTCACACCCAGCTCGCTGCCAATCATATCGACCCAGCGGTCGAAAACCTGCCGCAGATTGTCGGGAGTGATGGGCGTGCGGATGATCCGGCGTTCGCGGATCGCGTCCTTCACCGCCTTAATGAACGCCGCTTCGTCGTGCGCGATTTCGTATTCGACGATATGCGTCTGGACATAGGGCGCGATCTTCGCCGCCAGCTCCTTGCCAGCGCCCGACCCCGATTTCGGCCAGACGATGTCCCTGTCGTCAAGCAGCGGTAGCGCTTTCTCGGTCGGCATGATCGCCGCTTTTTCGCGGTCGATGACGGCGAGGAACGCCGGGATCGCCTCGCCGCGTTTTTTCGCCGCGCGGATGTAGAACAGCAACTGGGCGAACATGATGATCGGCGGGGTAGAAACCGCTTTCGCCTCGAACCACACCTCTTGAGTCTGGATATCGACCAGATTCTTCGAATACGCCTTGAGGCCGAGCGCCTTGATATAGGCGTCCTTGACGTCTTCCTCGGTCTTTGCCCGAGCTAGTGCGGCTAATAGGCTCACTGGATCTCCTAGCCCAACGTGATGAAGCCGGGGGCAGCGCGCAACATAAATTCAGCGGGTTACTCCGCTTCGGGCGTATCTTCCCCACCCGCCCCACGCTCGAACCACGCCTCGACCTCACCGCTCAGCTTGAGCGTCAGCGGATTACCGTGCCGGTCCACCTTCTTCCCCAGCGCCACCCGGATCCAGCCTTCGGAGATGCAATATTCCTCGACGTCGTGGCGCTCGTTGCCCTTGAAGCGGATGCCGATGCCGCGGCCGAGCAGATCCTGGTCGAAATGCGGGCTGCTCGGGTTGGTCGACAGGCGGTCGGGCGGGGTGTCGGTGGGTGTGGTCATGGTGGCGCGCCTCCTGCCGTGGCCCGCCGCAAAATGCAAATGCGCGAACGGCGCGGGGGTCGCCTCCCGCGCCGTCCTATATTGCAACGCCACGCCGTCGGACGAAGCCGCTGCGCGGCATCGCCGCCCGCCGTGGCGTCTCGTGGATTAGCTTGCGCTAATCCACGTGCGCCCGCTTAGTAGCAAACCCTCACCCGCGTGGTGCGGCCGTAATAGGGGTCATAGCGGCGCTCGATGCGGCACTGGCGGTAATCGCGGCGATAGTCGTTGTTGTAGTAATTGTTGTACCGCGGATAATTGTTATAATTATCATAGCGATAGCTGTCGTTGTAATAGCGGTCGTCGCGATAATAGCGGTCGCGGTTGTTGCTCGACGCAATCGCCGCGCCGATCGCGAGGCCGGCGACACCGGCGATGATTGCGGTGCCCGCGCCGTCGTCATGGCGATAGCCGCGGCGATAACGCTGCGCCTCGGCCGGCAGAGCGGCGGTCAGCGCGGTGGCGGCGAGCGTGGCGCCGATCACCGACTTGGTCAGAAAACTGGTCATCTCGAACCTCCTTCAACAAAGAGCCCGGTTCCGCATTGCCAATCAACGCCGAACTGTCCGAGCTTGTTGCATCCTTCTATGCGATTCGGTCTGAATGGCCGCTGAGGTCGCGGTTCACTTAACGTTTAGGTAGGGAAGAAAGCATGGCGTATTGGTTCTTGCGCTCGGAGCCCGAGGTGTACGGCTGGGATCATTTGGTCCGCGACGGCGAGACCGAATGGGACGGCATCCGCAATTACACCGCGCGCAATTTCCTGAAGGACATGGCGGTCGGCGACCGCGCGGTCCTCTACCATTCCAACACCGAAAAAGCCTGCGCGGGGGTGATGGAAATCACCCGCACATGGCGGCCCGATGGCGAGAAGGGCGACTGGGCAAGCGTCCAGGTCAAGCCGGTCGCGCCGCTCAAGCACCATGTCACGCTGGCGGAGATGAAGGCCGAGCCGCGTCTCGCCGCGATCGAGGTGCTGCGGCAATCTCGGCTGTCGGTGACGCCGGTGCGCGACGACGAGTGGAAGGTGCTGATGGAAATGGCGGAGGGATGAGCGGCGCGCTCCATCTGCTCTGCGGCAAGATCGCGTCGGGGAAATCGACGCTGTCGGCGCGGCTGGCGGCGGAGACGGGCGGGGCGGTGATCGCCGAGGACTATTGGCTGTCGACGCTCTATCCGGGGGAGATCGCCGATCTGGCGGATTACCGCCGGTCGAGCGATCGGCTGCGCGCGGCGATCGCGCCGCTGATCGCCGCGATGGTGCGCGGCGGGCAGGCGGTGATCCTCGATTTTCCCGCCAATACGGTGGCGAGCCGCGCGTGGATGAAGGCGCTGGCGGACGATGCGGGGGTGACCGCGACGCTCCATTTCCTCGATCCGCCCGACGCGGAATGCCGCGCGCGGATGCACGCGCGCAACGCCAGCGGCGAGCATCCGTATCAGGTCGACGACGCGACCTTCGACCAGTTCACCGCGCATTTCGTCGCCCCGACCGATGCCGAGGGTTTCGCGATCGTGCGGTACGGCTGAGCGCCGGCTAGGAAAACAGCTCGCCGAGCGCCTCCCTGCTCTCCGCGTCGGGAAGGCGAGGGTCGGGCCCGTATTCGTTTTCGAAATCGTTGCCCGGAATGCAGCCGAAGACCAGGACGAAGATCAGCCCGATATAGGGGATGAAGGTCGTCAGGATCAGCCAGCCGGACGTGCCCTGATCGTGCAGCCGCCGGACGGTGAGCGCCCAACCGGGGATGATCGATGCCAGAAAGTAAATGACGGCCAGCGCGACGCCGGCGATACCGGCCGCGCCCATGGGCTCGCCGCTCGATCGCCCGGCGAGATCGCCGAACACACCGCCGATCAGCGCCAGGAGCAGGAAGCCGCCCCAAAAGGTCAGTTTGAACAGCCAATATTCGCCGCGCCGCGACCGTCCGTTGAAATCGGCATAATGGCGCCAAGGGCGCAGCAACAGCTCCATCGGTTTCTCCCCCTTGGTTCAGCTTAACGCCGCGTCGCGCAACCGCAATGGGGGCTGCGAAGGGTATCGCTGCTTCGCGCGTTGAGCTTTGCGGAGTAGATGTAACGGCGTGTTGATGCGGCAAACGGCGCCCGCGCGGGAAACCGTGGCGGTGGAGAGCGACGATGCGGTGATGGCGCGCATCGCCGGGCGCGATGCCTTGGCCTTTTCGCGCGTGGTCGAGGCGCAAGTCGGCTTGGTGCACCGCGTAGCGTATCGGATGCTGGGCGACGCCGCCGAAGCGGAGGATGTCGCGCAAGAGGCGCTGTTGCGGTTGTGGGCGTCGGCGGATCGATGGCGGGCGGGGCAAGCGGGAATCGCGGCGTGGCTGACGCGAGTCGCGGTCAATCTGTGCCTCGACCGCCTGCGGCGGCGGCGCTTTGCGAGCGATGCCGAGGTGCCCGACCGGCCCGATGGCGCGGCGCTCGCCGACGAAGCGATGGCCGGCGAGCAATTGCGCGCGGCAGCACTGGCGGCGCTGGGCGACCTTTCCGAGCGGCACCGCGCCGCGATCGTGCTGACCTATTACGAGGAGCTGCCCAATGCCGCGGCGGCCGAGGTGCTGGAGATGAAGCTGAAGGCGTTCGAATCTTTGTTGCTGCGCGCGCGCGGCGCGATGCGTGAGCGGCTGGCCGCGCGCGGGTTGACGACGCTTGTGGAGAACGGGGCATGACCGGTTTTTCCGCCGTCGAGCGCGCGGCGCTCGACCTAGCCACCGTGCCCGCAATGCGCAGCGGCCTCGCGGGCGATATCGTCGCGGC
>NZ_JAQGKZ010000125.1 GCF_028289855.1 Sphingomonas bacterium | reverse complement strand
CGAAAGCATCGCGCATCCGAATTTCAAGAAAGCCTTCTTCCGCGCAGGCGCGCGCGATGCGGTCGCCAGCGTCCAAGTCGATCCGCGCCTGCCGGTCATCCCGGTGCGCGCGCTGAAGAATGCCGGTGGCGAGCTGTTCACCGCCAAGCAGCGCGAAGTCGCGCAGCTGCTCGACGAGGGCAAGGTCGAGATGATGGAGGCGCAGCTCCAGATCGAGCATTACTGGGCAGGCGCTCTCCGCCGCGCGGTGATCGACGGCGATGTCGAGCATGGCAGCCTGATGGCCGGCCAGTCGGTCGGGATGGTTACCAGGGAAGAGCCGGTCGCCGAGATCATCGCGCAATTGATGGCCGAGGCCGCGCACGCGCTGGAGAAGCGCGCGGCATGAACTTGGTCAGCGGCGGCCGGCGTAGAGCCGCCACAATTCCTTCGCGCATTGCAGCGCCCAGATCACGCCGATCACGATGATGGCGTAGTGGATGCCCAGGTTGGTGCTGCGGTCGATATCGGCGAGCTGGTCGGCGGGCATCGTCGCCGACGTCGCGGTCAGCCAATGGCCGGCCTGATAGATCAGCGCGAGCAGCGCCAGCCCGCCGGCGGCGGTCGCCACGCTCAGCACCGCGCGCGCCAGCTTCCAGCGCGGACGCAGCCACTGGATGAGATTGAAGACCAGCCGCGCGACCATCAGCGCGAGGATCGGCACCCACAGATCGGTCCAGACCGGCGCGGGCGTCAGTGTCAGGCCCTCGACGTCGGTGTAGGCCAGCGGGACGTGGATCAGCCCGACCCACCACAGGATGAAGGCGATCCCGACCGCGACTTGGAACACCGACTCCCACGCGCTCTGCGGCTTGACCTTGAAATCCTTGAGGTCGGGCAGCTCCTCCGGGCTCCATTGCTCGAGATATTCGGTCAGCCAGCCGGTGCGTTCGAGCACCACGAAGATCAACGTGACCAGCCCGGCATTGGCGAGCAGCGACCACCATCCGCTGGTCAGGACATGGACCAGCGCGCGCACGATCGAGTGCCCGCCGGAAATCGCGTTGATGACGCCCGTCACGACCATCACCGCCGCGCAGATCGCCAGTACGACCTTGAGCGAGAACCAGTAGAACGGGAACAGGTCGGGCCCGATCAGCGATTGCTGCGTGCCATAGCGCGCGGCGACGACCAACGGGTGGCCGAACTCGCGCAACAAGGCGCTGATCTCCTTCTCGTCAAGCGGACGGCCGAGCGATTCCTCGCGGTCCTCGACTCGGCTGGCGATTACGTCGCGCAGCTCGGCGATGACGTCGTCGGCATTGACACCGCGCGGCAAGTTCCAGCGGATCGCGGTCAGATAACGGTCGATGAGGTCCATCATTGATCCTTTTCGGTGAGGCGCAGGATCGATTCGGAAATCGAATTCCATTCGCCGAGCAGTTGCGCGAGCGTCTCCACGCCGACGGAGGAAAGCCGGTAGAAGCGCTTCGTGCGCTTGGCGTCCTCGCGCCATTCGCTGGTCAGCAAACCTTGCGTTTCGAGCCGGCGGAGCAGCGGGTAGAGCGCGCCTTCGTCGATCGGCAGCCCGGCATCCTCCAGGCTCTGGCGCAGCGTGTAGCCGTAGCGTTCCTGGCGCAGCGCGCCGAGCACCGCGAGCACAAGCGACCCGCGGCGAAGCTCGATTCGCATTTTTTCGAACAGGTCATCGTCGACGGCCAAGGCTGTGTCTCACATGGTGTATGACATACACTGTATGATGCACAGTAGTTACCGAGTCAAGCCCTCTTCGGATCGCGCTGGACCGTCGCGAAACGGCGCACTACCAAGTCGCCGAAGCCCGGCGTCGATCGGGCAACGGTCGCCTAACTCTAGGTGGAGCGTCCAATGAGAATGACGGTGAGTTTCGCGGCGATGACTGCCGCATGTGGTCTGTTGTCGGCGTGTGGCGGCGCAAGCGCCGGTGGCAACGCGAATGCCCCGACGCCGGCCGATGCCGCGGGCGGTGGCGGCGATGCACTGGTCGGCGGCTGGACCGAGGCCGATGCCTGCAAGACGCTCGACCAGGGCGTGGTCGCCGCGGTTGCGGGGCAAGCGGTGACCAAGGCCGAAACCAAGATGAACCACCAGGCCGACGGCGACGATCCGGTATCGCGGTCGCAATGCCATTATCTGCTCGCCGACGGGCGCACCGTGATCCTGTCGACGCGCGTCGAGATGCCTGTCGATAACACCGACGGCCCTGCCAAGTTCGAAGCGCAAGAAAAGTCGATGAACATGGTGCCCGAAGCGGTCGCGGGGGTCGGCCGCGGCGCCTATTGGACGCCGGGCGACATGCCGCACCTCGATTTCTGGCTGGGCAAGCATCAGACCGCGTTCTTCCAGTTCAAGGGCGATGCCAGCACGATCACGCTCAAGAAAGGCGACGAAGCCTGGGCCAAGGATCTCGCGATCAAGCTGTCGCACAAGATCGGCGGCTGAGCGCGGCACGCATGCAAACCGAACGCGGCGGGCTGCCGATCCTTTCCTTCCCCGACCTTGCGGCGTGGGAAGAATGGCTCGCCGCCCAGCCGCGTTCGGCATCCGGCCTGTGGCTCAAGCTCGCGAAGGCGGGGAACGCCGAGTCGACGCTGACCAAGGCGCAGGCGATCGACGGCGCGCTGTGCCATGGCTGGATCGACGGGCAGATCGACAAATATGACGACGCCTGGTTCCTCACCCGCTTCACCCCGCGCAAGCGCGCCAGCAAATGGTCCGAGAAGAACCGGACGCGCGCGGATGAATTGCTGGCGCAAGGTCGCGTGTCGGTAGCGGGTCGCGCCGCAATCGATGCAGCGAAGGCCGATGGCCGCTGGGACGCCGCTTATGCCCCCGCCTCGGCCGCAACCGAGCCCGCCGACCTCAAGGCCGCGCTCGACGCCAACGCCAGGGCGCGCGCGTTCTTCGACACGCTGACCGGCGCTAATCGCTACGCGATCCTCTACCGCGTCCAGACCGCGAAAAAGCCCGAAACCCGCGCCGCACGGATCGCCAAATTCGTCGCGATGTGCGCAGCACACGAGACGCTCCACTAAGACGGCTTACCCGATCTTAACCGTCCTGCGCCCACAACCGCTTTGCCGGGGGGCAAGGGAGGTTCGACGTGTCGCACCCGGTCCGTTTCTCGATTCCGCTGCTTCTGATCGTGTCGGCGTGCAGTTCGACGCCGAAGCCGGTCGCCTCAGTCGCACCGCCTCCGCCAGTTGCCGTTGCAATCGTTCCGATGCCGACGGGCGCGAGCCCCGGCATGGCGGTTCCGGCGATGCTCGCCGACGGCAGCTATCCAACGCCCAACCGTAACCTGTCGCCGGCGGCAGCCACCTGGCACCTCCGCGCCGCGCTCAACGTCGCGGCGCTGGCGTGCCGCGGCCCGCTCGGTGATGCGATCGCGGCGCGGTACAACACCGCGATCCGCGCGCATGCGCCGGTGCTCGCGCATGCCGAATCGCGATTCGCCGAAGAATTCCGTGCGGTCGGCGGCGACTGGCGCAATCGCTATGACGGCGAGATGACGAAGCTCTACAATTTCTTCGCGCTCGCCCCGGTCCGCGCCGATTTCTGCGCCACCGCCGACCGCGTGCTCGACGAGATGACGAGCGTCGCGCCCGCTGCGCTGCCCGGGTTCGCGCAAGCGCACATGGCGGCGATCGACCGCCCATTCACCGATTTCTACCGCGCCTACGATGCGTGGCGAAACCAGCGGTCAACCGCGACACTGGCGATGGCTGCGGCAACGAGCACTGGGCCGCGCGTCCCGTACCTGAAGGTCGATCCGGCGGTCTTCCGCCTGCCCTGACACGAACGTCGTAAATGACGAATTCACATCGCTTTTGAAGGAGTTGTTCGCCGAGTCGGGGTGACCATCCGCTCACGTCACGCGGGGTGACGTATCGAGGGGGTTGTAACCATGCGTATTCTCTATGCCTTAGCGCCTGTCGCCTTGTTCGCGGGGGCGCCCGCCGCCGCGCAAACGTTCAAGCCGGCGGTCGTCACCACCAACATTTCGCCGCTCGAAAGCCTGTGGCACATGCGCGCCGCGTTGAACGTCGCCGCACTCGGTTGCCGCGACGCCGACGAAGGGTCGACGGTCGCTGCCTATAATCAGCTGATCCGCAATCAGGGCACCCAGCTCGCCGCCGCGAGCGCCGCCGTCGCCGCGCACTACAAGGCGCAATACGGCACCGCGTGGCAGGACGCGCTCGATCGCGACATGACCAAGCTGTATAACTATTTCGCTCAGCCCACCGCGCAGGGCGAGTTCTGCAACACCGCCAAGGCGGTGCTGGCGCAAGTCGCAACGGTCGACCCGGCTAGGCTGACCGACTTCGCGGTCGAAGAGCTGCCCGCGCTCGAAGCGCCGTTCTGGAGCCCGTCGGACGCGCAAGTCGCCGCCGAACCCGCGCCCAATGCGGTGGTGGCGATCGCCGCCGCGGTGCCGGTCGCGCCAAGCGATTTCGAACGCTGAGGAATTGGGCGGCGGCGATAGCGCCGCCGCCGCCGATCTGTTAGCGGATCGGGCATGGCCGTCACCGCCGCCGCCTCTGCCCGCGAGATCCTCGTCAACCTCCATGAGGTGATGGCCGCGCGGTCGAGCCCGCAGGCCAAGCTCGACGCCGTCGTCCGCATCATCGGCGAGGCGTTAGATAGCGAGGTCTGCTCGATCTACCTGCTGCGCGAGGGGCTGCTCGAACTCTACGCGACCAAGGGCCTCGACCAGGCCGCGGTCCACGTCACCAAACTCGCGCCCGGCGAAGGGCTAGTCGGCACGATCGCGCAGAATGTCGAGACGCTCAACCTCGACGAAGCCGCGTCGCACCCCGATTTCGCCTATCGCCCCGAAACCGGCGAGGACGAGTTCCACAGCTTCGCCGGCGTCCCGATCATCCGCCGCGAGCGCGCGATCGGCGTGCTCGCGGTCCAGCACGTCGACCCACACAAATACGAAGACGTCGAGATCGAAGCGCTGCAGACCGTTGCGATGGTGCTGAGCGAGCTGATCGCCAGCGCCGGGCTCGCCGACCAGCGCGACGCCGCATCGCGGCCGCAGTCGACCGCGGCGGTCCGGCTCGATGGGCTCAAGCTGGTCGAGGGGATGGGAGTCGGCCACGCGGTGTATCACCAGCCGCGCATCACGATTGAGCATACCGTCGCCGAGGATACCGAGGCGGAACGGCACAGGGTCTACGCCGCGTTCGACAAGATGCGCGAGCAGATCGACCGCATGGCGGACCGCGCCGAGTTCGGCGTCGGTGGCGAGCATGACGAAGTGCTCTCGATGTACAAAATGTTCGCGTATGACGAGGGCTGGAGCCGCCGCATCAACGAAGCGATCGACTCTGGGCTCACCGCCGAGGCGGCGATCGAGCGGGTCCAGCAGCGCACCCGGATGCGGATGCGCCAGATCGGCGACCCGTTGCTCCAGGACCGGATGCATGACCTGGAGGATCTTTCCAACCGGCTGCTCCGCATCGTGTCTGGCCAGATGGGCACCGCGGCGCAATTCGGGCTCCGCCAGGACACGATCCTTATCGCGCGGAATCTGGGGCCGGCCGAACTGCTCGAATATGACCGGCGGCGGCTGAAGGGCGTGATCCTGGAGGAGGGGTCGCTGACCGCGCACGTCATCATCGTCGCACGGGCAATGGGCGTACCGGTGCTCGGCCGCGTCCGCAGCGTGCGCCAGCATGTCGGCGAAGGCGACCAGCTGTTGCTCGACGTCACTGGCAACGGATCGGCGCTGGTCCGTCCGTCGGCGGCGATGGAAGAGGCGTTCGACGCCAAGTTGCTGCTGCGCCAGAAACGCCGCGCAGTCTTTGCCGCGTTACGCGACGAAGCGCCGATCACCCGGGACGGCGTACGACTGACGGTGATGTGCAATGCGGGGCTGCGCGACGACGTCGCCGCACTCGATGTGACCGGCGCCGACGGGATCGGGCTGTTCCGCACCGAATTTCAGTTCCTCGTGTCGGCGACCTTGCCGCAACGCGAGCGCCAGTTGCGGCTGTACAAGGACGTGCTCGAAGCGGCCGGCGACAAGCCGGTGGTCTTCCGCACCGTCGATATCGGCGGCGACAAGGCGCTGCCGTATCTCAATACGCACGACGAGGACGAGGAAAACCCGGCGATGGGCTGGCGCGCGCTGCGGCTCGCGCTCGAACGCGGCGGATTGATGAAGGCGCAGGCGCGCGCGCTGATCGAAGCCGCCGGGGGCCGCACGCTCAACGTCATGTTCCCGATGGTCAGCGAGCCGTGGGAGTTCGACGAGGCGAAGGCGATCTTCGAGACGCAGAAGGCGTGGCTCGGCGGGCGGGGCAAAAGGTTGCCGAACGACATCCGCTACGGCGCGATGCTCGAAGTCCCGGCGCTCGCCGAGCAACTCGATCTGCTGCTGCCCAATGTCCAATTCCTGTCGGTCGGCACCAACGACCTCACCCAATTCCTGTTCGCCGCCGACCGCGCCAACCCCAAGCTGGCCGAGCGCTACGACTGGCTGAGCCCGTCGATCCTGCGGTTCCTCAAGCGAGTCGTCGCGCCGTGCCGCGACGCCGGGGTCGACCTGGCGGTGTGCGGCGAAATGGGCGGGCGGCCGCTCGAGGCGATGGCGCTGGTCGGGCTCGGTATCGAACGATTGTCGATCACCCCCGCCGCCGTCGGCCCGATCAAGGCGATGGTGCGCAGCCTCGATCGCGGCGCGATCGCCGCCGAGATGGACCGCTTGCTGTCGGCCCCGATCCGCGACGTGCGCGGCCACCTGATCGGCTGGGCCGCCGAAAACGGGGTTGAGCTCGCCTGAATCGGCGACGGACCGCATCGACGGGGCGTTGACACGCGGCAAGGCTTTGGCCGACAGCCGTCCACAGGCAGCGGGCCATTCGGGTCGCACCTCCCCGTTGCCGGAGAGCGATATGGACGACGACCAGACAGCCGAGCAGGAATCGCTCTTTCCCAAGAGCACCGGCGACAAACTGCGCGAGGCGCGCGAGAGGCTGGGGCTGACACTGGCCGACATCGCCGCCAGCACACGTGTGCCGATGCGCCATCTCGAGGCGATCGAGCTGGGCGATTATAGCGGCCTGCCATCGTCGACCTATGCGATCGGTTTCGCCAAGGCCTACGCGCGAGCCGTCGGACTCGACGAAAAGGCGATCGGACTGGAAGTACGCGGCAACCCGCATCTGCCGGCCGCGCCAACCACCGTCTATGAACCGTATCAACCGCGCGATGGCAAAAGCCTGCCGTCGCGCGGCGTCGCGTTGGTCGCGGGCGCGATCGCGGTACTGCTGCTGATCGTTGTTGCCATCTGGTACAGCACCAGCCTGTTCCGCGGATCGAGCGACGCCCCTCTTGCCATCCCGTCCGACAACAGCATCGCCGCCGCGCCCGAACCGACACCGGCGCCGGTCGGCGGCGGGCAAGTGACGCTGACCGCGACCGAGGGCGTGTGGCTCAAGATCTACGACGCGAGCGGCAAGACGTTGCTCGAAAAGATCCTGGCGCAGGGCGAACGCTACGACGTGCCCGCCGATGCCAACAATCCGATGATCGTCACTGGCCGCCCCGACCAGATCCAGGTCACGATCAATGGGTCGGTCGTCGCACCGCTCGGCAGTGGCAAGCTGGCGATCAAGGACGTGCCGATCAGCGCCGCCGCGCTCCAGGCGCGCGGGACCGAGACCGCGGCGCCGGCGCCGGCCTCGACGCCGAGCCCGGCCGACGCCTCGTCCGTGCCGCCCGCGTTCCGGCCGACCCCGCGCCCGACCGAGCGCCCGACGCCCCGGCCGACGCCGAGCGCCGCCGCCGTCCCCGACGCGCTGTCACCGCCCGTCACCGCGCCAACCTCGACGCCGTGATCGCAGTGGCGCGGCGCCGCGATCCGCGATAGATTGCCGGTCGACGGGATATTTCGGGGATGGGTATGCGTAAGCTAGTATTGATGGCGGTGATCGCGGGCGGGCTGGTCGTTGCCGCGCCGGTCGATGCGCAGAATGCCGGTGCGTCGCTCGACGCGCGGGTGACGCAGGTCGAAAAGCGGCTCAATACCGTAGAGCGCGTGCTGTCGCGCACATCCGGCGGCGCGCCGATGGTACAGCCCGATATCGGCCCGCCGGACGGATCGGTGGCGGCGGCCGGCACACCCGCGACCGCCCCGCTCACCGACTTGCAGGCGCGCGTCGCGAGCGTCGAGGGTGAAGTCAGCGGCCTCACCAACCGAGTCGAGACCGCCGAGCACCGGCTGCAGCAACTCGACATGGATTTCGCCGCGTACAAGAAGGCAACCGATGCCCGGCTGCGCGCGTTGGAAGATGGCCGCGCAACCGCCGATGCCCCGGCGGCGCTCTCCGACGGACCAGCGCCGGTTAGGCCGGCGAGGCCCGCGGCGACGACGCCCAAGCCGGCGGCCGCCGCCGATCCGGGCCGCGCCGATCGCCTCGCCGCCGTCCCCAAGCCGACCGGCGCCGATGCCCCCGACAAGGGCACCTATGCCTATAATTACGGTTATCGGCTGTGGAAGGCCGGGCTGTATCCCGAGGCCGAGGCGCAGTTCGACAAATATGCCACGCGCTTTCCCAAGCACCGCCTGGTCAGCCGCGCGCAGAACGTGCTCGGGCTGGTCTATCTCGACGATGGCAAGCCCAAGGAAGCGGCGGAGATTTTCTACACCAATTATTCGAAACTTCCCGACGGCGACCGCGCGTCCGACAGCCTGCTCAACCTGGCTAGGGCGCTGACCGCGCTCAAGCGCCCGGCGGCCGATGTCTGCCAGGTCTATAAGGAACTCGGCGACGTCTATGGCGACAAGCTGACCCCCGCGCAGCGCGCCGACGCCGATAAGGGCCGTGCCACCTACAAGTGCAAATGAGCTGAGCCGCGCGGCGGTCGCGCGGTTCGCGCGCGACCTCGCCGCGCTGGCCGAGCCCAATGCGCGCGTGCTGGTCGCGGTGTCGGGCGGTCCCGACAGTCTCGCGCTGTTGCTGCTGGCGCACGCGGCGCTGGGCGATCGCTGCCACGCGGCGACGGTCGATCACGGGCTGCGGCCCGAAGCGGCCGATGAAGCGGCGTGGATCGCCGATCTATGCGCCACGCGCGGGATCGACCACGCGATCCTCCGCGCGCCCTTGCCCGACCGCGCCGGCCGCACCGCCAATCTGTCGGCCCGCGCGCGCGCGCTGCGCTATCGCTTGCTCGAGCGACATGCCGACGCAATCGGCGCCGACCTGATCGCGACCGCGCATCACGCCGACGATCAGCTCGAAACCTTGATCATGCGGCTCAACCGCGGTGCGGGGCTCGCGGGGCTGGCCGGGGTGCGCGTCAGGGGCGGGCGGATCATCCGCCCGTTGCTCGGCTGGCGGCACGCCGAGCTTGTCGCTTTGGTCGCGGAGCAGGGCATCGCCGCGATCGACGACCCGAGCAACGTCAGCGACCGGTTCGATCGCGCGCGGTTGCGCAAGGCGCTCGCCGGGATCGACTGGCTCGACGTCGACCGCGTCGGCGCCAGCGCCGCCGCGCTGGGCGATGCCGAGGATGCGATCGCGTGGATGGTGCGCCGGCTGGAGGCCGAATTGTGCCTTCACGAAGCCGACGGTTCGACGCTCCGCATCGACGATGTGCCGTTCGAACTGCGGCGGCGGCTGCTCGAACGGTGCGTCGCGCGGTTCGACCCCGGCGCCGAATTACGCGGCGGCGCGGTCGCCGACGCGGTGCGGACGCTCGATTCGAAGCGCTCGACGATGCTCGGCAATGTCCTGTGCGAACCGCGCGGCCCTGAATGGCGCTTTTCGCCGGCCCCGCCGCGCCGAACGCCCTGACCATCGTTGTTCCATTGCCATTAAGGCTTCTCGGCTTATCTTGTGCGTCACGAAAGGTAATCCGCGACCATGAACGAGAACGACAAGCAGCCCGGGCCCGACGGCGGCGGCAATAACTGGATGAAGAACCTGGTCGTCTGGGTCGGCATCCTGGTCGCGCTGGCGTTGCTGGTGACGGTGCTGGGCGACCGCGCGGCAACCCCGCCGGGCACGACCCTGTCCTATTCTGCGTTCCTCAACCAGGTGAAGGAAGGCAAGGTCAGCAAGGTCGAGATCGCCGGCACGGTGGTCAACGGCACGTTCGCCGACGCCAAGACGTTTCGTACCAACCTGACCGCGGTGCCCGATCCCCAGCTCATCCCGATGCTGACCGCGGCCAATGTCGATGTCGTCGCCAAGCCCGAGGAGACGGCGTCGATCTGGCAATATCTGCTGGTTCAGTCGCTGCCGTTCGTGCTGTTCATCGGCCTCGGCTATTTCGTGCTGCGCCAGATGCAGAAATCGTCCGGCTCGGGCGCGATGGGATTCGGCAAGAGCCGCGCGAAGATGCTGACCGAAAAGCACGGCAAGGTGACCTTCGACGACGTCGCCGGGATCGATGAGGCGCGCGAGGAATTGCAGGAGATCGTCGAGTTCCTAAAGGACCCGACCAAGTTCGCCCGCCTCGGCGGCAAGATCCCCAAGGGCGCATTGCTGGTCGGATCGCCCGGCACCGGCAAGACGCTGCTCGCCCGCGCGATCGCCGGCGAAGCGGGCGTGCCGTTCTTCACCATCTCCGGCTCGGACTTCGTCGAGATGTTCGTCGGTGTCGGTGCGTCCCGTGTGCGCGACATGTTCGAGCAGGCGAAGAAATCGGCACCGTGCATCGTCTTCATCGACGAGATCGACGCGGTCGGCCGCCATCGCGGCGCTGGCCTCGGCAACGGCAACGACGAGCGCGAGCAGACGCTCAACCAGCTGCTGGTCGAAATGGACGGGTTCGAGGCGAACGAAGGCATCATCATCATCGCCGCGACCAACCGCCCCGACGTGCTCGACCCCGCGCTGCTGCGCCCGGGCCGGTTCGATCGCCGCGTGACCGTGCCGCTGCCCGATATCGAGGGCCGCGTGCAGATCCTCCAGGTTCACATGAAGAAGGTGCCGCTGGCGCCCGACGTCGATGCGCGCACGCTCGCGCGCGGCACGCCGGGCATGTCGGGCGCCGACCTCGCCAATCTCGTCAACGAAGCGGCGCTGATGGCGGCGCGGCTCGGCAAGCGGCTCGTCGCGATGGCGCAGTTCGAGCTCGCCAAGGACCGCGTGATCATGGGTACCGAATGGAAATCGCTCGTCATGACGCCCGAGGAAAAGCGCATGACCGCATACCACGAGGCCGGCCACGCGCTCGTCAATATCCACGAGCCGGCGTCGAATCCGATCCACAAGGCGACGATCATTCCGCGCGGCGGCGCGCTGGGCATGGTCGTGTCGCTGCCCGAGCGCGACAGCTATTCGTATCACCGCGACAAGATGTACGCCGATCTCGCCATCGCGATGGGCGGGCGCGTCGCCGAGGAGCAGATTTTCGGCTTCGACAAGGTGTCGAGCGGCGCATCGGGCGACATCAAGCAAGCGACCAAGCTGGCGCGCGCGATGGTGATGCGCTGGGGCATGTCGAACAAGCTCGGCCCGCTCGAATATGAAGAAGAGCAGGGCGAGACCTTCCTCGGCTATTCGCAGACGCAGCGGCACAATATGTCGAACGAGACTGCCCTGCTGATCGACAGCGAGATTCGCGGCCTGGTCGATGACGGCCACAAGCGCGCGACCCAGGTGCTGAAGGACAATATCGACCAGCTCCACGCGATCGCCGCCGCGCTGCTCGAGTTCGAGACGATCACCGGGGACGAGATCAAGCGGTTGGTGGCGGGTGAGGATATCGGTCGTCCCGATCCGGGTTCACAGGCGCCCGCGCTCCCCGCCGGCGGCACCTCGATCCCCAAGACCAAGCGCCCCAACGGCCCGTTCGGCAACCCGGCACCCGCCGGCGCGTGAGGATCACGTCGGGGCGGGTCGCCGTCATGCTCGCCGGCGCGACGCTGATCGCGCTTCCCGCCGCCGCGCAGGCGATGGATGTCGCGACCTTCCTCGCCAAGGCATCGGCGCTGCAGGCCAAGGGCATCTTCGCGGTGGGGTCGCCCGACATTGCGTTGCTGAAGAACGAAGTGGTCGGCGCGGCCAATGCCTATCGCGCGGACATTGCTGCCGATGCCGCGGCGAAACGCCGCCCGCGCGCCTGCCCGCCGCCGCGCGACAAGTCGCCGGTGAAATCGAACGACATCATCGCGTCGTTCCAGGCCATTCCGGCGGCGCAGCGCGGGATCAGCGTCAAGGCGGCGTTCTATCGCTTCATGGACAAGCGCTTCCCCTGCCGCTGACGGCTGGCGCGGCCGGTCAGAAGACGCCGAGGAACTTCTTCTTCTGCTTCTTCTTGTCGGCGGGGGGCTCCTTCCCGCTTTCCGATTTCGCGGTGGTACCGTTGCCGACATCGTCGCGCGGCTTGCCGCCCTTGGTGCGCATCGCCGCGGCGTGAGCGCCAGCCAGGATCGGGCCGCATTGCGCGCCCTTGGCGTCACCCACATCGACGAACGCCAGCACCGCCGCAACCGGGCTGGCGACGATCGCCAAGCCGATCCCGACCCCCGCCCGTTCGACCAGTTGCGGGCTGATCACGTCGATCCCGGGCTTCGCGAAATAGCCTTTCAGCCCGACCGGTGACTGGCCCGAGAAGAACGAGAATTTCTTGCCGTCGGCGCGAAACGCCATGTCGAGACCCTCGTTCTTGAAGCTGAACCCACCGCGCCCGAGGATCACGTTCTTTTTCGTGTCGATGATGATCGGGTCGGCCGCGCCGATCCCGTCGCGCACGGTGAAGCCGATCAGCCCGCAATTGATCTGCACCGGCTCCTTCAGTTTATGTTCGAACATCTTTTGCACGAAGGTGCCGATGTCGAGCTCGGAGAGCTGGACGTTGCGCGTCCAGAAGCTGCCGCTCGGCATGATGAACGCGATCCGCCCGCTGGATGTGGCCAGCGAATCGTGGATCGTGTCGCCGCGCCCTTTCAGCTGGATGCGGCCCCTGATCGTCCCCGTCGTACCCGATTCGTCGACCCCGTACCCCGCGAGCAAACGCCCCATCGGCGTCGGCGACAGCCGGATATCGTAGCTGTCGACCGCCGGTCGCGCGCGGGTGTCGAAGATCAGGTCCGACGCGACGTTGCCGCGCGCCATCGCGAAGGTCAGCGGCGACAGCGCGAGCCGGCCATGGTCGAGCGCCAAGGTCAGGTCGACGTTCGAGATCGGCACGTTGCGCGACTTGATGTCGCCGATCGTCCATTTGAGCCCGGCATCGAAATTCTGCATCGCCGCCACCGGCAGCGACGCGTCGGGCAGGATGCGTTGCGGCGCGGCGCCCGTCGCCGCGGCGGCGGCAATCGCGCCGCGCGACGCGACGATGTCGGGATTGTAGCCGATGAACGGCGCAGCATCGACGATATCGAGGCTGCGCGTCGCCAGCACCGAATCGAGCCGCACGCGATCGCCGGTGGTAACGGTCAGCCGCCCGGCGAGATCGCTGTTGCCGAATCGGCCCGCCATGTGCGTGAAGCGATACTCCTCGCCATCCTTCACCAATTGCGCGCGGAGCGAATAATCGCGCGTGTTGGGCAGCACGACCCCGATGATGCCGAGCAGTTCGGCCAGGTTGCGCCCCTGCGCCCGCGTCCGCAACGGTACGTTTTCGATGTCGGCCAACGACGGCAAGGTGCCCACGACATCGATCACGTTGTTCGCCGCCCAGGCGCGCAGCGTCAGCTTGTTCTCGCCGTTGTTGGCCGTCGCGTCGGGCGACAGCAATTGCGCGGTCACGCGAAACGGCGTCTCGCGGATCTGCCCGGTGCCGTGCAGCCCGACCGCCTTCCCGATCCGTTTGTCGACCGCGGTGATCGTATCGATCTGGAGGTCGGCGAGCAGTTGCAGCCGCGAATCGAGATAGCGCAGGTTGGTCCCTGCCACGGTCGCACGGTCGATGCGCGGCAGCTCGAACGGCTTGCCGCCGGTCTTGGCGAAGGTCCAGGTGTTGGTGGTGTGCGCGGCATTCCATTCGAGATCGACCGCGCCGCCGGTCAGGTCGAGCCAATAGAAGCGCTTCTTGCCGAAGATCAGGCTGAGCGGCGAAATCCGCGTGTCGATCTTCTGCGCCTGGAACAGGTTCGGCCGCGTCGCCCAGGCGGGGTTCGCGACCGACAGCCCCTCGGCGTAGAATTCGATCTGGAGCGGTGCGAAATAGAGCTGGAAATCGCCGCGCACCTTGACCTCGCGGCCAGCCATCTTGCCCGCGATGCTTTCGAACGGGTGCTTCAGGAAGCGGCCCTTGGTGATGTACAGCACCAGCCAGACGATGAAGAGCGTGGCGACCACGCCGATCACGACGTTGCGCGCGATCCGCCATGGCCTGGTGAGCGGGAAAAACCCGGCGCGTGTGGCTGGTGCTGGCGAAGCGATAGTTTCCATCGCGCAATGAATCGCGCCAGGGCGGGCAAAGGTTGCATTTCGCGGGACACGCGGTTATGCGCGCCAGCTTCTCGCAAGCGATGCGTGGAAAACGGTCCGGCCAGTGTGGGCTGCCGCGTCCGTTCGAGCGTCGCTTCCATTCGAAAGGACCAAAATGCCCAAGCTCAAGACCAAGAGCGGCGTGAAGAAGCGCTTCAAGCTCACCGCGAGCGGGATGCTCAAGCACGGCGTTGCCGGCAAGCGTCACCGCCTCATCAGCCACAACAGCAAGTATATCCGCCAAAATCGCGGGACCAAGGTCCTGTCGAAGGCCGACACCGCCACGGTGAAGGCCTGGGCGCCGTACGGCCTGAGCTGAGGAGCTAGAGAGACATGGCACGCGTCAAACGGGGTGTAACCACCCGCGCCAAGCACAAGAACATCCTCGAACAGGCCAAGGGCTATCGCGGTCGTCGCAAGAACACGATCCGCATCGCCCGCCAGGCCGTCGAGAAAGCCGGGCAATACGCCTATCGCGACCGCAAGGTGAAGAAGCGGACCTTCCGCGGCCTGTGGATCCAGCGCATCAACGCCGGCGTCCGCGCCGAGGGCCTGACCTATTCGCAGTTCATGCACGGGCTGAAGCTCGCCGGCGTCGAACTCGACCGGAAGGTCCTGGCCGACATCGCGATGCACGAAGGTGCCGCGTTTAGCGCCATCATCGCACAGGCGAAGGCGGCTCTGCCCCAGGCCGCCTGAAGCGACCTGTAGCGAGCGAAAGACACGGGGCGTCGGTGGCAACACCGGCGCCCCTTTCGTTTCTGAGGATACCGAGATGCACCTTCTCCCGATGACCGACGCGCATTTCGCCTGGCTGATGGGCGAGGCCCCGCCCCCGGCGGACGCGCCGCGCGTGGCGGAGGGCGGACTGGCGCCGCCCGAAATCGTCGACCTGCTGCGCGGCGTCGCGAGCGAAGTCGGCGGCGATGCGGCGTGGATGATGGTCGCGGACGGCGAGGGCGTCGGAATGATCAGTATCAAGGAGCGCGACGCGAAAGGGCGCTGGGACATCGGCTACGGCGTCGCGCCGAGCCGCGAAGGACGTGGGTACGCCAGCGCCGCGGTCGCCGCGTTGAAAGACAAGGCCAAGGCGCAAGGCGCGACCGGCTTGACCGCCGAGACCTTGCCGGACAGTGGAGCCTCGCCGACAGTGCTCCGGCGCAACGGCTTTGCGTGTATCGGCCAATTCGATCATCCGGAGGACGGCATCGTGGATCAGTGGGTGGTGGAATGGTGACCGATATCGCGAGCATGCGGGCCGATTTGCTGGCGCAGATCGACGCGGCGGCAACGCCCGAGGTGATCGAGGCGGTGCGCGTCGCCGCGCTTGGCAAATCGGGCAGCGTGACCGGCCTGCTCAAGACGCTCGGCGCGATGACGCCCGAGCAGCGCCAAGCCGAAGGCCCGCGCATCCATGGCTTGCGCGAGGCGGTCACCGAGGCGCTGACCGCGCGCAAGTCCGGGCTGGAGCGTGCCGCGCTCGACACGCGCCTCGCGACTGAGACGCTCGACATGACGCTCCCCGTCGACGTGCCCCCCACCGGCACGATCCACCCGGTCAGTCAGGTGATGGACGAGCTCGCCGAAATCTTCGCCGATCTCGGCTTCGCGGTCGCGACCGGTCCGGAGATCGAGAACGACTGGTACAATTTCACCGCGCTCAACATCCCCGAAACGCATCCGGCGCGTGCGATGCACGACACCTTCTATCTTGAGGAACCGAGAGCGGCCGGCGGCGGGCAAAGCCCGCCGTCCGACGGCGACGGCTTTGCCGACGCCGCGGCCCGCGCGGAGCGTATGGTGCTCCGCACGCACACCAGCCCGGTGCAGATCCGCGCGATGCAGGCGGCGGGCGGCGACAAGCCGATCCGCATCATCGCGCCGGGGCGCACCTATCGCTCCGACAGCGACGCCACGCACACCCCGATGTTCCACCAGGTCGAGGGGCTGGTGATCGACAAGGGCATCACGCTCGGCCACCTCAAATGGACGCTCGAGACCTTCCTGAAGGCATTCTTCGAGCGCGACGACATCGTGCTGCGGCTGCGCCCGAGCTACTTCCCCTTCACCGAGCCGTCGGCGGAGGTCGATGTCGGTTACTCCATGGTCAACGGCAAGCGCGTGATCGGCGGGTCGGGCGGCGGCAATGGCGGCGGCTGGATGGAAGTGCTCGGCAGCGGGATGGTCCACCGCAAGGTGATCGCGGCGGGTGGCTACGACCCCGACGAATGGCAGGGCTTCGCGTTCGGCTGCGGGATCGATCGCCTCGCGATGCTCAAATACGGGATGGACGATCTGCGCGCATTCTTCGACGGCGATGTGCGCTGGCTCAAGCATTACGGCTTTTCGGGGCTCGACGTACCCACGCTCAGCGGGGGAGTGGGCGCATGAAGTTCACGCTCGGCTGGCTCAAGGAGCATCTCGACACCTCGGCCGACCTCGACGCGGTGACCGAGGCGCTGACGCGCATCGGCCTCGAGGTCGAAGGCGTCGAGAATCCGGGCGAGCGGCTCGCCGGGTTCAAGGTCGCGCGTGTGCTGACCGCCGAACGCCATCCGCAGGCCGATAAGCTGCAGGTGCTGACCGTCGATGCCGGCGACGGCCAGCCGTTGCAGGTCGTGTGCGGTGCGCCCAATGCGCGTGCTGGGATGATCGGTGTGCTTGGCACACCCGGTGCGATCGTTCCGGCCAACGGCATGGAACTCAAGGTTTCGGCGATCCGCGGGGTCGAATCGAACGGGATGATGTGCTCGACGCGCGAGCTGGAACTGGGCGAGGACCATGATGGCATCGTCGAGCTTCCCGCCGATGCGGTCATCGGCACGCCGTTCGCCGACTATGCCGGGCTGAATGACCCGGTGATCGACGTCGCGATCACCCCCAATCGCCAGGATTGCATGGGCGTGCGCGGTATCGCGCGCGATCTCGCGGCGGCGGGGCTGGGCAGCCTCAAACCGCTGGCGCAGGTCTATCGCAGCGACACGATCGCGCCCATCGCGGGCGAAGGCCCCGGGCCCGCCGTGCGCACCGACGATCCCGCGGGCTGCCCCGCGTTCTACGCGCAGGAAGTGCGCGGCGTGACCAACAAGGCCGCGCCGGAGTGGATGCAGCGGATGCTCACCGCGATCGGGCAAAAGCCGATCTCGGCGCTGGTCGACATTACCAATTTCATCTCGGTCGATCTCGGCCGGCCGCTGCACGTCTACGACAAGGCCAAGCTCACGGGCGGGCTGGCGGCGCGCAAGGCGAAGGACGGCGAGCAAGTGCTCGCGCTGAACGGCAAGACCTACATGCTCGACAGCTCGATGACGGTGATCGCCGACGACGTGGCGGTCCACGATATCGGCGGCGTGATGGGCGGCGAGCATTCGGGCGTGTCTGATTCGACCGCCGACGTGATCATCGAATGCGCCTATTTCGACCCCGACCATATCGCGCGCACCGGCCAGAAGCTGCAACTGACCAGCGACGCGCGCCAGCGGTTCGAGCGCGGGGTCGACCCGGCGTTCCTCGACGACGGGCTGGCGATCGCGACGAAACTGGTGCTCGACCATTGCGGTGGCACCGCGAGCGGCGTGACGCGCGCCGGCAGCCCGCCGCTCGCGCCGCGCGCCGTTCGGTACGATACGAAGCTCGCCGAAACGCTTGGAGGCCTTGCGGTTGCCGAGGATCGCCAGCGCGACATCCTGACCCGGCTCGGGTTCGCGGTCGGCCCAGGGTCAAGCCCGGGGCAGGCTTGGACCGTCACGATTCCGACCTGGCGCCGCGACATCGACGGCCCCGCCGATCTGGTCGAGGAAGTCATCCGCATCGAGGGGATCGACAACGTCCCCGCCGTGCCGCTGCCGCGCATTCCCGGCGTCGCCAAGCCGACCGCGACGCCCGAGCAGAAGCTCGAGCGCAAGCTCCGCCGCGTGGCGGCTGCGCGTGGGCTGGACGAGGCGGTGACGTGGAGCTTCATCAGCGACACGCAGGCGCGAGCGTTCGGCGGCGGCGCGTGGAGCCTCGCCAACCCGATCAGCGAAGACCTCAAGGTCATGCGCCCTTCGCTGCTGCCCGGCCTGCTCGCGGCGACGGCGCGCAATGCCAATCGCGGCGCGACCGGCGTTCGGCTGTTCGAACTGGGCCGCCGCTACCTCGCCGATGGCGCCAAATCCAAAGAGCGCCCGACACTCGGCGTGGTGCTGGCAGGCGACAAGCGACAGCGCAGCTGGCAGGCGGGCAAGGCCGTGCCCTACGACGCGTTCGATGCGAAAGCCGAAGCGCTCGCGTTGCTCGCGGCGGCGGGCGCACCCCTCGATAATCTGCAAGTCATGGGCGCGGCGGGCGAGACATGGCACCCCGGCCAGTCGGGCACGCTGCGGCTCGGCCCAAAGACCGTGCTCGCGGCGTTCGGCATGCTCCACCCGCTGACCGCGAAGGCGTTCGACCTCGACAGCCCCGTGGCAGCGGTCGAACTCTATCTCGACGCGATCCCCGGAAAACGTAGCAGCGGCTTCATGCGCCCCGCCTTTGCACCGCCCGCATTGCAGGCGGTCAAGCGCGACTTCGCCTTTACCGTCCCCGCCGATTTGACCGCCGACGCGCTGACCCGCGCGGTCAGGGGCGCCGACAAAGCCGCGATCGCCGCCGCGCGCGTGTTCGACGTGTTCGAGCGCGACGGCGTGCGATCAATGGCGGTCGAGGTTACGCTGCAACCCCGCGACAAGAGCTTCAACGATGCCGAGTTGAAGGCGATAGCCGACCAAGTCGTCTTCGCCATGGCGAAGCTGGGCGCGACGCTGAGGACATAGCGAGCGACACCGTACGGGAGGAAGAGATGGCGCTGACGGGTGCGACGGTACTGCTCCAGGTATTCGACATGAACGCCGCCATCGCCTTTTATCGCGATCAATTGAGCTTCGCATTGGTCGATTCCTCGCCGCCGGTGGAAGCGACGGAAGGGCATTATTCGCATTGGTGCTGGCTGCGCCGTGACGCCGCCGACCTGATGCTCAACACCGCCTATGATGCCGATGAGCGCCCGGCGACGCGCGACGCCGGACGCTGGACCGGGCATCGCGACACCTGTGTCTATTTCGGGTGCGATGATACCGATGCTCTATGGGTGGAATTGAGCGCCAAGGGCATTGCCTGCGCTCGCCCGCATGACACACCTTACGGCATGCGCCAGCTCTATATTACCGATCTCGACGGTTATGGCCTGTGCTTTCAGCATCCGGTGCGCCGTTGATTGCGATCGGCGGCGAGCGGCTGACCGCCGCGATCAACCCGCTCGGCGCGGAACTCACCTCGCTTAAGGACGCCGATGGCCGCGAGCTGATGACCGATGCCGATCCGGCATTCTGGACCGGGCACGCGCCAATCCTGTTTCCGATCGTCGGACGGCTCAACGGCGATGTTTTGCGGCTCGACGGGCGCGAATACGCGATGAAACAGCACGGTTTCGCGCGACGGCAAATGTTCGAGGTCGTCGCGCAGGATGCCGCGAGCGCGACGTTCCGGCTGATCGCCAACGACGAAACGCGCGCGAGCTATCCGTTCGATTTCGTGCTCGATATCGGGTTCGCAATTACCGGCGCGACGCTTGAGATTGCGGTGACGATCGCCAACCGCGGCGTCGCGCCGATGCCGGCGAGTTTCGGCTTCCACCCCGCTTTTGCCTGCCCGCTGCCCTATGGCGAGCCGCGTGCGGATCATCGCATCGCATTTGCCGACGACGAGCCGGGGCCGATCAAGCGGCTCGCCGACGGCTTGATCGCCGGCGACCGACCGTCACCGCTCGACGGGCGCACATTGCATCTCACCGACGCCTTGTTCTCGGACGACGCGCTGATTTGGGATTCGCTGCGTTCGCGCAGCGTCAGCTACAGCGCGCCGAGTGGCCCGAGCCTGCGGATCGCTTTCCCCGACACGCCATACCTCGGCGTCTGGACCAAGCCGGGCGCGCGGTTCGTCTGCATCGAGCCGTGGCACGGCCATGCCGACCCCGTCGGCTTCACCGGCGACTTCCGCGACAAGCCTGGGATATTCACCGTCGCGCCCGGCAGCCAACGGC
This sequence comes from Sphingomonas bacterium, assembly GCF_028289855.1. GTDB lineage: Bacteria > Pseudomonadota > Alphaproteobacteria > Sphingomonadales > Sphingomonadaceae > Sphingomonas. The sequence continues at coordinate 52,326 of NZ_JAQGKZ010000125.1, read as the reverse complement.
AGTGTGCAATGGCGATCACGCTCCAGCGCTGACCCTTGCCTCGCGGCAGCGGCGCGCCATATTCTCGCCCAAGGGGATTTTCCGATGATGCTTGGTGCATTGCTAGGATTGTGGCTGGCCCTTTGGGTTGCCTCGGACACACCGATCGGGCGGACGCTGCAGCACTGGATGGTCGAGCGTCCCGCCGCGCGCCTGTCGCGGATTTCGCGCGGGCAAGTCCTCCTGATTCTCACATTGACCGGCGTCGCGGTGGCGCTGATCTGGCTGCTCGAAAACGACGGGCGGATGTTGATCGCGATGGGCTTGCCCGATGTGCTGAGTCTGGCGGTGGCGATCGACGCGGCGTCGCTGCTCGATCTCGCGCTGGTTGCGGTAATCGCTGTCTCGACGATCCGCGTCCGGGCGGTCGTGAACTGGCTCCGTCCCCGCGCCACGCGCCGCCCCCGCGCGCGGAGCATTCGCGTCCGGCGCGCCCGCCCGCCTGCTAATGACGACGAGGAGCGACCGGCGCTGGCCGCCTAGGGTCTGTACTCACTTGCAACGCGGATCGTGATCGCGCTCCTTGCTTCTTGCCTGACACCAAAATCGGCTCCGTCACGCCCGTGTTACAAGTGAATACAGACCCTCAACGCTTGCAATGTTGGGTTTCGCCTGACAGGCGACCCTCGCCGCAACGTCGCATGTGCGATATGGGCGACTTTAGTGAATTTGCAGAACCCATGACCCCATCCGACCGCCGCACCTTCGCGATCATTTCCCACCCCGACGCCGGCAAGACCACGCTGACCGAGAAGCTGCTGTACTTCGGCGGCGCGATCCATCTCGCCGGCGAGGTCAAGGCGCGGGGGCAGAACCGGCGCGCGCGATCGGACTGGATGAAGATCGAACAGCAGCGCGGCATCTCCGTCACCTCATCGGTGATGACGTTCGAGCGCGACGGAATCACCTTCAACCTGCTCGACACGCCGGGGCACGAGGACTTTTCCGAAGACACCTACCGCACGCTGACCGCGGTCGATTCGGCGGTGATGGTGATCGACGCCGCGCGCGGGATCGAGGCGCAGACGCGCAAGCTGTTCGAAGTGTGCCGGCTACGCTCGGTGCCGATCATCACCTTCGTCAACAAGGTCGACCGCGAAGGCCGCAGCGCGTTCGATTTGCTCGACGAAATCGCCGACGTGCTCGCGCTCGACGTGTGTCCGATGAGTTGGCCGGTCGGGATGGGCGGGCAGTTTCAGGGCGTGCTCAACCTGGTCGACAACACGATCGCCCGCCCCGAGGGCGACAGCCGGACGTTCCAGGGCAAGGTCGAGGCGGACCCCGAGCTCCCCGGCGAGATCGCCGACGAAATCGAGTTGGCGCAAGGCGGCTATGCCTCGTTCGATACCAAGGCCTACCGCAACGGCGACCTGACCCCGGTCTATTTCGGGTCGGCGCTCAAGGATTTCGGGGTGGCCGAACTGATCGCAGCGCTCGCCGACTACGCCCCGCCGCCGCGCGCGCAGCCCGCCGAGCCGGCGCCGGTATCGCCCGACAACCCCGAAGTCACCGGCTTCATCTTCAAGGTCCAGGCCAACATGGATCCCAACCATCGCGACCGCATCGCGTTCATGCGGCTGTGCTCGGGCACCTTCAAGCGCGGGATGAAGCTCATCCCGAGCGGGTCGGGCAAGCCGCTCGCCATCCACTCTCCGATCCTGTTCTTCGCGCAGAACCGCGAAGTGGCCGACGAGGCGTTCCCGGGCGATATCATCGGCATCCCCAATCATGGCACCCTGCGCGTCGGCGACACGCTGAGCGAGCGCGCCGACGTGCGCTTCACCGGGCTGCCCAATTTCGCCCCCGAAATCCTGCGGCGGGTTGCCTTGAAAGACCCGACCAAGACCAAGCAGCTTCGCAAGGCACTCGACGACATGGCCGAAGAAGGCGTGACGCAGGTCTTCTATCCCGAAATCGGCGCCAACTGGATCGTCGGCGTGGTCGGGCAGTTGCAGCTCGAAGTGCTGATCAGCCGCCTCGAAGCCGAATATAAGGTCGCCGCGGGCCTGGAGATGGCCCCGTTCGAAACCGCGCGCTGGATCTCCGCCGACGACGCGGCCGACCTCAAGGCGTTCTCCGACCTCAACCGATCGGCGATGGCCAAGGACCGCGACGGCAACCCGGTCTATATGGCGAAGACCGCGTGGGATGTCGGCTACGTCGCCGACCGCTATCCCAAGGTGCGCTTCGCCGCGACACGCGAGCGTTAGGAACCTGTTAGTCGGTCGCCTCGACCCAGCCGCGCTTGAGCGGCTTGATCGCCAGGAATGCGAGCACGGCCGCGACCAGGTACAGGCACACCCCCACCATCGCCGCGATCCCCAGCGACTGATCGCCATATTGCGCTTTCAACGCCACCGACAGCGTGCCCATCAGCAACGGCCCCAGCCCCAGCCCCAGCAGATTGTTGACGAACAGGAACGTCCCCGACGTTCCCGCGCGCATCTCCGACGGTGCGAGGTGCTGAACCGCGGTGATGATCGGCCCCAGCCACAGCGTATTGAGCGCGTTGGGGATCAGCAGGATGAACCAGGCGAGCACCGGGTCGCCGGTGCGGAAGCCGATAATGAACATCGGTGCGGTGATCAGCCAGGCGATGGCGGGCACGCGCGGGTACCAGGCGCGGTCGGTCTTCCCCAGCCGGTCGGACACGACGCCCCCCAGGAAGATACCGACCGATCCGCCGATCAGCAGCAGCCCCCCCATGAACCAGCCGACGTTCGTCAGCTGCGCTGGCGCGGTCCAGCCGAACTGGACGGCAATGATCTTGGGCGCCCACAAGGCGAGGCCGTACCCTGCCATCGAGCTGCACCCCGCGCTGATCGACAGCAGCCAATAAGCCGGCTTCTTCATCAGCAGCGGCACGACGAGGAAAGGCGACGGCGCCCCCTTGATCGCGACGGTGGGGGGATAGCGGTCGCGGACCAGCCACAGGAACACCGGCGCGACCAGAATGCCGGCCACCCCCATGACGATGAACGCCGCCTGCCAGTTGATGTACTTGGCGATATACGCGCCGAGGAGCACGCCCGCCCCCAGCCCGATCGGGATGCCCATCGAATAGATGCCGACGGCCCGCGCGCGCCGCTCGACCGGGAAATAGTCGGCGATCAGCGCGTAGGAGGGCGCGGCACCCCCCGCCTCGCCGACCCCGACACCCAGGCGATAGAGGAACAGCTGCCAGAACCCCGTTGCGGTGCCGCACAGCGCGGTGAACCCGCTCCACACCACCAGCGAGGCGGCAATTACCCGCGTCTTGCCCCAGCGATCGGCGGCTAGCGCCAGCGGGACGCCGAGCACCGAATAGAGGATCGCGAATGCCGTGCCCCCGATCGCGCCGAACTGCGCGTCGTTGAGATTGAGGCTAGCCTGGATCGGCTTGGCCAGAATGCCGAGAATCTGGCGGTCGAGGAAATTGAAGGTGTAGACGAGCAACAGCATCGCCAGCACCAGTCCGCGATAGCCCGGCCGCTCGGTACGCATCCTCGTCCCCTCAAAAAAAGAGGCCGGGCACGCGGTGCGTACCCGGCTCTCTTCCCCCTTATCAGTCGATCAGAATTTGAGCGAGAAGGTTCCGAACACCTGGCGCGGGTTGCCGTAGAACGCGGTGGCGATGCCTTCCTTGCCCAGGGTCGGGGTCACGCCGCCTGCGGGGGTATAGATGATCGCCCCGGTCGCCGCGTTCGCCGCCAGATACTGGTACCCGCCGATCTTGTAATGCACGTCGGTGATGTTCTTGGCGTGCACACCGATCGAGTAGCGGCCGTTCGACCCGAAGCTGTAGGTCAGATTGGCATCCCACAACGTATAGGCCGGCTGGTCGAGGAACGGGCTCGCCACCTCGAACTGGTGCGTCGTCGAGCGGTACGACACCGTGGTCGAGGCATTCACGCTGCCAGGTCCCACCGGCAAGTTGCCGGCGAGCGTTCCGGACAACGTCCATTTCGGGGTATTCTGGAACTGGCGGAACGCCGACACGTCGGTCCCGGTCGGGCCGATATAGCGCTTGTACTTGGGCTCGATATATCCCAGCGCGCCGGAGAAACTGACGTTCGATCCGGCACCCGCGAAACCGCGGGCCAGGACCGCGGTCGTCTCGAGCTCGATACCCTTGATGTCCGCCTTGGCGGCATTGGTGGTGATGCCGCAGAAGCTGGCGACGCCACCGATGATGCAGGCGACCGATCCGGGAATCTGCACGTTCGAGTAATCGGCATAGAAGCCGTCGAGCGCCCAGGTCAGCCGCTTGTCGAGTGCCGAACCCTTCCAGCCGATCTCATAGCTCTTCACCACCTCGGGCTTGAACGCGAGATAGTTGTAGATGTCCTGATAGGTACGGCCCGCCGCAGCATTGCTGATCGGCGCCGACGTGCCCGACCCGCGCGGATCGAACCCGCCGCCCTTGAAGCCTTCCGAATAGGATATGTAGAACAAATGGTCGGCAGTCGGCTTGAACGCCAACGACGCGCGCGGGGTGAAGCGCTTGAAGTTCGCCTCGCCGCGGAAGTTGGTCGATGGTGCGCCGAACGCAATGGGGTTGCCGCCGAAATCTGGCGACGCGCCAAAGTTCGGGCCGCCCAGATAATTCTGCTTGAAGATGAATGACTTGCGCTGATCCCACGTGTAGCGACCGCCGAGCGACAGGCTGAGCTGCGGGATGAAATCATAGGTGAAGTCGGCGAACACCGATGACGTTTCGGTGCGCACGTCACCCTTGGTATTGCCGTTCAGATTGGCGAGCGTCGTGTTGAGCAAGACGTCGAACGTCGTCGATGCCTTGGCGCCCAGATAATAGAAACCGACCAGGCCGTTCAGCTTGGGGCTCGAATAGAGCAGCTGGAATTCCTGGCTGGTCTGCTCGTTGCGATAGACCGCCGGCACGTCGACATCGACCGACGGTGTCGAATCGAAGTCGATCGGGGCAAAACTGCGATCCTTGCGCCATGCGCTGATGCTGCGCAGCGTGAACCCGCCGCCCAGCTTGGCGGTTACCGCCATCGACAGGCCGCCGGCCTGGATGTCCTGCTTGGGGAAATTGAGGCCGGCATTGGTGTCATAGACGTTCGACAACACCGGCGATCCGGTTAGCAGGCCCGCGAACATCCGATGCCCGCTGCGCGGCGCCGACTTGTCGTGGGTGTAATCGCCGGTGATGCGGACGAACAGCCCGCTGTCGGGCGTCTCGAACTCGATCGTGCCGCGCCCGGCCCAGATATTCTTGTTGTAATTGTCGATGCCCAAGGTGCGGTTGCGGCCGAACCCGTCGCGCGTCAGCCGCGCGCCCGACACGCCGACGCGGACCATCGATCCGATCGGCGTCGACAGGCTGACGATGCCGTCGGCTTGATTGTACGAACCATAAGCGCCGCGAACCGACGCCGAGAAATCGTCGGACAACCGCTTGGTCACATACTTGATCGCACCGCCGATCGTGTTGCGGCCATAGAGCGTGCCCTGCGGCCCGCGCAGTACTTCGATCCGCTCGACGTCATAGATATCGAGCACCGCGGCTTGCGGGCGATTGAGATAGACGTCGTCGAGATAGATGCCGATGCCCGCTTCGAACCCTGGAACGGGATCCTGCTGGCCGACGCCGCGGATGAAGGCGGCGAGCGTCGAGTTGGTCCCGCGCGCGTCCTTGATCGTAGTGTTCGGGCTGATCGCCTGAAGGTCGGTCAAATCGACCGCGCCGATTTTTTCCAGCTTGTCGCCGGTGATTGCGGTGACCGCGATCGGCACGTTGAGTAAGGTTTCCTCGCGGCGGCGCGCGGTAATGATGATGTCGCCCGACCCGCTATCGTCCTGCGCCTCGGTCGGCGCCGCTGCAGCGGGGGCGTCCTGTGCATAGGCCGGTGCGGCGAACAACGCGGTCAGTGCCGCGCCGGTATAGAGCGCCGCCTGAAGCTTGCGCGTGCGAGTGCCGATCATTGTAATCTCCCTCCCGAAACCGTTTATCGTCGCGCGGGCCAACGACCCGGTTGAACGCTTGTCGAAGCGGCGTATACTGAAACCTGAACCGGGTTTCAACTTCGGACTGTGGGGGAGGCGAAAAAGATGGTGCAGCGTGGCGCGAAGGCAACGCTTGTCGATGTAATCGGCGAAGCTGACGCGCGCGGCCTCGACGCCACCGCCAGCGCGGGCAAGGCGCCGCGCACCGATCGCGGCCGGCGCACATTGCGCGCGATCTTGGACGCTGCCGCCGAAGAGTTCGGCGAAAAGGGCTTTCATGAAGGGTCGATCAGCGGAATCACCCGCCGGGCGGGGGTCGCGCTCGGCACGTTCTACACGTATTTCGATTCGAAGGACGCAATCTTCCGCGCGCTGGTGCGCGACATGTCCGAACAGGTCCGCGACCGCGTCGCACCCGCATTACGCAACGCGCCCGACCAGATCGCCGCCGAGCGCGCCGGTCTGTCGAGCTTTCTCGACTTCGTGCGCGGCCACAAGGAAATCTACCGCATCATCGACGAGGCCGAGTTCGTCGATCCGGCGAGCTTTCGCGACCATTATGCCACCACCGCCGAGCGTATCGAACAACGCCTGAAGGCGGCCGCCGGGCGTGGCGAAGTGCGCGCCGACGTGTCCGACGTCCACGCATGGGCGATCATGGGGATGAACGTGTTCCTGGGGCTGCGCTACGGCGTGTGGGACGAGGATCGCACCCCCGACGCAGTGGCCGATACGGTGGCCGACATGCTCCGCGACGGGCTGGTCCCGCGTTAGGCCTGGGCGAGTGCTCGCGCCAGCAAGTCGCGGATCGTCCGGAGGTTCGACGATTCGACCGGCGCGCCCGCCACAGGAACAGGTGCGGCCGATTCCGGCACACCCCGCGCTTCGGTCATCAACAGCTTCTGGACACCGCGAACGGTGTAACCCTGTTGATTGAGCAGGTCGTTGATCCGCCGCACCAGGGCGACGTCTTCGGGCCGGTAATAGCGCCGCTTGCCGGCGCGTTGCAGCGGCCGTAGCTGCGGAAACCGCGTTTCCCAATAGCGCAGGATGTGCTGCGGCAGCCCGGTATCCTGCGATACCTCGCCGATCGTACGGAATGCGCCAGCCGCCTTGTCGCCGGCCGCCATGGTATCAATCAGCCCGCGCTGACGATGCGGTCGCGCATCATCTGGCTGGCGCGGAAGGTCAGCACGCGGCGCGGCGCGATCGGCACTTCGACCCCGGTCTTGGGATTGCGTCCGATGCGCTGGCCCTTGTCGCGCAGGACGAACGTCCCGAACCCGGAAATCTTGACGTTTTCGCCGCGCGACAGCGCTTCGCACATATAATGCAGGATTTCCTCGACCAGCTTGGCCGAATCGGCGCGCGACAGCCCGACTTCGCGCTGCAAGGCGTCGGCCAGATCAGCCCGTGTCAACGTACCCATATTCGTCATCTATGCCCCTCCCCAGGTGCCAGAAAATCACCGTAACACAATGATGCCAATCAGGAAAAGCGATAGTTACGTAAACGTTACTGTCTTGTTTCGATCGCAATCAGGTCCGCACCACCGCGGCACCCCAAGTGAAGCCGCCGCCCATCGCTTCGAGCACGACGATCTGTCCCGGTTTGATCCGCCCGTCGCGCGTCGCGACGTCGAGCGCGAGCGGCACCGACGCCGCCGAGGTGTTGGCGTGCTGATCGACGGTGACGACGACCTTTTCGGCGGGCAGCCCGAGCTTGCGCGCGGTCGCGTCGAGGATGCGGGCATTGGCCTGGTGCGGGACCACCCAGTCGACGTCGGCCGCGGTCATGCCCACCGCGCCAAGCGATTCGTTGAGCACGCTGGCCAGGTTGGTGACGGCGTGGCGGAACACCTCGCGCCCCTTCATCCGCACCTTGCCGACCGTGCCGGTGGTCGAGGGGCCGCCATCGACATAGAGCAATTCGTTGTGCCGCCCGTCGGCGTGGAGCTTTGTCGTCAGGATGCCGGGGCCGTCATCGGATACCTCCTGCCCCTCGAGCACCACCGCGCCCGCGCCGTCGCCGAACAGGACGCACGTCGCGCGGTCCTCCCAGTCGAGGATGCGGCTGAACGTCTCCGATCCGATCACCAGCGCGCGATTCGCCGAACCGGTGCGGATCAGGCTGTCGGCGACCTGGATCGCGTAGAGGAAGCCCGAGCAGACCGCGCCGACATCGAACGCGACGCAATCGTTTATCCCCAGCATCGCCTGAATCTTGGTTGCAGTGGCGGGAAAGGTCTGGTCGGGGGTCGCGGTCGCCAGCACGATCAGGTCGATGTCTGCCGCGCGCTTGCCCGCTGCACCCAGCGCCGCACGTGCTGCATCGGCGCCCAGCGTTCCCGTCGTTTCGTCGGGACTGGCGATGTGGCGGAAACGGATACCGGTGCGCTCGACAATCCATTCGTCGCTGGTATCGACGGTCTCGGCCAACTCGGCGTTAGACACGCGCCGCGCGGGCAGCGCCGATCCGGTGCCGATCAGCACCGCGCGCCTCATGCCGCGACCTCGGCCGGCGTCGCTTGCGCGAAATGCTGGAGGTCCTCGGCGATCTTGATCGCGAGGTCGTCGCGCACGCTCTTCACCGCCACCGCGATCGCGGTCGCAACCCCGTTCTCATTGGCGCCGCCATGGCTCTTCACGACCAGCCCGTTGAGCCCGAGAAACACCGCGCCGTTATGGTTGTTGGGGTCGAGCCGGTCGCGCAACAGCTCGGTCGCCGGGCGCGAGATCAGGAAGCCGATCTTGGAACGCACCGAACTGGAGAAGGCGATCCGCAGCAAGTCTGCGACGAACCGCGCGGTGCCCTCAGCCGTCTTGAGCGCAACGTTGCCCGAAAAGCCGTCGCACACGATCACGTCGACGTCGCCGCGCGACAATTTGTCGCCTTCGATGAACCCGGTGAAGGTCAACGGCAGATGCGTCGCCGCGCGCAAAGCCTGCGCCGCTTCGCGGATGATCCCGGTGCCCTTCATGTCCTCGGTGCCGATGTTGAGCAACGCGACGCGCGGGCTTTCGAGGTCGAGCATGGTGCGCGCATAGGCGGCGCCCATGATCGCGAACTCTTCGAGATTGCGCGCATCGCATTCGGTATTCGCGCCGAGGTCGAGCACCACCGTGTCGTGCGAGCCGAGGCTGGGCATCAGCCCGGCGAGTGCTGGGCGGTCGATCCCCTTCATCGTGCGCAGCGATACTTTGGCCATCGCCATCAGCGCCCCGGTATTGCCCGACGACACTGCGGCGGCCGCCCGGCCCTGCTTCACCAGGTCGATCGCGACCCCCATCGAGGTGGTCTTGGCGCGGCGGATCGCCTGGCTGGGCTTCTCGTCGCCCCGGATCACATCGGGGGCGTGGACGATTTCGGAATTGGCAGTGAGGTTGGGGTGCTTCTTGAGCCCCTCCGCGATCGCTTTTTCGTCGCCGACCAGGAAGAAGTGCGTGCCGTCGTACCGGCGTCGCGCTTCCGCGACTCCCGCTAGCATCACCGCCAGCCCCTCGTCACCGCCCATGGCGTCGACGGCGATCCAGGAGCCGGTGGTCACGCTTTATTCCCCTGGGACGTCGATTAGCCTTCGACCGAAACGATCTCGCGGCCGTTATAGTGCCCGCACGACCCGCACAGATTGTGCGGGCGCTTCAGTTCGCCGCAATTCGGGCATTCCTGATACGATTCGACCGAAAGCGAATCGTGCGAGCGGCGCATGCCACGGCGTGAGGGCGAGGTTTTGCGTTTAGGGACGGCCATTGCGGCGATAACCTTCTAATACTGAAAATCGAATTGATCAGGACGATTAGGCCCGGAAAGGCACCTGCGCAACCGAACGGGTCGGATACGCGGCGCAATTCGGCGGGATTGATCGCGAAGAGCGCGCCTATAGCGATTTGGCGCGGCGTTGCAACCCGGCGCGCCCGGTGCCACGGTCGCCCGCGCAACAGGGGAACGACATGATCTTGCCGATAACGCTCGTGATGGCCGCCGCCGCCGGCCTGATCAACATCTGGCTGGCGATCCGCGTGACGCAGGTCCGCTCGAAGGCCAACGTCTGGCTGGGCGACGGCGGGAGCGAACCGCTCGTTGCACGCACACGGGCGCACCTCAATTTCGTCGAATATGCCCCGTTCGTGCTGATCCTGATCGCGCTGATCGAAGCGGCGCGCGGACCGAGCCTGTGGCTGTGGCTGATCGGCGTGGCGTTCATCCTGGCGCGGCTGTGCCACGGGCTCGGCATGGACCCGACGAGTCCACGCATCCTGCGCCGGATCGGTGCGATGACGACCTTGGCCGTACTGCTCGCACTGTCGGTCTGGGCGCTGGCGATCGGCTATCAGGGCGCCGCCGCGCCGCCGGCGCCGAACGGCCAGACGATCTTCGCCGTACCGAGGGCCTAGGGTCCTCTGCGCGTCAGGCGAGCACCGAATCGGCGACGAACGGATTGCTTGCGCGCTCCTGCGCGAAGGTGCTCGGCTGACCGTGGCCGGGGAGGAAGACGGTGTCGTTGCCCATCGGCCACAGCCGCGTGACGATCGAGTTGATCAATTGCTGATGGTCGCCGCGCGGGAAATCGGTGCGGCCGATCGACCCCTGGAACAGCACGTCGCCGACGATCGCCAGCTTCGATTCGGCGTTGTGGAACACGACATGGCCCGGGGTGTGCCCCGGCGTGTGGTGCACCGCAAAGCTGACCTCGCCCACCGTCACGTCGTCGCCCTGGTCGAGCCAGCGCGCGGGGACGAACGATCGGCCCGGGATGCCGTACTTGAATCCATCCTCACCGAGCCGCTCGATCAGCCAATCGTCGTCGGGATGCGGCCCCTCGATCGGCACGCCGAGATCCTCGGCGAGCTGCGCGGCGCCGGCGGCATGGTCGAAATGGCCATGGGTGATCAGGATCTTTTCGATCGCGACATCATGTTTTTCCATCGCCGATTTGAGCAACGGCAAGTCGCCGCCGGGATCGACGAACGCGCCGCGCATCGTCTTCGTGCACCAGACGAGGGTGCAATTCTGCTGGAGCGGGGTGACGGGGATGATCGCCGCGCGCAGCGGCTGGGAGGGATCGGCCATGGTCGCGAGGTAAAGCGCGGTAGAGGTCGCGGCAAGCTTGGGCTTGCCCTTGGGGCATCCTCGGTTGCATCCCGGCAATCGTGATCCGCCGCGACCGCCCCTTCGTGCTGCTCGACGACGCCCGCGAAACCGGCGCGGCGCCTGCGCGGCTGTACCAGGCGCCGGCTGGAATCGTCGAGGCGCGCGCCATCGTCGAGGTGAAGCCCGCGCTCGACCGGCTGCGCGCGGCGCGGCATCGCGGGCTGCATGCCGCGGGGTTCATCGCGTATGAAGCGGCGGCGGCGTTCGAGCCGGTGATCGGCAAGCTCATCGCGGGCGACGCGCCGTTGCTGTGGTTCGGCCTGTTCGAAGGTTATGAAGAGATCGCGCCCGGCGACGTGCCGGACCTGCTGCCCGACCCGGCCTCGGCCTGGGTCGGCACGCCCAGGCCCGATGTCGATCGCGCGGGCTATGCCGAGCGATTCGATCGCGTCCACGCTCTGATCGAGGCGGGCGATATCTATCAGGCCAATCTCAGCTACCGCGCACGCGTGCCCGTCGCGGGCGATCCGCTGGCGATCTACGCGAAGCTCAGGGCAAATGCTCAGGCGGGCTATGGCGCGGTGGTGTCGACCGGGATCGACTGGCTGCTGTCGCTGTCGCCCGAACTGTTCTTTGCACTCGACGGCGTGAAGCTGACGGCCAAGCCGATGAAGGGCACCGCGCGGCGCGGGAGCACCCCCGACGAGGACCGCGCGCTCGCCGCAACCCTCGCTGAGGATCCCAAGCAGCGCGCCGAGAATCTGATGATCGTCGATCTGCTGAGGAACGACCTGTCGCGCGTCGCCATCCCGGCCAGCGTCGCGGTGCCCGATCTGTTCGCGGTCGAGACCTATCCGACGATCCACACGATGACCTCGACCGTCACCGCGACGCTCGCACCCGACCAAGATTCGATCGACGTGCTCGCGGCGCTGTTTCCGTGCGGGTCGATCACCGGCGCGCCCAAGATCCGCGCGATCGAGGCGCTGGCCGAGATCGAGGCGACGAGCGCGCCGCGCGGGGCCTATACCGGCGCGATCGGGCGGCTCGATGCGAGCGGCGGAGCGATGTTCAATGTCGCGATCCGTACGCTGGCGATTGCCGGCGACGACGATCACGCGACGCTGGGCGCGGGTGGCGGGATCGTCGCCGACTCGCGCGAGGCGGAGGAATGGGACGAAGCACTCGCCAAAATGGCGTTCGTGACGGCGGGCGCGCCGACCATCGACCTGATCGAAACGATGGCGTTCGATCCGGTCGAGGGAATCGCGTTGCTCGAACGCCATCTGGCGCGACTGAAGACCAGCGCGAATCTGCTCGGCTTCGCCTTCGACCGCCACGCCGCACGCAACGAGCTCCAGGCGGCGACCTTCCGGTTGCGCGAGCCGAAGCGCATCCGGCTGTTGCTCGCGCGGTCGGGCGCAGTGGCGATCGAGGTCGCATCGCTGCCCGCCTTCCCCACCGATCCGATCATGGTGAAGATTGCCCAGATACCGGTCGGTCGCGCCGACTTCCGCCTTCGCCACAAGACGACCGACCGCGCATTCTACGACGAGGCGCGCGACGGCGCGTTCGAGGTTTTGTTCGAACGCGACGGTCAATTGACCGAAGGCAGCTTCACGTCGCTGTTCGTCGAGCGCGATGGCGTGCTGCTGACTCCGCCCCTCAGGCTCGGGCTGCTTCCGGGCGTGTTGCGTGGCGAGCTGCTCGACGGCGGTCGCGCGGTCGAGGCGGTGCTGACCCGCGCCGATCTTGCGGACGGCTTTTTGCTCGGAAATGCGTTCCGCGGCCTCATGCCTGCATTTGTTGCGGTTGCGAACGCCGACGCGCCGTCGCTATAGCGCCCCGACACAGGGGACCGTTCATGCAGCCTTCCGCCGCGCTCAACCGCATCAAGCCGTCGCCGACGCTGGCGATCACGAGCCGCGTCGCCGAGTTGAAGCGCGAGGGCGTGGACGTGATCGGCCTCGGCGCGGGCGAGCCCGATTTCGACACGCCCGAGTTCATCAAGGAAGCCGGGATCAAGGCGATCCGCGACGGCCAGACCAAATATACCAATGTCGATGGCACGCCCGAGCTCAAGGAAGCGATCCGACTCAAGTTCAAGCGCGACAATGCGCTCGATTACGGCGTCGATCAGATTTCGGTGAATTCGGGCGGCAAGCACACCTTGTTCAACGCGATGGTCGCGACGCTCGATCCCGGCGACGAAGTCGTGATCCCGGCACCCTATTGGGTCAGCTATCCGGATGTCGTGCTGTTCGCAGGCGGGACGCCGGTGTTCGCCGCGGCGGGGGCGAATCAGAATTACAAGCTTAGACCCGAACAGCTCGAAGCGGCGATCACCCCGCGCACCAAATGGCTGATCCTCAACTCACCGTCCAACCCGACCGGCGCCGCCTATAGCGAAGCCGAGCTCAAGGCGCTGGGCGCGGTACTCGAACGCCACCCGCACGTCTGGATCTTCGCCGACGACATGTACGAGCATATCGTGTTCGACGATTTCCAGTTCCGCACGATCGCGCAGGTCTGCCCGTCGCTGTACGACCGCACGCTGACCGCCAATGGCTGTTCGAAAGCCTATGCGATGACCGGCTGGCGGATCGGGTTCGCCGGCGGCGCGCCGTGGCTGATCAAGGCGATGTCGAAGCTGCAATCGCAATCGACCAGCAACCCGTGCTCAATCGCGCAGGCGGCATCGGTCGCCGCGCTGACCGGCGACCAGGCGTTTCTCAAGGACAATGCCGCGCTGTTCCAGTCGCGCCGCGATCTGGTCGTATCGATGCTCAACCAGGCGAGCGGCATCACCTGCCCGCGGCCCGAGGGTGCGTTCTATGTCTATCCCGAATTCTCCGCTTTGATCGGCAAGACCACGCCCAACGGGCGGCTGATTTCGACCGACGAGGATTTCGTCGGCTATTTGCTCGATGACGCGCGCGTCGCCGCGGTGCAGGGCGAGGCGTTCGGGCTCTCGCCGGCGATGCGGATCAGCTACGCGACCAGCGACGATCTGCTGCGCGAAGCGTGCGAGCGAATCCAGACTGCCTGCGCGGCGCTGCGTTAATTGCATCCAGGGATGCGGCCGCAGCGTATCTGATCGCAGCCCAACGTCGAAACCTTCGATGAACGGTCAGGCCAGTTTTTGTTCAGCCCCGGAAACCTATTGTTCACGGATTGGTGGTTGAAGCGGCGCCGCATCGTGCCGATTTCGCCCCCACACAAAGGGACAAGAGTCATGAAGACCATTCTCAAATCCGCGATGCTGTGGCGCTTCCTCGGCGGGTTCGCGCTCGGCGGGCTCGGCGTATTGGCGCTGCATCCGGCAACCGCGCAGACCGCGCCGCACACGCAAGCGACGGTCGCAAACGTTTCGCGCTAAGCCGCATCCTTGGCCGCTCCGCCGCCGTTCCTATATGCAGAACGACACGGAGACACCCAAAATGATCAAGCCATTCCTGATAGTAGCGCTGGCTGGTGCCGCGATGCTTGCGGCTACCCACGCGACCAGCGCCGGCGCCGAGCGCGCGGTCATCATCCCCGCCCCGGCGCGTGACGTCGTTCCCGCCGCGCAACCGCGCGTCGCGGTGTTCGCCGGCGGCTGCTTCTGGGGGATGGAGGCGGTGTTCGAGCGCGTGAAGGGCGTCACCGGCGTCACCGCTGGCTATGCCGGCGGCACTGCGGAATCCGCAACCTATGATCAGGTATCGACGGAGAGCACAGGCCATGCCGAGGCGGTGCGGATCACCTACGACCCGCGCGTCGTCAGCTACGGCACGCTGCTGCGCGTCTATTTCTCGATCGCCACCGACCCGACCTCTCTCAACCAGCAAGGCCCCGATTCAGGCCCAAGTTATCGCACCGCGATCTTCCCGCAGAATGCCGCCCAGCGCGGCGTCGCAGCTGCCTATATCGCGCAGCTCAATGCGGCCAAGGTGTTCAAGCGCCCGATCGTGACGAAGCTGGAAACCGGCCGCTTCTTCGCCGCCGAGGAATATCACCAGCGCTTCTACGACAGGAATCCCAACCACCCGTACATCGTGAATTGGGACAAACCCAAGGTCGCGGCATTCCGCGCAGCCTTCCCGCAACTGGCAAAATAATCAGGCGGCGAGCGGGAAGCGCAATAACCGGTCCGCGATCGGCACCAGCGCCTCGCCGCTGCGTCCCACCGCGCGAACGATCTCCGGGTGTCCCACATCGAGGCCGCCGGTGAGCGCACCGAAAGCCGGCAGGATAAGCTTGATGTCGGTGGCGATGAAACACCGCCGCGACACGAGCCGTCCGCGCACGCGCACGCGGAGCTTGGGGTGGAAATGCCCCGACAGTTCGGGACGCGGATCGCGGGGGTCGGCCTCATGCCGCAACACCAGCCCATCGACTACCGCCTCATCGATCACCGTTCCGCCGCACGGATTGCCGATCGCCGAATCGTGATTGCCGACGATCCACGTCCAGCGATGCACTGCGGTCAGCGCGCACAATCGGGCTTGTTCCGCCGCGGGCAGCCGTTCGCAGCCGCGCGCGTCGTGGAAGCTGTCGCCCAGGCACCAGATTTCGACCGGGTCGGTCGCCGCGACCACCGCTTCGATCGCAGCCAGGGTCGCGGCGCTGTCATACGGCGGCAGCATCTGGCCGAAGCTCGCGAACCAGCTGGCTTTCTCGAAATGTAGATCGGCGACGATCAGCGCGCGCCGCGCCGGCCAATACAGCGCCCCCGCAGGCAGCGCGGCGAGTTGATGATCGGCGAACGAAAAGAGAACCATGCCTCGCAATGCCGCAATCGCGCCGCTGGATCAATCGCTTGCGAAGGCACCGCGAAAGGCGCTTGCATGGCGCGCCAACAAGCGTAAAGCGCGCCGTCCTTCTCGGCAGGCCAACGATTCCATGTCATCCGGTGCCAAAGCGTCCAAGGGCGCGATGCCCCCCAAAATATTGCTGGGCTTGACGATCGGCGCGATCGGCGTCGTGTTCGGCGATATCGGGACGAGCCCGCTCTATGCGTTTCGCGAGGCGCTCGGCCAGGCCGCCGCCGACGGGCTCGAGGCCGACGAGATATTGGGCGTGCTCAGCCTCGCCTTGTGGTCGCTGTTCCTCGTCGTCACGGTCAAATACGTGCTGTTCCTGATGCGCGCGAACAATCGCGGCGAGGGCGGCGTGCTGGCGCTGGCAGCGCTGGCGCGGCGCGCGCTCGGTTGGCGATCGCGCACCGCGATCGTGCTCGGCGCGGCCGGCGCGGCACTGTTCTACGGCGACGCGATGATCACCCCGGCGCTGTCGGTGCTATCCGCGGTCGAGGGGTTACGCACGCTGCCCGGCGCTTCGAATGCGATCGGCGAGGGCGTGATCATGGGGATCACGATCGGCATCCTGATCGGTCTGTTCCTGATCCAGTCGCGTGGCACCGCGCGCGTGTCGGCGCTGTTCGGCCCGGTCTGCATCCTGTGGTTCGTCGTGATCGGCGCGCTCGGGCTGTGGCACATCATGGACGAGCCCGGCATCCTGTGGGCGTTCAACCCGTGGGAGGCGGTCAAATTCCTCGCCACCCACGGCGTGCTCGGGCTGTTCGTGCTCGGTGCGGTGTTCCTGACGGTGACGGGGGTCGAGGCGCTGACCGCCGATATGGGGCATTTCGGTTTGAAGCCGATCCGGCTCGGCTGGTTCGCGTTGGTGTGGCCGGCGCTGGCGCTCAACTATCTCGGCCAAGGGGCCTATGCGCTCAACAAATTGGAGGCGGTCAACGCCGCCGGCCAGCATTTCGCCAATGCCGACTGGTTCTTCCTGATGGCGCCCGAGAATGTGCGGCCGCTGCTGATCGTCCTCGCGATGCTGGCGACGATCATCGCCAGCCAGGCGGTGATCACCGGCGCCTATTCGCTGACCCAGCAGGCGGTCCAGCTCGGGCTGTTGCCGCGCCTGCGGGTCCGCAACACCTCGGCCGATTATGCCGGACAAATCTATCTGCCCTCGATCAACTGGCTGCTGCTGGTCGGCGTGCTGGTGCTGGTGATCCAGTTCCGCACCTCGTCGGCGATGGCGGCGGCATACGGCATCGCGGTGACCGGCACGATGGTAGTCACCACCTGCCTCGCCTACATCGTCGTGCGCCACCGCTGGCGCTGGTCGCGACCTTGGGCACTGGCGGTGATCCTGCCGTTCCTGACGCTCGACCTGATCTTCTTCGGCGCCAACATCTTGCGCGTGGTCGAGGGCGGTTGGGTGCCGCTGGTGATCGCGGCGTGCATCGGCTTCACGATCTTCACCTGGGTGCGCGGCAAGAGCATCGTGCGCACGTTCGAGCAACGCCAGAGCATCCCGCTAGCCGATCTCGCCGCCGCGCTGAATCGCCGCCCGCCCGAACGGGTCGAGGGGACCGCGATCTTCCTGACCGGTAGCCCGGCGGCGGCGCCGGGCGCGCTGCTCCACAATCTGAAGCACAACAAGGTGCTCCACGTGACCAATTTGATCGCGTCGGTCAAGACCAGCGACCAGCCGCAGGTGTCGGCGAACGACCGCTGCGAGATCAAGCGGCTCGACGACAATTTCAGCGTCGTCGTACTGCGCTATGGCTTTATGGAAAGCCCGGACGTGCCGCACGATCTGGCGGTCGCGGCCAAGGCCGGGCTGCTCGACCTCGATCCGATGAAGGCAAGCTATTTCATCGGCCGCAACACGCTGAAACCCGATGCCGAGGTCGGCATGCCGTTATGGCAGGACCGCATCTTCATGTTCCTGCAAAGGAACGCCAGCGACCCCACCGACTTCCTGCGCATCCCGCCGGGCAAGGTGCTCGAACTGGGCGAGCAGGTTACGGTTTAGGCTCACCGCGGCGAAATAGCCGCGCTATTTCGCGTCTATGCGGTGAGCCTGGCTGGCGACGCACCGCGTCGGCCGACGGCGCGAATTCACTTCGCGCCGCTGCTCCCGACCTATCCCGCGTACGCCTTCACCAGATCGAACAGATAATCTCGCCCGGCATAGAGCGACTCCACGCGGATCCGCTCGTTCAGCCCGTGAACCCCGCTGAAATCGCTGTCGATGAAGATGCCCGGCGCACCGTAGACCGGAATACCGATCGCCTCCAGGAAGATGCCGTCGGTCGCGCCGGTCGACATCGACGGCAAGAGCGGCACGCCGGGGAAATATTTGGCCGCAAGCGTCGTCATCGGACCGGTAATCTTGGGGTCGAGCCGGGGCGGAATGCCGATCGGGCGGATCGGCATGTTGGCGGTCACGGTGACCTTCGGCCCGGCCAGTTCCTTCAATTTGGCGAGCGTTTCGTCGACGCTCTCGCCCGGGAAAATCCGGCAATTGATATTGGCGGTCGCCTTTTGCGGCAGCGCGTTTTCGGCATGGCCCGCTTTCAGCAAGGTCGCGACGCACGTTGTACGCAAGGTCGAATGCATCGCCTTATCCATGCTGACGATCTTGTCGGCCGCAGCGTCGTTGGGATTGGCGAGCAGCGTGGTGATCGACTCGCTTACCGGCCTGGGCGTGGTCGGCGCTTTCGCCACCATCCCGAAGAACGCGCGCGTCGTGTCGGTGAACTTGATCGGGAATTCGTAGGTTCGCACGCGATTGATCGCATCGGCCAGCTCGTAGATCGCGTTGTCGGGCACCGGCTGAGAGCTGTGCCCGCCGGGATTGGTGGTGGTGAAGGTGAAGTTCTGCGCCGCCTTCTCGCCCACCTGGATCGCCAGCAATTCGCGCTCGCCCTTGGCGTTGTAGCGCCCGCCGCCACCCTCGTTGAGCGCGAACTCGGCAGCGATCAGATCGGGCTTGTTCTTGGCCAGCCACTCTGCGCCGTTGAACGCGTAGGTGGTTTCCTCGCCGCACGTCAGCGCCAGCTTGATCGTGCGCTTGGGCTTGTAGCCCGATTGCTTGAAGCGGATCATCGCGTCGGCCCAGATCGCCGCCATCGCCTTGTCGTCGACGGTGCCGCGGCCGTAATAATAGCCGCCTTCCTCGATCAGCTTGAATGGATCGCGCACCCAATCCTCGCGCTTCGCGGCGACGACGTCGATATGGCCGAGCAGCAGCATCGGCTTGGCTTTGGCATCGCTCCCCTTGAGCACCGCGACCAGCCCGCCGTCATTGGGATGATCGGGGACCGAAAAGGGCGTAAGTTCCTGATCGGTATAGCCCGCCGCCTTCATCCGCGCCGCGATCTGCGCCGCCGCCTGCGTGCAATTGCCGACATCGACCGCGGTGTTGGTCTCGACCAGTTCCTTGTACAGCGCGAAGAAGGCTTGCTGGTCGGGGCGACGTTCGTCCGCCGCGCTCGCGCCCGCCGATTGCCCGATCAACGCCGCCGCGACGATCCATCCTATGCCACGCATGCCAACCCCCCAAAGACGCTATCGATCGTGACGGGAATAGAGCGGCAAATCGCAGGGCTGGCAACCGGCGGCGCTATTGAAACCGGAACTGCGACTGGACGATCACCGATTTGGGCAGGGTCAGGCGAATCTCGCGGTTGGCGAAGTCGATCTGCACGCGGCGGAATAGCTTCAGCGTGTCCATCCCCAGCATCAGCGCGGGGGTATTGGTCAGCCCGAACCGCTTGAACGGCAACGCATCGGCGAAACCGATCGGCACGCCCGTGAAACTGACCCCGGCGATGCTGAGCGAGTCGATGATGCGGTAATCCGCCTGCAGCATCTGTCCGGTTACCGACATCAGTGAAATCATGCCCAGCGACTTTTCGGTGCGGACTCGCTTCAGCAACGCGAGATTGCCGATTGTCACCGGCGAGCCGGTGTCGATCACGACCGAAATCCGCCGCCCGCGATAACTGGCGTCGGTGACGATCAGCTGGCCGTAGAGATTCTTGGCACGGATCACGATATCGTCCGGGCCGACCGCGGCGCCGCGCTTCCTCGCCGGGCGGACCTCCATCAAATTGCGGTCGAAATCGATCGCGACGGCATGACCCTTGAGCGCGTCGATCCCGAGCATCCCCGGCGCGCCGAGATTGGCGGCGGAGACCGCCGGAGCTTCGAGCGTATCGGGCCTGACCATGCTGACCTGGAGCGCCGGCAACAGGAACGTGCCAAGCTCGCCCTGCCCGGTCATCGTGGTCACGCGGACGCGGCGCCCGGCGGCGAGGTTGAGCGAACCCGCCAGTTCGCGCGACACCACCGTGCGCTCGGACCCGGTGTCGATGATGAAGCGATAGGGGCCGCTCGCGCCGATCGACACCGGAACGGTCATACGGCTGTCGTCGACCCCTAGGCCGACGGTTTCGGGCGCGGCGGCGGCGGAATCGACCGGCGCGGTCGGCGGCAGCTTGGCGTTCTGGGCGAACAGCGGCACCGTGATCGCGGCGATCGCCAGCCCGCAAAACAGCACCCGCTTCACAGTCTTTTGCAATTCGCGAGGGTGCGGCACGTATCGCGGAAATCGATTTTAGTCGCGCGCGGCAACGTGAAGGCGATTTCCCGATTGACAAAATCCATCTCGAGCCGGCGGAACATGCGGAGCGAGCTCATCCCCAGGATCAGTGCCGGCTTGTCGGCGAGCCCCAATCTGGCGAACGGCGGCGCATCGGCGAACGACAGCCCGAAACTGTCGAACCGGATATCGCCGATCCGGACATCGTTGATCATGACGTAATCGGTGTCGAACGACCGGCCCGTAACCGAAAAAGTCGTGACCGGCCCGATCATGCGGGGTTTGCGCCGGGCGAGCGCCAGCATCGCCTTGTTGCCGACGCTGATCCACGACCCGGTATCGATCACGACCTCGATCGGATGCCCTTCGAACGACGCCTTGGTGACGATCAGCTGGCCGAGCCTGGCTTCGGCGCTGACCAGAATCTCACCCTGGGGATGCCGCTTGGCCGGGGCCAGCGTCATCCGGTTGTTGTCGAAGTCGATGATGATGCGGCGGCCCTGCAAGGCATCGATGCCCAGCATCCCCGACGCGCCCAGATTGGCCTCGGCAAGCGCCGGCGCCTCGATCGCGGCGGTGCTGAGCGAGCCTGCGGTGAGCGACGGGACCTTGACGGTGTTGACCGTGCTCGACCCGGCGAAATCGAACAATCGCGCGCGCGACCCGGCATCGAGCCCAAGCGTGTCGGCAAGCTCGCGCGACACCGCGGATCGTTCCGCGCCGGTGTCGACGATGAAGGCGTACGGCCCCTTGCCGTCAACCGATACCGGCACCGTCATACGGTTGGCGAGGGTGCCGAAGCCGAGCGTTTCGGCGGGCGCCGACGCGGGTTGCGCTGCGGACGCGGGCAAGCCGGCATCCTTTTGTGGCTGACCGCCCCAAGCGAGGAGCGGCATCGCCATTGCGCTTGCCGCGACCGCTACACAGAATCCCAACCTGCGCATGATCGCAAGTGTACGCTCGTTCGGAATGCGTACCAAGCGGATAATACAGTTCGTGCTGTTCCGGCCATGCCGGAACAGGCGCGGTACCGCCATCCGCGTGAGCGGACCAAAGACTCCTCAATCCAGCCGCATCGCCTCGCGCGCCAGAACCTCGGCTTCGGCAAGCAACTGATCGTCCGCCGTCCCCGTCGCGACGCGCTCGCGGCCGATCAGCGTCAGTACCGGAACGGCGAGCGGGGAGATGCGATCGAGATCGACATGGAGCATCGTGTCGCCGGCGCGGTCGAGCAAATCGGCAAGACGGCCAACGTCGGTCATCCGCGCCCGAGCATCGGCCCAAGCGGCCTGGAGCAGCAAATGGCCGGGCTCGTACTTGCGCAGCACGTCGTAGATCAAGTCGGTCGAGAAGGTGACTTGCTTGCCCGTCTTGCGCTTACCGGGATGCTGGCGCTCGACCAGTCCGCCGATCACCGCGACTTCGCGAAACGCGCGCTTGAGCAAATGCGAGCTTTGCACCCAGTCGACAAATTCGTTTTCGAGAATGTCGGACGAGAACAACGACGCCGGATCGGTGACCTTTTCGAGCCCGTAACAAGCGATCGCATAGTCGTTCGCGACGAAGCCAAGCGGTTTGAGGCCCAGCGTCTCCATTCGCCGAGTCACCAGCATGCCGAGCGACTGGTGCGCGTTCCATCCTTCGAAACTGTACGCGACCATGTAGTGCCTTCCCTCGCGCGGGAAGGTTTCGACCAGCAATTGCCCGGGCTCGGGCAAGGTCGAACGACAGCCCTGCACTTCGAGCCATTCGCGCACGTCGTCGGGGAAGCGCCGCCATTCGGACGGGTTCGCCAGGAACCCACGCACGCGGTCGGCGAGGTTGGTCGACAGCGGCATTCGCGCGCCGCCATAGGTTGGGATACGTGCCGGCCTCGTGCTGGCGCGGACCACCAGATCCTCGAGGTCCATGCGCAACACTTCGCAGCTAATCCCGGCGAAAAAGAAGGTGTCGCCGATCGACAGCGTCGCGCCGAACCCTTCCTCGACCTTGCCGAGCAGCCGTCCGTTCTTGAACCGCACGTTGAGCATCGTCGCCTCGACGATGATCCCGGCGTTGAGGCGGTGTTGCGTGACGAACCGCGGGTGGCTGACCCGCCACGTCCCATCGGCCTCCTGCGTCAGTCGCTTGAACCGGTCGTACGCCTTCAGCGCATAGCCGCCGTCGCGGATGAAGCTCAGCACGCGCTCGAACGTCTCGGCGTCGAGCGCAGAATAGGGCAGCGACCCTTGCAACTCGCCGAGCAATTCCTCTGCCTTGAACGGCGCGGCGCACGCGCACGCCATGATGTGCTGCGCGAGTACGTCAAGGCTGCCGGGGCGGAACGGGTCGGCGTCGAGCGCGCCTTCTTCGACCGCGTCGAGCGCCGCACGCGCTTCCAGATATTCGAAACGGTTGCCGGGGACGACGATCGCCTCTGACGATTCGTCGAGCCGGTGGTTGGCGCGGCCGATCCGCTGGAGGAGCCGCGACGATCCCTTGGGCGCGCCCATCTGGATCACGCAATCGACGTCGCCCCAATCGACGCCCAAATCGAGGCTGGCGGTCGCGACCAGCCCGCGCAACTTGCCGTCGGCCATCGCGCCTTCGACCTTGCGCCGCGCCTCGCGGCTGAGCGACCCGTGATGGATGCCGATCGGCAGCGACATCGCATTGGCTTTCCACAGATCCTGGAAGATCAATTCGGCCAGACTGCGCGTGTTGCAGAACACGATCGTGGTGCGGCAAGTCTCGATCTCCGCCATCACCTGTTCGGCGGCGTAGCGTCCCGAATGGCCCGACCACGGCACGCGGCCTTCGGGCAGCAGGATCGAGATGTTCGGCTCGGCGCCCGGTTCGCCGAGCACCAGCCGCACCTGGTCGATATCGCCATCGGGGGCGAGCCAGGCGCGGTAGTCATCGGGATCGGCGACCGTCGCCGACAGCGCCACCCGGCGCATCGCTGGCGCGATCGCCTGAAGCCGCGACAGGCAGAGGTTGAGCAAGTCGCCGCGCTTGCCGTTGGCGAAGGCGTGGACCTCGTCGACGACGACGCGCTTCAGGCCTGCGAACATCAAGAAACTGTCGGGATAGCTGAGCAGCAGCGACAGGGATTCGGGCGTGGTCAGCAGGATGTTGGGCGGCTTGATCCTTTGCCGCGCCTTGCGGTCGGAGGGCGTGTCGCCGGTGCGCGTCTCGATGCGGATATCGAGGTCCATCTCGTCGACCGGCGTCAGCAGGTTGCGCTGCACGTCCACCGCGAGCGCCTTGAGCGGCGAGACGTAAAGGGTGTGCAGGCCGTCCTGCGGTACCTCGATCAATTCGGTCAGCGTCGGCAGAAAGCCGGCGAGCGTCTTGCCCGCGCCGGTCGCCGCGACGAGCAGCGCGTGACGCCCGGCGCGCGCGGCATCGAGCATCTCGAGCTGATGCCGCCGCGGCGCCCAGCCGCGCGACGCGAACCAGTCGGTCAGGGGTTGGGGCAATACCTCCCTCAATCCGTCATGCTGAACTTGTTTCAGCATCCAACGCGCCTCAACCGACGCCGTCGCCCGTTGCACGATGGCCCCTGAAACAAGTTCAGGGAGACGGTAGCTTGGGGGCGAGCACATCGTATCAACAGGATGGAACTCAAGCGCATCCCATCCATATAGGATGCATGGCCAAGCTCGGCGACTGGATCGATCCCAAGCCCCACGGCATTTACGTGAAGCCCGCCGACGCGTGGATCGACCCGTCCGTGCCGAGCCCGCGCGCGCTCGTCACGCACGGCCATGCCGACCACGCGCGCGGCGGGCATGCGGCGGTATGGGCGACGCCCGAGACGCTGGCGATCATGGACACGCGCTATGGCCCGCAGGCCGGGCATCCGGTCGACTACGGCCAGATCCTCGACATGGGCGGGGTCGAAGTGTCGTTCGTTCCCGCGGGGCACGTTCTGGGCTCCGCCCAGATCGTGCTCAAATATCGCGGCGAGACGATCGTCGTGTCGGGCGACTACAAGCGCCGCCCCGACCCGACCTGCGCGCGGTTCGTGCCGGTCAAATGCGACATCTTCGTCACCGAGGCGACCTTCGGCCTGCCCGTGTTCCGCCACCCCGACACGCACGACGAAATGGACAAGTTGCTCGCTGCGTTGCGGGCCAATCCCGACCGCTGCGTGCTGGTCGGCGCGTACGCGCTGGGCAAGGCGCAGCGTGTGATCCGCGAGCTGCGCGACATGGGGTTCGACGATCCGATCTACATCCACGGCGCTCTGCAACGGCTGTGCGATCTGTATGTCGAACTCGGCGTCGATCTGGGTGAATTGCGGCTGGCGACCGGCGTGCCCAAGGCGGAGTTGCAGGGCCGCCTCGTCATATCGCCGCCCTCGGCGCTCAACGACCGCTGGTCTCGCCGCCTGCCCGATCCGATCACCGCGATGGCCAGCGGCTGGATGCGCGTTCGCCAGCGCGCACGACAGAAGCTGGTCGAGCTGCCGCTGATCCTGAGCGACCACGCCGATTGGGACGAACTGACCGACACGCTGCTTGAGATCGCGCCCAAGGAAGTATGGGTAACGCACGGCCGCGAGGAAGCATTGATCCACTGGTGCATGACTCGCCAAATCAAGGCCCGCGCGCTCGCCTTGGTCGGGTATGAGGATGAAGATGACTGATCGATTCGCTGCGCCGGGCGTTTGATCCGCGAAGGAGAAGGATGATGGCCGAAGCCGACGCCAAGGTACTGACCCCCGCGACCGACCTCGCCGCCAAGGCGCACCGTCTTTATCCCGGCGAGAGCGCGGCCTATGCTAAGGCGCGTACAGCGCTGATTGCCGAAGAAGTCGAGCTTCGCCGCATGCTCGAACGCGTCGCCGCACACCGCCGCGCTTTGCCCGAAGCGCCCGTGGTGACGAAGGACTATACGTTCGAGGGGCCAAGCGGCACCGTCCACCTCGCCGACCTGTTCGAGGGACACGACACGCTCGTCACCTATTGCTGGATGTACGGCCCCGAGCGAGAACGGCCGCGCCCGATGTGCACGCAGTTCATCGGTCCGCTGGCCGCCAACGCCGCCGACATCCGCCAGCGCGTCGGCCTCGCGGTGATCGCGCGATCTCCGGTGGTGCGGATGCAGGCGTTCGCCGAGGAACGTGGCTGGCGAAACTTGCCGCTCTACAGCGACTCGCCGGAAGCGTTCGGGCGCGATCACAATGCCTGGCACGACGATGGCGACTGGCCGTCCTACGACGTGTTCACCAAGGACAGGAACGGCACGATCCGCCATTTCTGGGGCAGCGAATTGGGCGGCACGCAGGATCCGGGGCAGGACCCGCGCGGCGCGCCCGAAATGTCGCCATTGTGGAACGTGCTCGACACCACGCCCGCGGGCCGTGGCACCGATTGGTATCCGAAGATCGATTACGACTAACCCAAGGGCGGCAGCTCGGTCGCCTCGTACGCGGTGATCTTCTCGCTCGCGCATGAATGCTCGCGGAACGCGGCGAGCAGGTCGGCAATGCCCGGCGTCGTGAAATGGGCCTGAAGCGCCGCCACGTCGCGCCACTCCTCGAAGAAGACGAGCTTCATCGGCTCCTCGCTGTCGATCCGTACCGCGTGGCTGATGCAGCCGTTCTCGGTGCGCGAGCGGTGGACATGCGCAAGGCTGGCTTCGAGCAACGCATCGAAGCTGCCGGGTTTGGCGGTGACGCTGCCGGTGACGATGATCATCCCGCTCTCCTTTTCGGATAGCTAGAATGCTGGCGGTCACCGGGTCAATCAGGCGGCGGCGAGTTCATCTTCGGGGAGGAGCAGCCATGCTTCGGCCGTCGCGGCGTCCTCGAAGCAGCGCGCGGTCCGCACTTCGAGCGCGCGCATCAACTGGCTGCGCGCCAGCGTGCGGCTGATCACAAAGGCTAGCCGTCGAGAGCGATAGGCGGGGTCGGCGAGCAACGACTGGAATGCCGTGACGATATCCTGCGCCTGCACTTGCATGCCGGATATGTCGTTGAGCGTCAGGTGACGGTTACGCCGGCAAGTCAGCTTGGCGTGCTCGACGGCGCGCGCGGCGCGGAACGCTGCGATATCGGCGGGGGTGAAGAATCCCGACATTTTGATCCGGATCAGGTCGCGGGCCGGATCGGCGGTGATGGTGAATTGTGCGGGCATGGCACGAGTCGTAGGGCAAGAGTTCTTATGAAATCCTAAGAGCTTAGCTCACCCCCTCCAACGCCTTCTGCCGCCGCCGCTGCACCGAACTGCCGATCCCCATCGCCTCGCGGTATTTCGCCACCGTCCGCCGCGCGATGCCGAACCCCTTGGCGTTGAGCATATCGACCAGCGTGTCGTCGGACAGGATCGCCTTGGGGTCTTCGGCGACGATCAGCGCGCGGATCGCCGATTTGACCGCTTCGGCCGACACCGCGTCGCCGCCGTCGGACGACTGAATCGAGCTGGTGAAGAAATATTTGAGCTCGAACAGCCCGCGCGCGCAGCTGAGATATTTGTTCGACGTCACGCGGCTGACGGTCGATTCGTGCATCTCGATCGCATCGGCGACCTGGCGCAGCGTCATCGGCCGCAAATGCGCGACGCCGTGCAGGAAGAACGCTTCCTGCTGCTTTACGATCTCCGACGCGACCTTGATGATCGTGCGCTGGCGCTGGTCGAGCGCCTTGACCAGCCAGTTCGCGCTGGCGAGCATATCGCTCAGCCAGGCCTTCGACGCCTTGTCCTGCGGCCCCGACGACAGCTCGACATAATAGCTTCGGTTGACCAGCAAGCGCGGGAGCGTGGCGGCGTTGATCTCGATTGCCCAGCCCTGCTTGCGCTGCGCGATGAACAGATCGGGGGTGACCGCCTGCATCGCCTCGCCGCCGAACTTGCAGCCGGGCTTGGGATCGTAATTCCTGAGCTCGCGGATCATGTCCGCGAGATCCTCGTCGTCGACGTCGCACATTCGCCGGAGCCGCGCCATGTCGCCGCGCGCGACGAGGTCGAGATTGTCGATCAGCCGCGCCATGCACGGATCGTAACGGTCGGCTTCCTTCGCCTGGAGCGCGAGGCATTCGGCGAGATCGCGCGCGCCGACGCCGGTCGGGTCGAAGGTCTGGATCGTCTTGAGCACGGCCTCGACTTCGTCGCGCGGCGCGTTCAGCCGAGTGGCTACATCGAGCAACGGCGCGGTAAGATATCCGGCCTCGTCGATCAGGTCGATCAAATGCTGGGCGATGAACAGGTCACGCCCGCCCAGTGCCTCGCCCGCCTGATGCAGGAGATGATCGGCAAGGCTGAGCGACGTGTCGGCAAACGCGTCGAGGTCGGGGCCATCCTCGCCCATCCCGCCGCTCATGCCGCCGCCGTTCATCCCGAGCGACCCGTCCATCCCGGCCTGGTCGGCGGCGCTGTCGTGGTGGAAGCTTTCGGCCGCGAAATCGACGTCGAGCGCGGCCTCCCCCCCGCTGTCGCCCATCACCAGCGCGTCGGCGCTGGCGGGCTCGTCGCTCGCCGCGACCGGCGCCTCGCGTTCCTGCGTCGGGCCATCATCTTCCTGCCCGACGCTTTCGAGCAACGGATTGCGCTCGATTTCCTCGGCGATGAAAGTCTCGACCTCGAGGTTCGACAGCGCGAGCAGGCGGATCGCCTGCTGCAGCTGCGGCGTCATGACCAGCGATTGCGACTGCCGAAGATCGAGGCGAGGCGCGAGGGACATGATTACAAGGTGAAGCTTTCGCCGAGGTACAGGCGGCGGACATTCTCGTCGGCGACGAGCTCCTGCGGCGTGCCGGCAAACAGCACGCGGCCGTCATAGATGATGTAACCGCGGTCGACGATGTCGAGCGTCTCTCGCACGTTGTGATCGGTGATTAGCACGCCGATGCCGCGCTTCTTGAGTTCGACGATCAGGTCGCGAATGTCGCTGATCGACAAAGGATCGATCCCCGCGAACGGCTCGTCGAGGAGCATGATCGACGGGTTCGCCGCCAGCGCGCGGGCGATTTCGGCGCGGCGCCGCTCGCCGCCCGACAGCGCCATCGCGGGCGCGTCGCGCAACCGCGTCAGCCCGAATTCGTCGAGCAACTGGTCGAGCCGCTTGGCGCGCGCCGCCTTGTCGGGCTCGGCAAGCTCGAGCACCGCGAGGATGTTCTTTTCGACCGACAGCCCGCGAAAGATCGAGGTTTCCTGCGGCAGATACCCGAGCCCGAGGATCGCGCGGCGATACATCGGCAGCCCGGTGATATCGTCGCCGTCGAGCATGATGCGGCCCGAATCGGGCTTCACCAGCCCCATCACCGAATAGAAACAAGTGGTTTTGCCCGCGCCGTTGGGGCCGAGCAGCCCGATCACTTCGCCCGGACCGACCGACACCGACACGTCGCTCAGCACGACGCGCTTGTCGTATGACTTGGCGATCGACACCACCGACAGCCCCTGCATTTTGGGGGTTTCGGCGATCGGTTCGATCGCATCGAGGGTCGTCGTCTGGTCCATACCGGCTCCGTCAGTGCCCGCTTCTTGGTTACCGAATGGTTACCGGCAACCCAATTGGCAAGCTTCGTGCATGGCGCACGGCGAATCCATGCCCGCGACGCGCGTCAAATGGAAGCGCCACGCGACGATTCCGCCGAAAAATCGGGCGTTTTGTTTGACGTGCTCTCGCACGTGGACGGCACCAGCCCGCTCCCCCACCCGGCCTCCCATAGAATATCCTGATTGGGAGGCCGGGTGGGGGAGCGGGCTGGTGCCGCAGCGATTGGGCGGAGGCCCAATCGCCCTCACAAAAACTAATTGCGCTTCGGAACCGAGAAACGACCGGTGACTCGTCCGCCGGTTGTGGTCGAAGGTGCGCCCGCCGGGCTCGACACGCTGCCCGACCCGTCGATCACTGCCTTGCCGGTGTCGAGGTTGATCGTCAGCCGGCTGCCGCTGACGGTGTTGGCGCCTTGATTGAGCGTCACGCCGCCGAGCATGATGATGGTGCGGCGGTTGACGTCGTACACGCCATACTGGCCGCGCGCCTTCTGGTCGGGCCGGGTCACCGTGACGCCGCCCGACGCGTCGATCCGCGAGACCTTCGCCGATCCGCCAGCGACCTTGCCGGTATAGGCGATGGTGACGCGCGCCGCGGTAAGGACCATTTCCGCCTGGGTGATGCGGACATTGCCCGACAGGATCGACCGGTTGGCCTGATCCTGCAACTCGGCATGATCGGCGGCAAAGTCGATCGGCGCCGACGAATCGTGCCGCGAGTCCGCGATCGCCGCGCCGGCGGCGGCGAAAGCGACAAGCGCGATGAGGGGGGTGACGATACGCATCAGCCTATCTCGCGCGTTGCGGCGCGATCCGCAAGCGGGCGCGGCCGTCGAGCGTGACGACGCGGTTGTCGAGATCGGCGCTCATCGTGTCGGCGGTGAACGTGCCCTGCGGCACCGTACCCGACACGCCCCCACTGCCCTTCATGGTCTTCTTCTTGAGATCGACCGTCGCCGCCTGCGACTTAAGGCTGTAACCGTTGGGCCCGTCGAACGTGATCGGCCCGGCCACATCGACTTGCTGATTGACCGGATTGAACTTCCCGCTCGGCGCCGCGAGCGTCGCGAGGCCGTTGGGCAAGGTCAGCTTGGCCATCAGCCGCTGCATATCGACGATCGGCTCGGCAGCGCTTTTCTGGAGCGCAGATTGCGCGGTGAGAACGAAGGGCTGGCCCTTGTCGTCCTGCCCGCGATAGCTCGCTGCCTCGACTTTCAGGCGTTCTTTCGAGACTTCGACCTTGTTCTTGTCGAGCACGAAGCTGACGTCGCCGCCCGAGGTCAGCGGCAGGAACACCATCAGCGCGGCGACGACGCCGACCGCCGAGGGCAAAACCACGCGCAGAACGGCAACGAGATGATCGTGCGCGCTGCCCGGCGCCGCCCAATGCTGGCGCTCGGACCGCATCGTGGCGGCAATTTTAGACATGCGAGTCCTTGTCGGTCACGGCACCAGCCCGCCTTCGAGGCGTGAGCCTTCAAACATGCGCGAAGATGTCGATGTCGGGCCAGCCGGCCAAGTCGAGCTCCGCCCGCCACGGCAGGAAGTCGAAGCACGCCTTGGCCAATTCGGTGCGTCCTTCCCGGGCGAGGCGGCGGTCGAGTTCTTCGCGCATCTTGTGGAGATAGCGCACGTCCGATGCGGCATAATCCTTCTGCGCGTCGCTCAACTCTGGCCCGCCCCAATCGGACGATTGCTGCTGCTTCGAGATATCCTGGCCGAGCAATTCGCGCACCAGTTCCTTGAGCCCGTGGCGATCGGTATAGGTGCGCACCAGCCGCGACGCGGTCTTGGTGCAATAGGCCGGGGCCGCGGTGACGCCGAGATAATGCCGGATCGCCGCCAGATCGAACCGCGCGAAATGGTAGAGCTTGTCGCGGCCCGGATCGGCGAGCAGCGCCTTCAGGTTGGGCGCGGCATAATCGCTGCCAGGCGAAAAGCGCACCAGATGCTCGTCGGGCCCGCCGTCGGACAATTGCACCAGGCACAGCCGGTCGCGCGGCGTGATCAGCCCCATCGTCTCGGTATCGACGGCGATCGACGCACCGGGCGCGAACAGGCCGGCGGGAATGTCTTCTTCGTGCAGGTGAACGGTCATCGCGCGGCCCTAGCCTCTTGGCGATGAACGCTCAATGGCCAGAACCGCCACCAGCACCGCGTTCGCGTGCACGCCGGCTCCAGATGTTGAGCGTCTCGACCGCCGCCGAAAACGCCATCGCGGTATAGACATAGCCCTTGGGCACATGGACCCCGAACCCGTCGGCGATGAGCACCAGCCCGATCATCAGCAGGAAACCGAGCGCGAGCATCACCACGGTGGGATTGCGGTTGATGAAATTGGCCAGCGGCGTGGCGGCGAGCAGCATCACCCCCACTGCAACCACCACCGCAGTGATCATGATCGGCAATTCGTCGGTCATGCCGACCGCGGTCAGGATCGAATCGATCGAGAAGACCAGGTCGAGCAACACGATCTGCGAAATCGCCACGCCGAAACTCAGCGTCTTTCGGCTGTTGGTCTTGTCGAACGCCGAATCCGATTCGGCCGGATCGACGCTGTGGTGGATTTCGGTCGTCGCCTTGTAGAGCAGGAACATTCCGCCCGCGATCAGGATCAGGTCGCGCACCGAGAATGCGGTTTCGAAACTGGGATTGCCGTGCGAATCGGGCGCGCCGACCAGCCCCAGATCGAACACCGGCTTCACCATCCCGACGATCAGGAAGATCGAGAACAGCAAGGCGATTCGCATAATCAGCGCGAGGCCGAGGCCGATTCGTCGCGTCCGCGCGCGTTGCGCCTCGGGTAATTTGTTCGACAGGATCGCGACGAACACGAGATTGTCGATCCCGAGCACGACCTCCATCACGATCAGCGTCAACAGCGCCGCCCAGGCGGCGGGGTCGGACAGGAGAGAAAGGATCGGCATAGCCAGGGTTCGTACTCGACGCTGTGCCGTCTCGGCAACGCCCACGCGCATATCGCGATGACAAGGGCAGGAACGGAGACGAATTTGTTCGCGGCACTCCGCATTTTCGGCTAAGGCAGACTGGCGGCGCTGTTGTTTGCGCCCGAAGGGCTGCGTCCGTCGTCCGGCGTGTTGGTCCTTGAATGGGATATGGACGGACCGGAAAGACGAACAGGGCATGAGTTTCGATAAAGGTGGCCGCGGTAACCGTGGTGGGCGCGGCCGCGACAAGCGCGACAATTTCGGCGGTGACGAATTCGGCGGCGGCGGCGGTGATTTCGGTGGTGGCGGCGATCGCTTCGGCGGCGGCGGTGGTTTCGGCGGCGGTAGCAGCTATGGCGGCGGCGGTGGCGGTGGCTATCGCGGCGGTGGTGGCGGCGGCTTCAGCGGCGGCGGCGGCGGCGGTGGATTCCGCGGCGGCGGCGGTGGTGGCGGCTTCCGCGGCGGCAGCGGTGGCGCGGGCGGCGGCATGCCGCCCCAGGTCGTCGGCGAAGGCACCGGCGTGGTCAAATTCTTCAACGGGCAAAAGGGCTTCGGCTTCGTCGTTCGCGACGATGGCGGCGAGGATGTGTTCGTGCACATCAGTGCGGTCGAGCAGGCCGGTCTGACCGGTCTGGCCGAGGGTCAGCCGCTGGGCTTCACGCTGGTCGATCGCGGCGGGCGCATTTCGGCGACCGACCTCAAGATCGAGGGCGAGCCGCTCCCCGTGACCGACCGTCCTCCGCCGCGCGATCGTGACGATGCGCCGCGCGGTGGCGCAGGCGGCGGTGCCGGCGGCGGCGGGCGTGAGCTGACCGGGGAGAAGGCGACCGGCACGGTCAAGTTCTTCAACGCGATGAAGGGCTTCGGCTTCATTCAGCGCGACGATGGCCAGCCCGATGCGTTCGTCCATATCTCGGCCGTCGAGCGCGCCGGGATGACAAACCTCAACGAGGGCGACCGGCTCGAGTTCGAGCTCGAAGTCGACAATCGCCGCGGCAAGTACGCAGCGGTCAACCTCACCTCGATCTGACTTTTCCCCGAGCGGGGAAAACGAAGGCCCGGTGCGAGCGATCGCGCCGGGCTTTTTCGTATCCCAAACCCTTCCCCCGCCAGGGGGAGGATTTGTCCGATGTCGTGATTCTATATCATTCGCTTGCCGTTCAGGTTCGCGGCCCTAGGCTGGTCGCCAAGGCCATAAGGGGAGTGTGCCCGTGATCGCGCGTTATGTCCGCTCGGCTGTCGCCGCCGCCCTGCTGATCGCCACCGGCGCCGCCGAATCGGCGCGGCCCGACCCCAATGCGCGAATGTTCGACGGGCGCGCCGGCCCCCTCCTGCAGCGCTTCACCTCCGAAGCCGCGTTCCGCCGCTATCTGAAGAGCCTGGTCGCCGATCGGCGCGCCTATTCGGCCTACGAATCGATGCCGGTCTCGGCGCCGCCGCCGCCCGTCATGGCACCCGCCCCGCCGCCGCCCTCGGCGGCCAACGCCGCGCCGACGACCGTCACATCCGCCGCCGACATCGCCGTCACTGGCAGCCGCGTCGCCAACCCCAACATCACCAACAATCAGAATGTCGGCGTCGACGAGGGCGGGATCGTCAAGCAGATCGGCAATTACCTGGTCGTGCTGCAGGACGGCCGGGTGTTCAGCGTCGATCTGGGCGCGGGCGAGGGCGCCCCGCTGCGGCTCGCCGACCGCATCGACGTCTATCGCAGCCCCGCCAAGGCGGCGAGCTGGTACGACGAAATGCTTGTGCTCGGCGACCGCATCCTGGTCACCGCGTACAATTACAATGAGGGAGCGAGCGAGATCACCGTGCTGCGGATGGCGCGCGACGGGCGGCTGAGCCGCGAGGGGCGCTACCTGATCAGTTCGAACGATTATTATTCGACCGACAATTACGCGACTCGGCTGATCGGCGACACGCTGGTGATCTATACGCCGGTCGATCTGTCGGACGGCGACAACGGCTTCAAATACCCGCGCGTCCGCCGCGCCGATGGCGACGGCGAGCCGGACCGCGGCAAGGCGCTGCTAAGCGGCACCGACATCTACGCACCGCCGGGCAAGATCGACGATCCGGTACTCCACGCGATCTCGTTCTGCCCCTTACGTGCCGGGCTGCAATGCCGCACCACCGCGTTCGTCGGGCCGGAGATGCGCGAATTCTATCTGTCGCCGACCGACGCGTTCCTGTGGATCGGCGCACCGAGCGGCAATCCCTGGGGAATCGATTACGGCAACATGCGGCGCAAAGCCTGTCCGTCGGGGCAGGAATGGCGCGGGCGCGAGGCCGATGCCGCGTTGCTCTACAAGGTGCCGGTGAGCGGTGCGGCGATCGGTGCGGTCGCGGTCGAGGGTGTTCCGTCGGACCAGTTCGCGTTCGACGCGGCGGGCGGGCATCTGCGCGCGCTGCTCGGCCGCGTGTCGGGCGATTGCGCGCCCTACGACGCCGCAAAGCCGCTGGCGCTGCTCGACATCCCGCTCTCGGCCTTCTCTTCGCGCGTCCGCCACATCGCGCCCGCGGTCTATGCCCCGCTGCCGCCGATCGAGGGCGGGCAGCTCGAGAACCGCTTCGTCGGCGACTGGCTGGTCTATGGCGGGCGCACCGGATGGGATTCGAGCGCGCCCGACGATGCCAGGCCGCCCGCCGGTTCCAGCCTCTATGCCGTCCCGCTCGCCCGGCCCTGGGCGACGAGCAAACTCGCCATCCCGCACAATGCGATCCGGATCGAGCGCACCGGCAACGACGCGATCGTCACCGGGTATCGCGACGCAAGGGGGCTTTCGATCAGCTATGTCAGCTTGAACGGACGGCCGCGTATCGCGTCGACCACATTGCTTCAGAACCGCTTCGAAAGCGAAGGCCGCAGCCACGCGTTCAACGCCTGGGTGCGCGGCGACGGCAGCGGCATGCTCGGGCTGCCGACGACGGTGCGCGAATGGCGCAGCGGGCGCGGCTGGTCCGACAGCAATGCGTCGCAATTGTCGTTCATCGGGTTCACTCCGGCCAAGGCGCTCGATCCGGCGGGCGAACTGACCCCGGGCGACGGAAAGCCGTCGGACGGCTATCGATGCGCGGTGTCGTGCATCGACTGGTACGGCAATTCGCGGCCGATCTTCACCGGCGGACGGATCCTGGCGCTGATGGGCACCGATCTGGTCGAGGGGCGGATCGACAAGGGGCGCATCCGCGAGGTCGGGCGAGTCGATTTGACCGCTCGTCCACGGCGCTAACCTGCCAGAATTAGCGCGGCGCCGGCGAGGATGCCGAGCACTGCGACGCCGCGTCCTTGAGTCACGCGCTCTTTGAGAAAGACGATCGCGATCACCAGCGCGGTCACCATCCCCGTTTCGCGCAACGCCGCGAGCGGCGCGGTCGGGCCGATCGACAGCGCATAGAGCGCAAGGCCGTACGTCACGATCGACAGCGCCCCGGCGATCGCGCCGGGCCGCCACTGCGCGCGCGCCGCGCCGAACAGCGCGCCCTTCGATAGAATCGCGAACATCGTCACGGTGAACGCCCCCATCACGACGAACAGCCAGACGATATAGCTGAACGGCGTCGGCGCCGCGCGCACCCCCGCCGCGTCGATCACCGTATAGGCCGCGATCGACAGGCCGGTCGCGAGCGACCAGCCGAGCGCGGCGCGCCCGAGGTGCCGACCCATCACCAATGCGAACATCGACCCGCCGATCAGCGCAATCCCGGCAATGTCGGCGGTCGAGACATGCTCGCCGAGGATGCCGATCGTCACCGCGGCGGTGACCAGCGGCGCGGTGCCGCGCAGCACCGGATACGACGCCGACAAGTCGCTGACCTGATAGGCGCGGATCAGCGCGTAGAGATAGAAACCGTGCGTCACCGCGGTCGCCGCGAGCCACCACCACGCACCGTGCGGCAACGGCACCAACAGCAGCGCTGGCAGCAGCAGGATCGCGGAAGACCCGTCGGTCACCGCGCGCGACGCCATCTTGTCACGACCGCCCTTGACGATCGCATTGACCACCGCATGGATCGAGCCCGAAGCGATCATCAACAGCGGAGCGAGGGCGGCAGGGGTCATCGATCCGTCGATTGCCCAGACGGCGGCAAACGTCTAGTCGCCGTGTCGTGCGAGACCCCTCCCCCGATCCTGCCGAAGCCCGCGCGCGTCTGTGTGCCGCGCTCGAACGCGTCGGGGCCGAGGACCGCGGCGCCTTCCAGGAAGTCTACAGGCTCACGTCGGCGAAGCTTTTCGGCATTTGCCTGCGTATCTGCGGCGAGCGGTCGGCCGCGGAGGATGTGTTGCACGAGGTGTATCTGACGATCTGGAAACGGGCGGGGGCGTTCGAGCCGGGGCGCGCCAGCCCGATTTCGTGGCTCGCGACGATCGCGCGCAACCGCGCGATCGATTGGGTGCGCGCGCGTGGCGCTCGCCCGACGCGACCGATCGAGGAGGCAGCCGACATGGCCGACGAGACACCCGACCAGCTAGTCATCGCACAACGCGACGAAACCTCGCGCCGGCTCCACGATTGCCTCGACGCGCTCCACGGGCGCCAGCGCGACGCGATCCGCACCGCGTTCTTCGACGGGATGACCTATGCCGAACTGGCTGACGCCAAGGGCGTGCCGCTGGGCACGATGAAGAGCTGGGTGCGCCGGGGCTTGCAGCAGCTTAAAGGATGCATCGGTGACTACTGAGCCATCCGACCTCGGGCCCGATCCCGACATGACCGCCGCCGAGCTGGCGCTGGGGTTGCTCGAGGGCGACGAGCGCGCCGCCGCGTTGCGCCGTATGCTCGCGGACCCAGCGTTCGCACGCGAGGTCGAAGGCTGGCGCGAGCGGCTAGGGGGCTTGTTCGACGACTATCGCGAGGTCGTGGCGCCCGATGCGGTCGCCGCGCGGCTCGCCGCCCCCGCTGCGCCGGCGCAATCGCGCAACCGCTGGCCGATCCTCGCGCTCGCCACCGCGCTGGCCGCGACGATCGCCTTGTTCTTCGTGATGCGCCCCGGTCCCGCGCCGCTGCCGATCCCGCAGATCGGCCAGCCGCACACGATGATGGTCGCGTCGTTGATGATGACCGACAAATCGGCCTCGGTCCCCGCCGTGATCGACATGACGACGGGCGAAATGAGCATTCCGCACGCCGACATGGCCCCGGCCGGCAAGAGCGCGCAGCTGTGGATGATCGGCGGCGACGGCGTGCCAAAACCGATGGGGCTGCTTGCGGCCAGCGGGACGTCGCGCATGACGCTCGCGTCGGATCAGCGCCGTCAACTCACCGATGGCATGACGCTTGCGGTATCGGTCGAGCCCGTCGGCGGATCGCCCACCGGCAAGCCCACCGGCCCCGTCGTCGCCAGCGGTAAAATTTCGCTGGCCTAAGGCTTCGTCCCTTGTTCATCCTCCCCCTGGCGGGGAAGGATGTTTGAGCGCCACAACACTTCGAACCTGCATCCGTACGTCCGCCGCGCCCGTATCTCCGCCGCAACGCCAATCAGGCGCGTGCGAAGGAGCTAGGGAAATGAAGGCAGTTCGTAATATCATGATCGCGGCCACGCTCGCGGTCGGCGCGACCGGCGGCTATGCCGCGATGAAGAATCCGATGGTCGGCGGCGCCGCAATGTATTCGACCAAGACCATCGTCGAGAATGCGGTCAATTCGAAGGATCACACGACGCTCGTCGCGGCGGTCAAGGCCGCCGGGCTCGTCGATACCCTGTCGGGCGCGGGGCCGTTCACTGTGTTCGCGCCGACCAATGCCGCGTTCATGAAGCTGCCCGCCGGCACCGTCGACACGCTGCTCAAGCCGGAGAACAAGGATCAACTGGTCGCCGTGCTGACCTATCACGTCGTGCCCGGCCGGATCACCGCCGCGATGATCGGCGCCAAGGCGAAGGCCAATGGCGGCACCGCGACCTACACCACGGTCCAGGGCGGTACGCTGACCTTCAAGAAGGCCGGGATGGGCTGGGTCGTGATCGACGCCAAGGGCGACCGCGCCAGGATTACCATCGCCAACGTGATGCAGTCGAACGGCGTGATCCACGTCATCGACACCGTGCTGCTGCCCTAGTGGTAGCGGGGGGCCGGCCCTCCTCCTGTGGCCGGTCCCCTAATTACGTAATCAGCCGCTTCAGCGCCTCGATCGTATCGGCTTCGGCCGCCGGCTTGTCGGTGCGGATGCGATGAATCCGCGGGAAGCGCATCGCGACGCCGGATTTGTGGCGTTTCGATTCGTGGATCGAATCGAATGCGACTTCCAGCACCAGCGTCTTCTCGACCTCGCGCACCGGGCCGAATCGGTTGAGCGTATGGTTGCGCACGAAGCCGTCGAGCATCTTCAGCTCCTCGTCGGTGATCCCCGAATAGGCCTTGCCTACCGGCAGCAATTCGCCCTCGGGGGTCCAGCAGCCGAAGGTATAGTCGGAATAATAGGATGAGCGGCGCCCGCTGCCGCGCTGCGCGTACATCATCACGCAATCGGCGGTCAGCGGGTCGCGCTTCCATTTGTACCACAGTCCGGTGCGGCGGCCGGCGACGTAATCGGAGTCGCGGCGCTTGAGCATCACACCCTCGATCGCCGCGTCGCGGGCGCCGGCGCGGATTCCCTCGAGCGCGTCGAAATCCGCGGCGTCGATCAACGCGCTGAGGTCGAAGCGGTCGGGATCGAGCCCGGGGACGAACGCCTCGAGCCGCGCGCGGCGCTCGGTCCAGGACAGCGGGCGCAAATCCTCCACGCCGTCGAACAGGATATCGTAGAGCCGGACGAACGCGGGATAATCGGCGAGCATTTTGCCCGACACGATCTTGCGCCCAAGCCGTTGCTGCAGCGCGTTGAAGCTCGCCGCGGCCCCTCCTGATTCTTGGCCGCCCTGAAATTCGCCCTTCACCATCAGCTCGCCGTCGAGCACGCCCGGCGTCGTGAACGCGCTCGCCACGTCGGGAAAGCTGCCGGTGATGTCGTCGCCCGCGCGGCTGTAGAGCCGGGTCTCGCCCGCGACATGCACCAGCTGCACGCGGATGCCGTCCCATTTCCACTCGGCGGCATAATCCTTCAAATCGACGCGCAACTCCTCGAGCGGATGCGCGAGCATGAACGGGCGGAACACCGGCACGTCGGCGGCGGTCGGCTGGACCCCACGCCCTTCGACCCAGTCGAACAGCTCGGCATACGGCGGCGCAAGCGCGTGCCACACTTCCTCGACCGCATCGACCTCGACCCCGAACGCGTTGGCGAGCGCGGTCTTGGCGAGCCGCGCGGAGACGCCGATGCGCAACGCGCCGGTCGCCATCTTGAGCAGCGCAAACCTCTCCTCGGCATCCATCCGGTCGAGCATTTGCGCGAGTGCGGCGGGCGCATCGGAGCGCGACAGGCTGTTGAGCGTATCAACCACGTTCGACACCGACAACGGCTCGCCCGTGCCATCGTCGGCGCCGGGCCACAACAGCGCCACCGTCTCCGCGGTGTCGCCGACATAATCGCGGCTCATCCGGAACAGCACCGGATCGACCCGCTCCTCGATCAGCCCCCGGATAACGGCGGGTTTCACCGCGGGCAGGTCGAGGTCGCCGGTCAACGCCGCGATCGCCCAGCCGCGATCGGGATCGGGCGTCGCCTTGAGGTAATCGCCGATCAGCCTGAGCTTGGCGTTGCGCGACCGCGTGTAGATCAGCGAATCGAGAAGCTGCGCGAAAGCGTGCATGACCGCGTCAACTTGGACGCGTCGGGGGAGTTCCGCCAGCCGCCGCGCCGCGCTACCGTCGGCACATGCGCAAACTACTGCTCGCCCTGCTTGCCCTCGTCCTGTTAGCGGGTGGCCTGTATATTTTCGCACGCGCGGAAGCGCGGCGCGATCCGGTGGTGCGGACCGCGACTCTATCGCTTCCGGGCTGGCCGGCGGGGGCGAAGCCGGTGCGCGCGGTGCTGATCAGCGACATCCATATTGGCTCGGCTGCGATGGACGCCGCGCGGCTCGACCGGATCGTTGGCCAGATCGACGCGCTCAAACCCGATATCGTCTTCATCGCCGGCGACATGATCAACGGCTCGCGGCCGAATAGCGCAGCGTCGATCGGCGCGGCGATGATCGCGCCTTTGTCACGGCTGAAGGCGCCGCTCGGCGTCATCGCGATGCTCGGCAACCACGACAATTGGACCGGCCCGGCGGCGGTACGCGAGGAGTTCCGCCGCGCGGGCATTACCGTGCTTGAGAATCAGGCGATCGTGCGCGGGCCGCTGGCGATCGGCGTGGTGGGCGACCGCTTTTCCTCGCGCGCCAATCTTCCGGCGACATTGGCCGCGCTGCAACCGCTCGTCGGCGGCCGCGTGTTCCTGACGCATTCGCCGAGCATCGTGCCGCTGCTCCCCGACGGCAGCGTGCTGCTCGCCGGGCATACGCATTGCGGGCAAGTGGGGATCTTCGGCTGGTCGCCCGGGCGGCAGCCGTATGACAGGCGCTATCGCTGCGGCATCATTCGCGACGGCACGCGGACGGTCGTTGTCACCGCGGGTCTGGGCACCAGCGGTCCGCCGGTTCGGCTCGGCGTGCCGCCCGATCTGTGGCTGCTTACGCTCGGACCCTAGATCAAGCGCAACGCGGAGAATGCCAGCCACGCGCCCGCGATCAGCAACACCCCGCCGATCGTCCAGTCGATCGCCCGGCGCGGACGCTGACCCCATAAAGTCTCGCCCGCGACCGCCGCGGCGGTCAGTATGACGAACCCGCCGATGAATCCGCCGACGCCCGCCAATGCCGGCACCCCGCCCGCCGCCACCGCGAAGGTCGCGAACATCGTGCGGTCGCCGAGCCCCGTGGCGATCAGCTTACTGGTGATGGCGACGAAAGGGTGGTGGGCAGTGCCCGGCTTGACGGGCTTGCGCGGCCACACAGCGCCGCCGCTCGCCATCAGCAACGAAAAGGCGAACATCAGCCGCGCGGCGTTGGGCGTCAGGTAATGCGCTACGAGCATGCCGGCGATCGCCGCGACGGTCTGGGTAATGATGAGCGCGATCAACGCGCCGAACAGGATGAGGCCGGTCCGTTTCGACCGTTCGGCGACGATCGCGGTCAAATCGGCGGAATTGTCGCTCGCCCGAATCAGCAGCGCCGCGACCAGCGCCGCCATCAACGAGTCCATTAGTTTATCCGGCCAGCCGTATCGCGCCGGCGGCGAGGAAGACGTGGCCGCTCGCCGCGTCGCTCCGCCCGCAGCCGACCGCTTCGCCGAGCATTGCGATCCAGCCCGACACGATCACCCCGCGCTCGCCGCGCGCCAGCGCGCTTTCGAGCGCCCGCGCCACCGCGACGACGGGCAATACCCCGGCAGCCTCGGCCGCGGCGCGGATCGCATCGACTTCGGTGGCGAGATCGCGCGGCCGCACGTGGGCCGCCATGATATCGAGCCGCGCAACGCGCGCGGCGAGGTCGCAGTCATGAGCGTGCATCATAGCCCCAGCCCCCATTTCGCTGGCGCGATGGTGCGCCCTGAATGGTGAACAGTTGGTTAAGCCTGGTTTGTGACATCCTTGCGTGTGTAAGGCGGCACCGGCCCGCTCCCCCACCCGACCAGCCAGTCAGTATTACGATGGGCGGTCGGGTGGGGGAGCGGGCCGGTGCCGCGATCAAGCGCCCGCGCTTGACAAACAACACGGCCTTCGGCATTGGCCCGCCCCTGACAAGCGGCGGCATGCTCCGCCGCTTTTGCATTTCAATTTACAGGAATTGGGTCATGGCAAAGCCGACCACCGTCAAGATCAAGCTCGTCAGCTCGGCCGACACCGGCTTCTTCTACGTCACGAAGAAGAACCCGCGCACGCAGACCGAGAAGCTGTCGTTCCGCAAATACGATCCCGTCGTGCGCAAGCATGTCGAGTTCAAGGAAACCAAAATCAAGTAAGCCGCGAGGCTTATTTATCCCCGCGAAGGCGGGTAGCCAGGGCCGCGGGCGCAAGCTCGGCGGCCTTTTCCTTACCTCCATATCGTCAGAGCAGCGCGTTCACCTCATCGACGAAACGCGCCACCGAAATCGGCTTCGACACGTAAGCGTCGGCCCCCGCCGCCCTGATCCGGTCCTCGTCCTCGCGCCCCGCATAGGCGGTCACCGCCATGATCGGCGTCCTTCCCAGCGCCAGGTCGCCCTTGATCTGCTCGATCAGCTCCAGCCCGCTGACATGCGGCAGCTGGATATCCATCACGATCAAATCGGGCGCGAACGCGCGCGCCTTTTCCACCGCCTCGCGCCCGTCGCGCACCGGCTCGGTGGCGAAGTCGTGCGCGCGCAACAGGTCGCAGAACAGCTTCAGGTTGAGCTCGTTGTCCTCGACAACCAGCACGCGCTTTGCCACGGGGAGTTCGTTCTCCATCATCCCTAGATAGCAATGGCCGCGCCAGACACCAGCCACGATCCCGCAATGCTCGCGCTCCAGGCCCTGATATGGACCCTGGCCGAGCCGGCGCGCGCGTCGCGGCTGCTCGACGTGACCGGGCTGACCCCGGCCGACCTCAAGGCGTCGGCGGGCGATCCGGCGACCTTATCGGCGCTGCTCGGCTTTCTAGAGGCGCACGAGCCCGATCTGGTCGCGTGCGCCGCGGAGATCGGGGTCAAGCCCGAGGCGCTGGTCGCCGCGCACCGGAGCCTTGAGGCATGACGCGCCCGCTGCTGATCTGCGATTGCGACGAAGTGCTGCTACACATGGTGCGGCACTTCGGCACCTGGCTGCGCGAGCGCCACGACATCGCCTTCGCGCACGAATCGGGCAGCTTCGTCGCAATGACGCATGCCGACGGCAGTGCGGTCGAGCACGAACGGATCTGGGGCATGCTCGACGAATTCTTCCCCGCCGAGATGGAACGCCAGACCTTGGTGCCCGGCGCGGCCGAGGCGCTTGCCGCGCTTGGCGAGGCGGCCGACATCGTCATTCTCACCAATCTGGGCGATCATTGCCGCGATCATCGCATCGCGCAACTCGCCGCGCACGGCATCCGCCACCGCGTCGAGACCAATCGCGGCGGCAAGGGCGGACCTGTCGCGGCCCTGGTCGCCGACTATGGCAATCCGGTCACGGTGTTCGTCGACGATTTGCCCGTGCATCACGAATCGGTTGCCAAGCATGCGCCCGCAGTGCACCGGCTCCACCTCGTCGCCGAACCGGCAATGGCGCCCAACCTGCCGCCCGCGCCGTTCGCGCACGCCAGAATAGACGATTGGGAAGGGGCGCAAGCCTGGATCAGCCAGCGCTTCGCCGATAACCTGCCCGCGACAACAAAGGGAATAGCCGCATGACCGACCGTATCGACCGCCGGCTCGAGGAAATGGGCCTGAGCCTGCCGACCGCCGCCGCGCCGGTCGCATCGTACGTCCCGACGGTCGATGCCGGCGGGATGCTGCACATTTCGGGGCAATTGCCGTTCAAGGACGGCAAGGTCGTGACCGGCCGGCTGGGCGACGATGTCGACAAGGTCGCCGGACAGGAGGCCGCCGAATTGTGCGGGCTGATGCTGGTCGCGCAGATCAAGGCGGCGCTGGGCGGCGACCTTGCCCGTGTCGAGCGGATCGTCAAGCTCGGCGTGTTCGTCAACTCGACTCCCGACTTCACCGACCAGCCGGAGGTCGCCAACGGCGCGTCGAACCTGATGGAAGCCTTGTTCGGCGACGCCGGCAAGCACGCGAGGAGCGCGGTTGGCGTCGCGGCATTGCCGCGCGGGGCGGCGGTCGAAGTGGATGCTATTGTAAAGCTAGGCGCTTAATCTTCCAAAACCGTCATGCCGGACTTGTTCCGGCATCCACCGGCCCGCATATTCAACCCATGCAGTGTTCGCGGCACGGTGGACCACGGAACAAGTCCGGGGTGACGGAAGGGTGTGGCCGGTGAGCCGCGACCCCGTCACCGCGCGAATCGCCGATGGCGTTTCTGCGATCCTCGCCGCCGATTGGGACGCCTGCGCGGGCGATGCCAATCCGTTCGTCGGCCACGCTTTCCTGTCGATCCTCGAACAATCGGGCAGCGTCGGGCCGGGCACAGGATGGCAGCCGTTGCCGGTAATCGTCGATGGCGCCGACGGGCGCCCCGGCGCGGTCGCCCCGGCCTATGCCAAGAGCCACAGCCAGGGCGAATATGTCTTCGACCATGCCTGGGCCGATGCATGGGAGCGCGGGGGCGGGAATTACTACCCCAAGCTTCAAATCGCCGCACCGTTTACCCCGGCCCCCGGACCGCGCTTGCTGCTGCGCGACGACAGTCACGCGCCCGTGCTGATCGGCGCGCTGGAGGCGGTGACCGACCAGAACGGCCTGTCGTCGGCGCACGCCACCTTCGTCGCGCCAGAGCAAGTGCCGCTGTTCGAGGCGGCGGGCTGGCTGATCCGCACCGGCACGCAATTCCATTGGCACAATGACGGTTATGCGCGCTTCGACGACTTCCTCGCGGCGCTGTCGAGCCGCAAGCGCAAGGCGATCCGCCACGAGCGGGCGAAAGCGGTCGAAGGCCTGACGATCCGGCATCTGACCGGGAGCGAGCTGACCGAGGCGCAGTGGGACGCGTTCTGGGTGTTCTATCAGGATACCGGCAGCCGGAAATGGGGGCATCCCTATCTGACGCGCGAGTTCTTTTCGCTACTCGGCGGGGCGATGGCCGACCGGACGTTGCTGATCCTCGCCGAACGTGACGGGCGCCCGATTGCTGGGGCGCTCAACCTGATCGGCGCCGACACCTTATACGGCCGCTATTGGGGCTGCACCGAGGAGGTGCCGTTCCTCCATTTCGAGCTATGCTACTATCAGGCGATCGACGCCGCGATCGCGCGCGCGCT
The DNA here is from genome assembly GCF_028289855.1 of Sphingomonas bacterium. Lineage (GTDB taxonomy): Bacteria > Pseudomonadota > Alphaproteobacteria > Sphingomonadales > Sphingomonadaceae > Sphingomonas. Next base: position 7,625 of record NZ_JAQGKZ010000125.1, on the reverse strand, counting down.
GTCGACGGTCGAAGCCGGCGCGCAGGGCGAGCACAAGCTGGCGCGCGGCTATGTCCCGGTGCCGACATTCTCCGCGCACTACATTCCCGACCGCAATTTCCGCCGCGCCATCGCAGATTTCCTCGCCCGCGAAGCACTCGGCGTCGAAAGCGATCAGGACTATCTGACCGCGCTGACCCCGTTCAAACGCGGTCAGTAGAACGGCTTGTCGCCGCGCGGCGGCAGTGGGAAATCGCCCCTTTTCGTCACCGGCGCGACGTCTACATGGTTGACCTTGAACAACACGCTGGTTCCGTCGCGCCAGATCGGCGTCAGGTCCTGCGCATATTTGAGGTCGTAGGGCGGCGGGCTGATCAGCCAGACATAGTCGAACGCGGCGCGCGGAAATTTGGCCAGGCTGCGGTCGATCGGGCGCCAATATTCGCGCGGGCATTGCGTCAGGGTCGTGATCTGCGACGGGTCGTGCGCGAACGGATTGGCGGGGGTGTATTTGGTCGTCAGCAATTGCGCGCCGGCCATCGACCATTGATCGTTGGTATAGGCCATGCGCCGTTCGAGCGCGAGCGCGGGCATGTGTTCGAGCCGCGTCATCTTCCAGTCGGACACGCAATTCTGCCCGACGAAGCTGATCAGCCGTGCGCCGATCGGCACATGGTCGAGCGCCTTCAATTCGCGGTCGTAGCGCTGATCGAACAGCACGTAGCTGATCGTCGTGCCCGTCGTGCGCACGAGCACGAACGCAAGCCCCAATGCGGCGAACCGCGCCATCGTCCGGCGTCGCCGCGTCGCGAGCACATGCTGGAGTTGGTCCTCGCCAACCCCCGGATGCTTGAGCGCGAGTTCGCTGGTATCGCCGGGCAGCGGCCGCGGGCGCACCGAAATCAGCGCGATCGCGACCATGAACGGCGCGAGGCGCATATCGGCATAGGCCGACCCGAACACGATCCGCGGCAGGAACACGAACATCGCGATCAGGAACAGCGTCGATAGACCGAGATTGCGCGAATATTCGATGTTGCGGTCGCGGAAGGTCTTGTAGAGGATCAGCGCGATCAGCGCGGTCGATCCGATGTCGAAAGCGAGCCAGCGGTCGCGCAAAATCATCGTCATCCAGGCAAATTTGGCGCGCCAGTTGAAGAAATCGGCGGTTTCGCCGGTGACGTGCTGGCCGCTGCGCCACGCGATCATCATCAACATCGGCAACGCCAGCGGCAGACACTGCAGCGCCCCGCGCACCCATGCCGCCGCCCAGCGCTTGATACCGTCGGCGGTGACCGGGTTGAAGCGGTGCTCGCTGGTCTGCTTGGCGCGGTCGTGCTCGCGGACCATCTCCGCCGAAAACGCGAGCACGCCGAGCACGCCCCAGCCGAACGTGTGACAGACCCATAACGCGCACGACAGCGGCACGAACAGGATCGCGCGCTGACGGATCTTGCCGAGCCGCCCCATCCGCAGCCACAGCGCGAACATCGGCAGCGCGAGCGCCATCGACAGCATGAAATTGACGAACCCGAACTGCAGCGGGAAGCAGTAAGCGAGCGGCAGCGCGAAGAGCGCGGTCGCGGGAATTTTGCCGTGAACCTCGCGCGCGATCCACAGCAAACCGATCACGATCAGCGCCGGGATCGTCATGACAATCAACTTGACGGTGAGCTCCAGCCCCAGGAACGGCGCAAAGATCTGGACGAGGATGTCGATCCCCAGATTGCCGATCAGCTGCCACTGGAAGTTGTACCAGTCAGTCAGCCACGGATAGGTGTGGAGGTCGAGCTGGACGCGGTAGCGCCCCATATGCCCGGGCAGATCGACCAATGGCGGGATGTCGGGCCACAGCAACGGCACCATCGCGAGCAACGCCATCGCCACGACGAACCGGCGTGTCTGCCACCATTCGAGGTCACCGCGCGGGTTTGCCATCATTGGCGTCCTTAGCGGGCCGGGCGCGGCGGCGACAAGGCCACGCGGTACAGCGCCGAGCGGTCGTTCGACCAGATCAGCGTAAGGTCGGGCGCTTTCGCGCTGCCGGGCGGAAAGCCGACGGTCCAGACATAGCCGAACGTGCCGCGGTCGAACCCCGCAATCGCGCTGTCGAAATCGGTCTGCGCATAGGGTTCGCCCTTGGGATAGACGAGTTGCGACGGGTCGCGGTCGAACGGCGCGGCGCTCGGGTGCCGCGGCGCGATCAATTGCTGGCCGCCGATCGCCCATTGCTCGTTGGTAAAGGCGCGAGCCCGCGCCACCGCGATCCCGGCGATATGGCCGAGCCGCGGATTGTCCCAGTCGGCGGTCGACGGCTCGTTCACCAGCGACAGGACGCTCGCGCCTTGCGGGATGTGCGCGACGGCAGCGAGGTCGGTCGCCTGTCCTTGCGCGAACAAGGCGAAGGCGATCGTCGAGGTGGCAATCCGCAAGCCGAAAAACGCCGCACTCAGCAGCGCCAGCCGCCGCGCGATGTCGCCGTCGGCGCGGATCGTGAGCAGCGCCAGCGCGACCGCATAGGGCAGCATCCGCATGTCGACATAGGCGCCGCCGGCGAAGAGGCGTGGCGTCACTAGGAACGCGATCAGCCCGAGCAACGCCGGCACCCCGAGCAAGGGATCGAACCGCATCCGCGGCGAACGGATCGCGGTCCACAGCACCAGCGCCAGCGCGATGACGCACGCGACGTCGTATATCTTCCACCGCTCGCGCAGCAGCGACGCGACCCATTGCGCCTTGGCGGCGAGGTCGAACCAGTCGCCGGTATCGCCCGCCATTGGCACCCCGCCGGCCATCGCCAGCAGCTGCGGCCATGCCATCGGCGCGCAAGCGAGCAGCGCGAACGCGATCCGCTGCCAGCCGACCTCACCGCGCCGGCCGCGGATCACCCACTCGGCCGCGAGCACGAACAGCCCGAGCATCGCCCAGCCGAAGCTATGGCAAAGCCACACCAGCCCGGCGATCGGCACGAATGCGGCGATCCGCACCCAATCGGGCCGCGTCCGCGCGAGCCGGATCCACAGCGCCAGCCCCGCCATCGCAAGCGCGGCAGCGAGGGTGAAATTGACGAAGCCGAGCTGGAACGGCAGCGCATAGGCCAGCGGCAGCGCGAAGCCCGCGCTTGCCGGCACGCGCCCATGTGCCTCGCGGCCCAACCACAGCATCGCCGCGACCGCCAACGCCGGGATCAGCGCGACGATCAGATGCGTCGCGGCCTCGACATCGAGCAGCGGATGCAGCGCGAGCACCAAGCCTTCGACCCCGAGATTGCCGATCGCCGCCCGGTGCACCGCATAATGCTGCGCCAGCGGGCCGACCCCGGCTTCGGCGAGGATACGGTAGCCGCCGATATGCCCCGGCACATCGGTCAGCGGCGGGATTGCGGGGTAGAGAAGCGGCACCAGCGCGAGCGCGACGGCGGCCAGCGCCACCCATCGCCGCTGCCACCAGTGCGGTTGATCCCCCTGCATCGGGCGATGGCTAGGGCTTCGGTGGACGACCCGCAACCGTCGCGAAAATCCGCCCGCCCGATGGAACGTGCGCGACCTCCCGCAGCCAAGCCGGCGCTTGCCCCGCGTCGAGCCGCTTGGCGAAAGGCGCGGCGATTCCAGGAAAGCCATCGCAGGCCACCGCATAGGTCACGCGCCACTCCTGCGCGACGCCGCGCGCCGCGTCGGGCGACCCGCGATAGAAAGCATACATCGCCAGATCGCCCGCGCCGTCGCGGTGATAGGCGCCGGCGATGAGCTGCTGCCCGGTCGCGGGAATCGCCGCGCCGCCGGTGTCGATCGGCGCCATCACGCGGCCCGCCGGCAAGGCACCGAGCGCGGCGATCAGATCGGGTGCGGTACAGCTTGCTCCGGAGGCTTCGGGCGTGGTGGGCACGATCGCTTCGGCGGCGAGCGGATAGAGCATCCCGGCCGACGCCAGCCAAGCAGCCGCCAACGGCAACGCGCCCGCGCGCCGCGCCGCGACGATCAGCGCCGCCAGCGCGGGCGCGGCGAAGATCGCGCCGGCATAGGCGCCGCGCACCTGCATCACCGCCACCGCCAGCGCGGCCAGTTGCAACGCGAGCAGCACGATCCAGCCGCGCGACCGCGTCCGCCAGGCTTGCCACGCTCCCGCGGCGATTCCCGCCAGCGTCAGCCCGGCATACCCGATCGCCACCGCTAGTGGCGCGGCGAACAGCGGCTGCGCTTCGCCCACGCGCGTCAGCCACAGCGACTGGAGCAGCGGATCGACCGCGCCGTACGGCGACAAGCATTGCGGCGTGCTCAGCGCCAGCGTCGCGCCGAGCGCCAACGAGGCCGACACCCCCAGTGCCAGCCTAACCCGCGCCGACGAATCCCAACCCGCCAGCGCCAGTCCGATCGGCGCGAACGATGCGACCATCAGCGCGCGCGCCGAAATCGCGGTGAAGCCGTCGCACGCGGCATAGTCCCACGCGTTGGTGCGGAACACGATACTCGCCGCCAGCGTCGCAGCGCACAGCGCGATGCCGAACCCCATCAGCCGGTCGCGCGCCGGCCGCCCGCCGATCACCCAATCGATCGCGATCACCAGCCCGATCACCCCGAGCAGCGGCGTGGTTTCCATGCCCACGACGACGCTCAGGCTGGTTGCGACCCCAGCGATCAGCCCCGCCATCATCGATCCCGGCCGCACCAGCATCAAGGTGGCGACGAGCGCAAGCACGAGCTGAAGATTGTGGTGATCGATCCGCCCCGGCACGAACAGGGTGCTGGCGGGATAGGCGATCGCCGCGACCAGCATCGCCGGGCGCGCGATAGCGGCGCCGCCCACCGTCCGCGCGATCCGCCCGGTCAGCGCGATCGCCGCGGCGAGCAGCATCGCCGGCCACGCGATCACGGCAACGATTTCCGCCGAATGCCGCCCGATCGCGCCTTCGAGCATCCGGATGATCGCGGCGGGCACCAGATCGGCGAGCCGCGACCAGTGCATCGCGACGCCATCGGCGCCCAAACGATATTGCGTGAGGTCGGCGAACGCTTGCCCGCCGAGCCAGTCGCGGATCTGCTGCAGCCGCATCATGTCGTCGGCATCGGGCAGCCGCAGCGCGGACAGATTGCCCCAGTCACGCGCCGCCCACGCCGCGGTCAGCGTCGCCGCCACCAGCGCCGCCACCAGCGCGTCGATCCACGCCGAGCGATCGGTCCGTTCCATCGCACACGTTTACCGCGCGGCGAGTTAAAGCGGGGTTAGACCAATTGGTCGGCGGCGATCCGCTACAATGGCGGGCAATCTTCTTTATCGAGCTTGGGAAGCTCAGCTCGCTCCTTCTCCCAACGCGTCCGCACGCCGTCGATATATTCGCAGGCGAATTTCCTTGTCGTACCCGCGGTCGGGGACGCCGCCGCCGAGCAGATGGCGCCGTATTTGAGATAGAATCCCGTGCCGTCCACCTTCTGTCCAAGGCGCGCCAAGCGCCAGTCGTTTACGCCGCGAATGATAGCCTGCTGATCGCCACTCCCTACTGATGCGATGGTTGCCGAGAACATCGCCTTGGTGCTCTGAAGTTTGTGTTGGGTGAAGATTGAGAACACCGCTTCACGAAAGCCGCAGCTCATGTGATCGAGATCGATCGCAAAGTCGGTCCGAAAAAGGTCGCGCATCGGATTCCAGACCAACAGCACATGATAACCCTCCTGTGCCTGCTGCATCAGACGGCTATTAAGCGATAATTTGGTCCACGCGTCATTGAATAGCGGGCTGTTCTGCTTCGCGCCGGCAAGGCCGCCGGCCGCGCCGAGCGCCAGGCCAACCGGCCGGTAAGCGCGATTGAGGCATGTTGTCGCAACGATCGGGCAATTGAACGACGCGAGAAAGGATTCCATCCCGCCCGCTTCCGACGCCAACTGATATTTGCCGTACGTCCACCCGCCAGCGCCGCTATCGTTGGATATGGTGGCATAGTGCCCGCCACCTTCCTCCCGTGCGGTCCAAACGCCCAAGCCATATGGGGTCCCCGGCAGTCGCAGCAACACGCACTTCGCGGCCTGTTCCGGCAACAAGTCGCGCGGCCCCAGGGCTCGTATCGCCGGCGTACATTGCGCCTCCAACCGATCCGCCATCGCCTGGTAAATCTTGTTGTCGTTCAGGGCCGCATCGATGGCGCCCTTTCCGTCCAACCCGGCCAGCAGCGCGAGCACCGCCGGATCAGCGCGATCAAGCGTCAACCGTTCCAGTGGAGCGGGATAACCACCGAGCGCTTGGCCGACGATTTCCGCCACGCACAAGCGTCGGTCGAGCGAATATGCTCCCGGGGATTTCGCCATGCCGTGAAGCCAGGCGTCCAGCTGCTCATAGGATTGCTGCTGCGAATTCTCGCATGGAGCGGGATGCGCGGACGCGGACGCGGCGCCGAACAGTATTGTTGCCAAAATGGATAGCAATAGCCGCACGATTACTCCCCTTTTGAGAATCGCAGTGAACTAAAACTATGCCATTGCGTGTTGGAGGGAAAGAACTCTTTGACCGAGTTCAGCGGTCGCGCCGACCCAGCAACCGCAACCGCAGCGCATTGAGCTTGATGAACCCCGCCGCGTCGCGCTGGTCGTACGCGCCCTGGTCGTCCTCGAACGTCACGACCTTCTCGCTGTACAGCGAGTTCGGCGACTTGCGCCCGACCACATACACCCCGCCCTTGTAGAGCTTGAGCCGGACGGTGCCCGCGACCTTTTCCTGGCTATGGTCGATCGCGGCCTGGAGCATCTCGCGCTCGGGCGAGAACCAGAAGCCGTTGTAGATCAGGCTGGCGTAGCGCGGCATGATCTCGTCCTTGAGATGCATCGCGCCGCGGTCGAGCGTGATCGATTCGATGCCGCGGTGCGCGGCGAGTAGGATCGTCCCGCCCGGCGTCTCGTAGACCCCGCGCGACTTCATGCCGACGAAGCGGTTCTCGACCAGATCGAGCCGGCCGATGCCATTGTCGTGACCGAGCTGGTTGAGCCGGGTGAGCAGCGACGCCGGCGATAGCCGCTCGCCGTCGATCGCGACCGGGTCGCCCCGCTCGAACTCGATGCTGACCACGGTCGGCTTGTCCGGCGCGTCCTCGGGCGAGAGCGTGCGCTGATGAACATATTCTGGCGCCTCGACCGAAGGATCCTCGAGGACCTTCCCTTCCGAAGAGGAATGGAGAATGTTGGCGTCGAACGAGAATGGTGCGTCGCCCCTCTTGTGCTTGGCGATCGGGATCTGGTGCTGCTCGGCGAAGGCAATCAGCTGCTCGCGGCTGGCGAAATCCCACTCGCGCCACGGCGCGATCACCTTGATGTCCGGCTCCAGCGCATAATAGCCAAGCTCGAAGCGCACCTGATCATTGCCCTTGCCGGTGGCGCCGTGGCTCACCGCGTCCGCGCCGACCAGCTTGGCGATCTCGATCTGGCGCTTGGCAATCAGCGGCCGCGCGATCGAGGTGCCGAGCAGATACAGCCCCTCGTACAGCGCGTTGGCGCGCATCATCGGGAAGACGTAGTTGCCGACGAACTCCTCGCGCAGGTCGTCGATGAAGATATGCTCGGGCCGCACCCCCATCAGCTCCGCCTTGGCGCGCGCCGGCGCCAGCTCCTCGCCTTGGCCGAGGTCGGCGGTGAAGGTCACCACCTCGCACCCATAGGTCTGCTGGA
>NZ_JAQGKZ010000116.1 GCF_028289855.1 Sphingomonas bacterium | reverse complement strand
ACCACGGCCACCATCGCCATCGCGGCGTGGGCCACGATCCGAACGCTCGGGACGATCGCCGCGTGGACGCTCTTCACGAGCAGGCCGCGTATCTTCGAGCTCGAGACCAGTCTCCTGGTCGACGACGCGCATCGACAGGCGAACCTTGCCGCGCGGGTCGATCTCGAGGACCTTGACATTGACTTCCTGGCCTTCGCTCAGGACGTCGGCGACCTTCTCGACGCGCTCGTTGCGGATTTCGCTGACGTGGACGAGGCCGTCCTTGCCGCCCATGAAGTTCACGAACGCCCCGAAATCGACCAGGTTGACGACCTTGCCGTCATAGACCTTGCCGACCTCGGCCTCCTCGACCAGGCCCTTGATCCACTTGATCGCGGCTTCGATCTGGCTGACGTCGGACGACGAGACCTTGATCACGCCTTCGTCGTCGATGTCGACCTTGGCGCCGGTGGTGGCGACGATCTCGCGGATCACCTTGCCGCCGGTGCCGATCACCTCACGGATTTTCGACTTGTCGATCGTGATCGTCTCGATCCGCGGGGCGTGCGCCGACAGTTCCTCACGCGTGTGGTCGAGCGCCTTGGCCATTTCGCCCAGGATGTGCGCGCGGCCTTCCTTGGCCTGGGAGAGCGCGACGCGCATGATTTCCTCGGTGATGCCGGCGATCTTGATGTCCATCTGCATCGTGGTGATGCCCTCGGACGTGCCCGCGACCTTGAAGTCCATGTCGCCCAGGTGATCCTCGTCGCCCAGGATGTCGCTAAGGACCGCAAAGTCCTTGCCCTCGAGGATCAGCCCCATCGCGATGCCCGACACCGGGCGCTTGAGCGGCACGCCCGCGTCCATCATCGACAGCGACCCGCCGCAGACGGTGGCCATCGACGACGACCCGTTGCTCTCGGTGATGTCGGAGAGGACGCGGATCGTGTACGGGAACTCCTCCTTCGACGGCAGCACCGCGTGCAGCGCGCGCCAGGCGAGCTTGCCGTGGCCGACGTCGCGGCGGCTGGGGGCGCCGAAGCGGCCGACTTCGCCGACCGAATAGGGCGGGAAGTTATAGTGCAGCATGAAGTTGGAGTAGGACAGGCCGTCGAGCCCGTCGATCATCTGCTCGGCGTCCTTGGTGCCGAGCGTGGTGGTGCAGATCGCCTGCGTCTCGCCGCGCGTGAACAGCGCCGAGCCGTGGGTGCGCGGCAGGAAGTGCACCATCGCCTCGATCGGGCGGATCTGCGTCGTGGTGCGGCCGTCGATGCGGGTGCCGTCCTTCAGGATCGCGCCGCGGACGATTTCGGCCTCGAGCTTCTTCATCAGCTTGCCGGCGGCCATCTGGTCCTGCGGGGCAGCATCGGCGAACGCCCCCTTGCCCTTGGCGCGGGCTTCGTTGAGCAGGTTCGAGCGCGCGGACTTGTCGGTCACCTTATAGGCGGCGGCGATGTCCTTGCCGATCAGCTCCTTGAGCTTGGTCTTGGCGGCGGTCAGGTCGGCTTGGGCTGCCATTTCCCACGGGTCCTTGGCGGCTTGCTCGGCCAGGTCGATGATCGCGTTGGCGGCCTGGCGGCATGCCTTGTGCGCGAACTGGACGGCGCCGAGCATGACCTCTTCCGAAAGCTCCTTGGCTTCGGATTCGACCATCATCACGGCGTCGCCGGTGGCCGCGACGATCAAGTCGAGGTCGCCATCGCGGGCCTGCTCGGTGGTCGGGTTGAGGATGTACTCGCCGTCGACATAGCCGACGCGGCACGCGCCGATCGGCCCCATGAACGGCACGCCCGAAATCGTCAGCGCGGCCGACGCGGCGACCATCGCCAGCACGTCCGGCTCGTTCTCGCCATCATAGCTGAGAACCTGAGCGATGACGTTGATCTCGTTATAAAACCCTTCCGGAAACAACGGCCGGATCGGACGATCGATCAGGCGGCTGGTCAGCGTTTCCTTTTCGGTCGCGCCGCGCTCGCGCTTGAAGAAGCCGCCGGGGATGCGGCCCGAGGCCGAGAATTTTTCCTGGTAATGGACGGTGAGCGGGAAGAAATCCTGCCCTTCCTTGACCGAGCGTGCGGCCGTGACGGCGCACAGCACGACGGTTTCGCCGAGCGTCGCTAGTACCGCGCCGTCGGCCTGGCGGGCAACGCGCCCGGTTTCGAGTGTCAGGGTCTGTCCGCCCCACTCGACGCTTACAGTTTTCGTATCGAACATTTTATTTCCTTCATCCGGCGGCCCAATGCGCGTCCGGTGCCAGTAGAAGAACCTGCCTTCAGGTTCTGGTGGCGGAGAGTTCCGCCGCCGGCCCGTACCGAATTGTACGAAGGCCGAATAAGCGAAACGGCGCCCGCGGGCGCCGTTCCTGAATTACTTGCGGAGCCCGAGCTTCGCGATGAGGGCGAGGTAGCGCTCGCCTTCGGTCTTGCGGAGATAGTCGAGCAGCGAGCGGCGCTTGTTGACCATCATCAGCAGGCCGCGGCGCGAGTGATTGTCCTTCGCGTGGGTCTTGAAATGCTCGGTCAGCGTCTTGATGCGGCTGGTCAGGATCGCGACCTGGACTTCGGGCGAACCCGTGTCACCCTCGGCGCGGGCATGTTCCTTGATCAGCTGTTCTTTCAGCTCAGGCGTAATCGACATTCTGTTTCCTTCGACATCGCGTTACAGGTTGAAGCCCCGGACGACGCGGGCTTCCCCGCTCAAGACCTCGACCAATGCGACAGGGGTTTCGCCCAGCGTCGCGAAGTAGAGGCCATCGTCATTGGCAATCCCGGCCAGAACGCGCCCCTGTCGGAGCGCTCCTGCCTGGTCGGGGTCGAGGAGTAGAGCCGGGATGTCGTCCAGCCCCGCCCTCAATGGCAGGAGTATCGGTTCAAGGCGCTGGCCCTTAGCGAGTTCGCCCAGTTTGTCCAGCGATATCGCGGATGTGAGGTCGAAGGGTCCGGCTTTGGTGCGGCGGAGCATCGTGACGTGGCCGACAGTGCCAAGCGCGCGGGCGATGTCGCGGGCGAGGGAGCGGATATAGGTGCCCTTGGAGACGTGGGCAGCGATGCTGATTGAATTATAGGTCTGCGCGGGATCATTGGGCATTTCCGAATGGTGCAGATACAAATAGTGGATCGTCACCGCCCGCTTCGCCAGTACCACCTCCTCACCAGCGCGGGCGAGGTCATAGGCACGCTCGCCATCGATCTTCAGCGCCGAATAAGCCGGCGGGACTTGCTGGATCGGCCCCGTGAAGCGCGGTAAGACCGCGTCGATCTCGGCCAAGGTCGGCCGAACATCGCTCTCCGCAACAACCTTCCCCTCAAGGTCGAGCGTATCTGTCTCCGCTCCGAACCCGATCGTGAACTCGTACACCTTGTCGCTGTCGAGCATCCGCCCCGCGAGCTTGGTCGCCTCGCCGATCGCGACCGGCAGCACCCCCGTCGCCAGCGGATCGAGCGTGCCGCCATGCCCGACCTTGGCCTTGCCGTATCCGCTTGTACGCAACGCGCGCTTGACCGCGCTGACCGCCTGGGTCGATCCGAGGCCGAGCGGTTTGTCGAGGATGATCCAGCCGTGCATGCCCGCCCGTAGCGCGGGCGCGGGCCCCGGTCAGCCCTTCTTGGGCTTCCTCGCCTTCCTGGGCGGACCCGCGCTGGTGACGAGGCTGTCGATGTGACAGCTTTGGCCGTCGACCAGCAGCACGCCGGTGCGATCGAGCGAGGTGCCGCCGAAGCGCGTATCGACCCCGATCCGCGTCGAGAACGGCAGTCCGGTGCAAATCCCGGCGATACGCGCATAATACCATTTGCGGCGCTGATCCTGCAGCCATACGCCCTTACTGCCATCGGCCTCGAAATCGTAGAGACCGATCGTGCCGATGAAGGGGATACTGGTTTCCTTGCCCAGTTCGATTGGCACCGGCGCTGTTTTACGCGCGACGGCGGGGGTGGCCAGCGCGGCAATCGCGATCGATGCGATGATGAGCGGACGGATCATGTCGGCTTCCTTGGATGATCGGTGAAACGGCTCACCAACGCGCAATACAGGACATCCGCTGAACCGGGCCTGAAGATCAGGTCAGCGTACCCGAGAAATCGAGCCCTCGCACGATTGCATAGTAGATCGGCCCGACCACACGTGCGACGATATTGGCGCTCGGCGCGATCGTCGGCAGCACCACCAGCAGGAACAGCATCACCGGAAACGCGAAGCGGTGGAGCTTGGCATATTCGGTGGCAAGCGGACGCGGCAACAGTGCCTCGACGACGTGCCCTCCATCGAATGGCGGCACTGGCAGCAGGTTGAAGATCGCGAGGAACACGTTGATCAGCAGGAAATTGACCAGATTGTCGCTGACGAACCCGGCCACGCCTCCCGTGGGCAATGCGCCGCCGTTCCACGATACAACAATGCCGATGACGAGCGCGGCTATCGTTGCCATTACAAAGTTGCTTGCCGGCCCGGCGAGCGCGACCAGCGCCATGTCGCGCCGCGGATTGCGCATTCGTCCCGCCACCACCGGCACCGGCTTGGCCCAGCCGAAGATCGGCGCGTGCGCGAGCGCCAGCACCATCGGTACGACGAGCGTCCCGACCGGATCGACATGGCGGATCGGGTTGAGCGTCAACCGCCCCAGCCGCTCGGCGGTGTGATCGCCGAACAATCGCGCGACATAACCGTGCGCGACCTCGTGAAACACGATCGCGATGACCAGCGGGATCAGCCAGATCGCGATCTGATAGATTGTGTCGTTCGGGCTCATGCGCCCGGCACCGCGCTCGCTGCCCGCGCCGCGACGAAATGCCTGCGACACAGCGCGACGTAGCGGTCGTTGCCGCCGATCTCGGTCTGCGCGCCCGCAACGACCGCGCGGCCCTGTTCATCGACGCGCAGGTTCATCGTCGCCTTGCGCCCGCACTCGCACACCGATTTGAGCTCGACCAGCGAGTCCGCCATCGCCAGCAGCCGCGCCGACCCGGGAAACAGGTCGCCCTGGAAATCGGTGCGCAGGCCGTAGGCGAGCACCGGGATGCCGACCACGTCGGCGAGGTGCGCGAGCTGATCCACTTGCGCCGCCGACAGGAATTGCGCCTCGTCGACCAGCACGCATGCCACCTTCTCATGCGCGTGCTTGTCGGCGACGATCGCGGCGATATCGGTCGCGGGGTCGAACGGTGTCGCGGCGGCCGACACTTCGAGCCGGGAGGTGATCGTGCCGGTTGCATAGCGGTCGTCGATTGCCGCGGTGAACAGCATCGTCGTCATGCCGCGCTCGCGGTAATTGAAGTCCGCCTGGAGCAGGGTGGTCGATTTCCCGGCGTTCATCGAGGCGTAGTAGAAATAGAGCTTGGCCATCAGGCCATCCACGTAGCCGCGACGCCGACGAGGCGCCAGCTTCCGTCGCGATATTCGAGCGCTAGAATTGCGCCACTGCCACACAGTCCGCCGCAGATCGAATCGCGTTCGATGAAGGCGAAATTGCCCTCGTAGACGGGTGCGTCAAACCAGTATCGTTGCGTGCAGGTGGGCAACCACCCGTCTCGCGTGCCGGGCGAAATTGGTCTTTTGGAAATCTTCAGGATCGCGCGCGCCGAGGTATGCGCGAGCCTTTCGGTGATCCCGGTAGCGAGCGATTCGCCGTCAGCGGGGCCAGGTTTCCTCCAGCCGGTCAGACCACCGAACCCGAAGCGCGCCCGGAGTTCGGCCCAGCGGTCGAGGCTACTCGCCTCTTCGGCCAGGCTCGTATCGGCGCGATGAAGGTCGATGCAGGTGCCGAGTTCGGTGAACGAGCCGACGATGTCTAGGTTTGCCGGCAGTTTGGCCACGTCGGCGGCCGTCAGCTCGCCCATGAGATCGGTTGCCATGGCCGCACGCAAGTCGGCGTCGGTGAGGCGTGGCGGCGGCAGGCCGTTTGCGCAGCCCGCGAGTGCCATCGCCAGCAAAAATAGTGACAATCGGTGCGGTCTCGTATCCAGCGCCATTGCGTTAGGATATAATATATCATGCCGCTCTGTCTATACGGCGATGCGCTGCTATTCCTTGTCGCCGCCCGCGAGATCCTGCGCCACCTTGGGATCGCGTAGCAGCGTATCGATATGCTGGCCCTCGTCGAAGCTTTCATCGGCGAGGAATTTGAGCTTGGCGGCATATTTGGTCTGTACCCGCCCGGCGACTTCGCGCTGGAGGTAGGCGGTGTTGGTGCGCAGCGCCTTGAGCACCACGTCCTCGTCCTTGCCGAGCAACGGCTTCACGAACACCGTCGCGTGGCGGAGATCGGGCGACATCCGCACTTCGGTGACCGAGACGAGATGGCGCGCCAGCGTCTCGTCATGCACGTCCCCGCGCTGGAGGATTTCGCTCAGCACATGCCGCACCTGCTCGCCCACGCGAAGCAGGCGGACGGAACGGGTTTCGGTGGCTTCGGTCTGTTTCATCGTTCTTTTCGGGGCTGCTCGGCTTCAAATCGAGCGTAGGGTTTGCCGTAAGGTATCTCATCGCCTTCGGCTTGAGCTGTAACCAGCAGCTTCCCTGAGGCCATCTGATCGCCAGGCGAGCAATTCCATTCGTCGATGACGACGGGCATGTTGCAGATCAGCTCGGTGCGCACGCCGCCGATATCGGCAAGGGCAATCGGCTTGTCCCAACCGACATAACCATCCGGAAGAACAAGCCGTTCGACCAGGGTCGCAGCCTTCCCGTCGAGTTCGGGAACCGAAATCTCGACGAGAAATGGCATCGCTTACAGCGTCCGTTCGCGCATCTCGACCTCGAAGGTTTCGAGGAAGTCGCCCGGCTTGATGTCGACGAAGTTCTGCGTGAACGTGACACCGCATTCGAGGCCCGCGCGGACTTCGGGGACGTCGTCCTTGAAGCGCCGCAGCGACGCGATCTCACCCTGATAGATGATGACATCCTCACGCGTGATGCGCGCCTTGAGCGCCTTGCGGATGACGCCTTCGGTGACCAGCAGACCCGCCGCCTTGCCGTGCTTGCCCGCCGAGAAGACCTCGCGGATTTCGGCGCGGCCGACCACGGTCTCGAACGCTTCCGGCCCGAGCTCGCCCGCCATGCCGGCGCGGATTTCGTCGGTGAGTTCGTAGATCACGTCGTAATATTTGAGCGCGACCTTCTGCCGGTCGGCGATCTCGCGCGCCTTGGCGTTGGCGCGGACGTTGAAGCCGATGATCGGCGCGCCGCTGGCACCCGCCAGCGTCACGTCGCTCTCGGTGATGCCGCCGACGCCTGAATGGAGCACGCGCGCCTTGATCAAATCGGTCGAGATCTTGTTAATCGCGCCGACGATCGCCTCGACCGTGCCTTGCGTATCGGCCTTGACCACCAGCGGATATTCGATCGCTTGCTGCTCCTTGAGCGCGGAGAACATGCTCTCCAGGCTCGCCGGCGCCGACGTGGTGCGCTTGGCCTGGATGACGCTGGCGCGGTACGCCGCGACTTCGCGCGCACGCGCCTCGTTCTCGACCACCTGCAACGGATCGCCCGCGCCGGGAACGCCGGTCATGCCGAGGATTTCCACCGGCGTGGATGGGCCGGCTTCCTTCATCTGGCGGCCCTTGTCATCGACCAGCGCGCGGACCTTGCCGCTCTCGGCGCCGATGACGAACACATCGCCGACCTTGAGCGTGCCGCGCGTGATCAGTACCGTCGCGACCGGACCGCGGCCCTTGTCGAGCTTGGCCTCGATCACATTGCCTTCGGCTTCGCGGTCGGGGTTTGCCTTGAGCTCGAGCAATTCGGCCTGGAGCTGGATCTTCTCGATCAGCTCTTCGAGCCCGGTCTTCTTGGTCGCCGAGACCTCGACGTCCTGCGTCTCGCCGCCCATCGATTCGACCTGGACGTCATGCTCGAGCAAGCGCTCGCGCACGCGCTGGGCATTGGCTTCGGGCTTGTCGATCTTGTTGATCGCGACGATCATCGGCACGCCGGCCGCCTTGGTGTGGTTGATCGCCTCGATCGTCTGCGGCATCAGCCCGTCGTCGGCCGCCACCACCAGCACGACGATGTCAGTGACGTTGGCGCCGCGCGCGCGCATTTCGGTGAAGGCTTCGTGGCCCGGCGTGTCGAGGAAGGTGATCTTCGACTTGTCCTTCAACGTGACTTGGTACGCGCCGATATGCTGGGTGATGCCGCCGGCCTCGCCCTTGACCACATCGGTGCCGCGCAGCGCGTCGAGCAGGCTGGTCTTGCCGTGGTCTACATGGCCCATGATCGTGACGACGGGCGGACGGGTTTTCAGCGTCTCGGGCGCATCCTCGACCACGTCGGTCGCCAGATCGATGTCGCTGTCCGACACGCGCACGATGTTGTGGCCGAATTCGGTGACCAGCAATTCGGCGGTGTCCTGGTCGATCGTCTGGGTCAGCGTGACGGGTGAGCCCATCTTGAACAGTGCCTTGAC
>NZ_JAQGKZ010000037.1 GCF_028289855.1 Sphingomonas bacterium | reverse complement strand
GACCGTCACGCGCACGCGAACGAATTCGGGCGATTTGGCGTCGAGCGCGATTTCCTTGACCTGGCCGATCGGCACACCGGAGAAATTGACCGAAGAGCCCTTGGCGAGGCCATCGACCGATTGCTTGAAGAAGATGTCATACTCGCGCTTGCCCTCCGCGCCGAAGCGCGAGATCCACACGATGAACAGCGCCAGCACCGCGATCAGGATCAGCACGACCCCGCCGACCAGCACATGGTTTGACCGCGTTTCCATCAATCAGCCCCTGCTTGTTGCGGCGCATGTTCGTGCGCTTCCTGCGTCGTGATCGCCGCACGGCCCCGCGGCCCCTTGAAATATTCCTCGATCCACGGATGGTCCAACGCCAATAGCTCGTCGATGGTGCCGACCGCGATGACCTTCTTGTCCGCCAGCACCGCGACACGGTCGCAGATCGCGTAGAGCGAGTCGAGGTCGTGGGTGATCAGGAACACGGTCAGCCCCATCGTGCGCTGGAGCGACTTGGTCAGTTCGTCGAACGCGGCGGCGCCGATCGGGTCGAGCCCGGCGGTGGGTTCGTCGAGGAACAGCAGTTCGGGATCGAGCGCGAGCGCGCGCGCCAGCCCGGCGCGCTTGCGCATCCCGCCCGACAGTTCGGCCGGGTATTTGGGTCCGGCATCGGCGGGCAGGCCGGTCATCACCACCTTGTACGATGCGATCTCGTCGAGCAGGACGGCGTCGAGCTTGGGGTAGAATTCCTTGATCGGCACTTCGACGTTTTCGGCGACGGTCAGCGTCGAGAACAAGGCGCCGCCCTGGAACAGGATCCCCCAGCGCTTACGGATATCGGTCGCCTCGGTTTCCTCGCGGCCGATCGTCGGCTCACCGAACACCGTAATCTCGCCCTCATCGGGGGTCTGGAGGCCGATGATCGATCGCATCAGCACCGACTTGCCGGGGCCCGATCCGCCGACCACGCCAATGATCTCGCCGCGATAGACATCGAGGTCGAGGTCGTCGTGCACCACTTGCTCGCCGAAACTGTTCTTCAGCCCGCGCACGCTGATGACGATTTCCTTCTTCGCCGGGGCCATCACAGCCACCCGACCCAAGAGAAAAACACCGCAAAGAAGGCGTCGAGCACGATCACCAGGAAAATACCCTGCACCACCGCCGATGTCGTACGCAGACCGACTTGTTCGGCGTCGGCTTCGACCTGCATGCCCTGGAAACACCCCGCCATGGCGATGATCGCGCCGAATACCGGCGCCTTGATCAGGCAGATATAAACATCGCTGACCGGCACGACCTCGCGGATGCGCTGCACATACGTGATGAACGGGATGCCGAGGGCCGCCCAGCACAGCAAGCCGCCGCCGATGATCGACACCAATGCCGCATAAAAGCCCAGCAGCGGCATCATCAGTACCGTCGCCATCACCCGCGGCACGACCAACGCCTCCATTGGCGAGACGCCGATCGTTCGCATCGCGTCGATTTCCTCGGTCAGTTTCATCGTGCCGAGCTGCGCGGCGAACGACGACCCGGATCGCCCGGCCACCATGATCGCGGTCATCAGCACGCCGAGCTCTCGCAAAGACAGTCGCCCGACCAGGTTGATCGTATAGACCTCCGCGCCGAACTGGCGGAGCTGGACCGCGCCCTGCTGCGCGATGACGATACCGATCAGGAAGCTCATCAACCCGATGATG
Organism: Sphingomonas bacterium; assembly: GCF_028289855.1. Classification (GTDB taxonomy): domain Bacteria; phylum Pseudomonadota; class Alphaproteobacteria; order Sphingomonadales; family Sphingomonadaceae; genus Sphingomonas. The sequence goes on along the minus strand of NZ_JAQGKZ010000037.1, from coordinate 25,763 downwards.
CCGAGCGCCGAGACGCCGACCACTTCGAACCGCTGGACCGTCGCGTTGAAGCGGAAGCGGCCGTGGCGGATCGTCGCCCAGAACGCCAGGGTCGTCGCGCCCAGAAAGCCGAGCAGCCCATACAGCGTCTTTCCCGACTGGATCGTCGCCGCGCCGATCTCCCCGAGCACCCGACTAAAGGCCGGGACATGTTCGCCGCGGATCCGCACCGGCTGGTCGGCGGCCTGCACCTGGTCGAACAAATGTTGGCCGTCTTCGCTCAGCCCCTCGACTGCGGCGCCGTTCTTTTGGCTGAAGCGATGGATCGTCCACGCGCCGATCGTGTCGATCCGCTCGATTCCCGACAGGTCGAGCCGTTCGGCCTTGCCGTCATAGGCTGAAAGACGGTCGGGCAAGTCGCCGAGATTGGCCAGCGACAGGCTGCCCGAAAAGCGCAGCGTGCCGGCGTCGCCGTCGTCGGTAAAGGCTGCGGGTTGGCTCATTCGGTCGCGACCATGAAAGATTATGGCTGGATCGGCAATAACATGGACGCCATGACGGCGGCATGCAGCGGCTCGCGATTTACGACATGGACAAGACGATCACGCGACGCGCGACGTGGACGCCGTTTCTCCGCGCCTACATGCGCGACCAGTGGTGGCGAGGCGTGCCTGTTCCGCGCGTATTAGTGCCAGCCCTGCTCTATCTTTTCGGGGGGATCGACCGAGCGCGATTGAAAACGCGGACTCAGGCCATTGTCATGGGAATGCGGGCCAAACGGGCCATCGTCGATCGCGTCGCCGATCGGTTTGCCAACAAGATAGCGCGATCCAACGTCTACGCCGATGCTCGATCGCGGATCGCCGGCGACAAGGCGGCGGGCTATCGTGTCGTGTTGGCGACCGCGAGTTACGATTTCTACGTACGGCCGATCGCCCGGGCACTTGGCATTGACGACGTTGTCGCGACGCCCTCGACGGTCGAGGGCGACCGGCTGGTGGCGCGGATCGCGGGCGAGAATTGCTATGGCCCGGCCAAATTGCGGATGATCGAAGCGTGGATGGCGGGGCAGGGGATCGCGCGCGACGATGCGCATGTCCGCTTCTATTCGGATCACGTGTCGGACGCGCCGACGCTCGATTGGGCGGACGAGCCATTCGCGGTGAACCCGCATGCGGCACTGGCGGCGTTGGCCAAGGAAAAGGGCTGGCCGATCCTCAGCTGGCGCTAGAGCGCCACGTCGATCGTGTGGAGCACGAGCCCGACCAATCCGCCGACCAAAGTCCCGTTGATGCGGATATATTGCAGGTCGCGGCCGACCGCGTTTTCCAGCCGCTGCGTGATCGTCCGTGCGTCCCAGCCGCGCACCGTTTCCGACACCAGGCGAACGATGGCATCGCCGTAATCGGCAGCGGTGCCGACCGCGGCGCGGCGCGCGAAGCGGTTGATCGTCGCGGCGAGTTCGGGATCGTCTTGCAACGTCGTGCCGAGCTGACGCAGTGCCTCGCCGAACCGGCCGGCCATCATCGAATCGGGGTCGCGCGCGACCTTGAGCATCGCGCCGCGCATCTGCTCCCAAATTCCCTGCCACCAATCGGCGAGCGCGGGATTGTCGAGCATCTCCGCCTTGAACCCCTCCACCCGCGCGCGCATTGTTTCGTCGAACTGCAGGTCATGCGCGAGTTGCGCCAGCCCTTCCTCGGCCTTGGCGCGCAACGGATGGCCGGGTTCGTTGGCCATGTCGTGGATCATCCCGTCGAGCCCGGCGATGATCTTGTTGGCGAGCGTCTCGTCAAGGCCGGTCCAGCGCATGATCCCGCCGGCGCGCTCGTGGACCATCGCGCGGATGATCGGCTGGTTGGCCTCGAGCACCTTCGCCGCCCATTTCACGATGCCGTCGAGCAACGGGACGTGGCGGTTCTCCGCGATCGCGGCGGATAGCGCATTGCCGAGCAAGGGCGAAATCTCGAGCGCCCGCAGCCGCTGCGCGATCGTCGTGCGCACCATCCCGCCGAGCCGTTCCTGATCGAGCGATTCGAGCATGTCGGCCGCCAGCCGCGAAGCGCCGCGCCGCAACCGCCCTTCCGTCGCGCCCTTTGGGTTGGCGAGCCAGCGCCCCGCCGCGCCCGCTACGTCCATCCGCCGCATCCGCCGCGCCACCACGCGCGGGATCAGGAAATTGTCGCGCAGGAAATTGGCCAGCGTATCGCCGATCCGGTCCTTGTTGCGCGGCACGATCGCCGTGTGCGGGATCGGCAGGCCGAGCGGATGGCGGAACAACGCGGTGACCGCGAACCAGTCTGCCAGCCCGCCGACCATCGCGGCTTCGGCAAAGGCGCGGACGAAGCCCCAGGCCGGATGCCGGTCGCCGAGCGCACGCGCGGCGAGGAACACCAATGCCATCGCCAGCAGCAACGCGGTCGCGACAATCCGCATCCGGCGAAGCGCCGGCGACGTGGCGGTCGAGCCGGGTAGGGGCAAGCGCGCCAGCTTCATGCCCCAAACAATCCCTCAATCGGGGGAAGGTTCAAGCCCCCTCCCCCGGCGAGTACAGACCCTAGGTCATTCGGCAGGTTGCGGTCCCTGGTCGTAACCGATCGGCCGCGGCGCGCCGGGACGCGTATCGATCACCGTCGAACCGTCGTCGCCGGGACGATAAGTCAACAGGCGGCGGGTCAGTTTCGGCCCAAGCCACTTTTCGATCCCGACCGCCAGGCTGAAGCTTGCCGGCACGATTAACAGCGTCAGCACGGTCGACAGGATCAGCCCGCCGATCACGACGATGCCCATCGGTGCGCGCCACGATGCGTCGCCCGACAACGAAATCGCGGTCGGGATCATGCCGGCGACCATCGCCACCGTGGTCATCACGATCGGCTGCGCGCGCTTGTGCCCGGCATCCTCGATCGCGACCAGGCTATCGACGCCCTTCTGCATTTCCTCGAGCGCGAAATCGATCAGCAGGATCGAGTTCTTGGCGACGATGCCGAGCAGCATGAGCAGCCCGATATAGACCGGCATCGAAATCGCCTGACCGGTGATCCACAGCGCGATCAGTCCGCCCAGCGGCGCGAGCAGCAGCGACCCCATGTTGACGAACGGCGGCAGGATGCGGCGATAGAGCAGCACCAGCACCGCGAACACGAGGAAGATGCCCGAGACGACCGCGACGAGGAAGTTGTTGATCATCTCCGCCTGCCACTTGGCCTGGCCGAGCGTCAATTTCTCGACCCCGACGGGCAGGTTCTTCATGATCGGCAGGTTGTTGATGTCCTTCCACGCCTCACCCGACACCAAAGGCTTGCCGGTCTTGGGATTGATGCCGAGGTCTGCGCCGACGGTCAGCTGACGCTGCAACTGGACGCGCTGGATTTTCGACGGGCTCGCGCCGAACCCGATCTCGGCGACGGTCGATAAAGGCACCGAACCGCCGCTCGCGGTCGGCACCGGCAGGTTCTGGATCGTCGCCATCCGCGACCGCGACGATTGTTCGAGCGCGACGGTGATCGGCACCTGGCGATCGGACAGCGAGAATTTGGCCTTGTTCTGGTCGATGTCACCCAGCGTCGCGAGCCGGATCGCGCTCGACAGCGCTTGAGTCGTGACGCCCAGATCGGCGGCAAGATCGAAGCGTGGCCGGATCACCAGTTCGGGCTGTTGCATGTCGCCCTGGATCCGCGGTGCGATCACGCTCTTCAGCTTGGACATTTGCGCGACGATCTTTTGCGCGGTGTCGTTGAGCAATTTCGGATCGGCGCCGCCCAGCACGACGGTGATGTCGCGGCCGCTCGATCCCCATCCCTGTTGCGAGCGGAACGACACCCGCGCATCGGGGATCGCCGCCAGCGTGGGGGCGAGATCGCGCTCGAACTTGACGCTCTTCTTGTCCTTGTTCTTTTTGAAGATGGCGGTGACTCGGCCGCTGCCGACGAAGGCGCGGGCATAAACGTCGTCGACCTGCGGTTGCTTGCTCAAAATGCCCGCGACCTTGTCGACCACCGCCTGCGTTTCGGCCAGCGTGGTGCCTGGGACCATCTCGATCGATGCAGTCGACGAATCCTGGTCCTGGTCGGGCTGGAACGACTGCGGCAGGATCGCGAAGAACACGATCGTCAACACCAGCGCGAGCGCGCCCGCAACGATCGACGACCAGCGATGCCTAAGCGTCCAGCGCAACGCCCCCATATAGGCATCCATCATCCGGCCTTCGCCGTGGCTGGCGTGTCCCTTCGCCTTCAGGAAATAGGCCGCGATCATCGGCGTGATGAGCCGGGCGACGCCGAGGCTCATCAGCACCGAGGCGACGACGGTCAGGCCGAAATTCTTGAAGAACTGTCCCGATACGCCGGGCATCAGCCCGACCGGCAGGAACACCGCGACGATCGACATGGTGGTGGCGAGCACCGCAAGACCGATCTCGTCAGCGGCGTCGATCGACGCCTGGTACGCGGTCTTGCCCATCCGCATGTGTCGGACGATGTTTTCGATCTCGACGATCGCGTCATCGACCAGCACCCCGGCGACCAGGCTCAACGCGAGCAGGGTCATCTGGTTGAGCGTGAAGCCCAGCAATTGCATGATCCAGAAGGTCGGGATCGCCGAGAGCGGGATGGCGAGTGCGGAGATCGCCGTCGCACGCCAGTCGCGCAGGAATAGGAACACCACCACCACCGCGAGCGCGGCGCCCTCGACCATCGCCTCGATCGCCGAATGATATTGCTTTTCGGCATATTCGGTTTCGTTGAAGATCAGCTTGAACTGAACCTTCGGGTTCTTTGCCTGCAGGTCGGCGAGCTTCTTTTCGGCGCCGTGGAACACGCTGACGTCGGATGCGCTCTTGGCGCGCTGGAAGTCGAAGGTGATGACCTGGCGGCCGTCGAGCTGCGAGGCAGAGCGTTGTTCGGCGAACTGATCCTGGACCGTGGCGATGTCGGACAGCTTGATCGTGCGCCCGCCGCCGACCGCGATCTGGGTCTGGCTGAGCGCATAGGCGTCGGCGGCGTTGCCCAGCACGCGCACCGATTGTTCGGATCCGGCGATTTCCGCGCGGCCGCCCGATGCGTTCAGGTTGACCTGGCGCAGCTGCGCGTTGACCTGGCTCGCGGTCAACCCGAGCGATTGCAGCTTGGCGGGGTCGAGCTTGACGCGGATCTCGCGGTCGACACCGCCGTTGCGGTTGACCGTCGCCATGCCGCTGACCGACTGCAATTCCTTGGTCACCGTATTGTCGATGTACCAGCTCAGTTCCTCGATCGTCATGTCGCTGGTTACCGCGGCATAGCTGGCGAGGTCGTTGCCGGTGGTGTTGGCGCGTTCGACTTGCGGTTCCAGAATGCCGTCGGGCAGGCTCCCGCGAATCTGTTGCAACGCGCTGCGCACGTCCTCGACCGCGCGATCGACCGGCGTGCCGATGTCGAGCTGGACGACCGTGACCGAATTGCCCTCGGTGACGTTCGAGTTGATCTCATCGATTCCCGACAGGCTGCGAACCGCAGCTTCGACCTTTTGCGTGACCTGGTTTTCGAGTTCGGTCGGTGCCGCACCGGGCTGCGAAATCGACACGATCACGACCGGGAAATCGATATCGGGGTCGTTATTGACCTTCATCGTGGCAAACGCGACGAGCCCCGCCACCGTCAACATCATGAACACGACGAGGCTCGGAACCGGATTGCGGATCGACCAGGCGGAGATGTTGCGGAAGCTCATAATCAGGTCCTCGGAATCGTATTCAAGGCTTGCGCAGGATGGGCTTGACCTTCTGGCCCGGGCTCAGGAATGCGCCAGCCGACAGTACCACGCGCTCGTTGCCCGACAGGCCCGATGCCACGGTGACGCCGCGGTCGGATACCTCGCCGGTCTTGATCGGCCGCCGCTCGACCTTGTCGTCCTTGCCGACGATATACACGAAATTGCCGTTGGCGTCCGTCTGGATCGCCGAGTTGGGCAGGACCGGCAGAGTGCTCGCGCCGCCGTAAATCGACGCAGAGGCGAAGCCACCGGGGCGTAATGCCTTGTCATAGGGCAGCGCGATCCGCACGATGCCGCGGCGCGTCTGGGGGTCGATGACCGACGGCATCTGCCAGATCGAGCCGGGAAAGCTCAGCGTACTGCCGACCGGCGTCACCTGCGCACGCGCGCCGACGTTGAGCGTCTGAAGATCGCCTTCGCTGAGTTCGGCGCGCAGTTCGAGTTCACCGCCCTTGGCCATGCGGAACAAGGCGCCCGACCCCGCGCTCACGATCTGGCCGGGTTCGACCGACCGCGTCAGCACCAGGCCGGCGGCTGGGGCGCGGATATCGAGCCGTCCGTTCGACGCACGCTGTTGCGCGAGCGCCGCATTTGCGACACGGACTCGCGCCACCGCGGCGTCGCGGGTCGCCATCTTGGTTTCGAGTTCGGCCTTCGAGATGAATCCCTTGCCGACCAGCGACTGCGCGCGGTCGACGTTGGATTGCGCGATCCTGGCATCGGCCTGGGCGACCGCGACCTGCGCGGCCAGACTGTTGGCGGTTTGCGACTGAACCGAGCGATCTACCGTCGCAAGCACCTGACCTGCGCCGACCCACTGGCCCGGCTGAACGAGTACGGCGGTCACGCGGCCGCCTTCGCCGGCGACGCCGACCGGCATGTCGATCCGCGCGGCGAGCGATCCGGTGCCCGAAATCGAACGATCGACGACGCCGTTGCCCGGAGCGGCGACGGTAACCGGCGGCAATTGATCGGCCGGTTGCCCGCCATTGGCACCCGCGCCAGCCGGGGGCTTGCTCGGCCGCATCACGACGAACGCGACGAGCAGGACGAGTATTGCGGCAACGCCGCCGATGATCCACCGGCGCCGGCGACGTGGCCGTTCCATTTCGTCGGTCAGCGCATAGCCGCCGCTCGGCTCGTAATTCATCTCCGCCACGTCCCCATGTACCCGCTCTTGGTCGAGGCGCGACGGCCTCGGTATAACTGTGTTATACAAATAAAGCACCGACCTCAAGAGGCTCGGTGCAGGCATCCGTCGCTTTGCCCTTTTCGGCCCCGAATCGCAAGCCGTTGCGCCGTTTCGGTTGCATCGCTTGGCGGAGAGGCCGAAGCTATGCGCGCCGCGCCGTAGAAGGGCGCGTTCCTGGGAAGGAAATCCCATGCCCGAACGATCGATCCTAGCGTGGCTGGCGATCGGCCTTGTGGTTGGTGTAATCGGAAAGTTCGTGATGCCCGGCAAGGACCCGGGCGGTGGGGTAGGCACCATCCTGATCGGCATTGCCGGCGCGCTGATTGGAGGTTTCGTCGCGGAAACGATGCATAGGGCAATCAGCGGCACGTGGCAGAATTATGCCGCGTCCATCGTTGGCGCGGTGGTGGTGCTGGCAATCTATCGCGTCGTCCGACATCGCCGGCCCGGCTGATTGTGCCGTTCATCGTGCGTAGCCAGCCGCGTGCAACAGCGCGGGTGGAGAGTTTCGTACACCTGGAGAATATGATGCGCCTGTTCGCTACCGCCGCCGTCCTGACCCTGTCGTCGATCGCCGCCGCTCCCGCGACGGCGCAGGCAGCCCCCGCCATCGTGCTCGACGGCACGATCCTCGACGTCAGCGCGACCGGCAAGACCACGCGCGTCCCCGATATCGCGACGATCCGGGCCGGTGTCGTAACGCAAAGCGCGACCGCCGCGCAGGCGCTGGCCGATAACGCCCGGCGCATGGCAGGTGTCCTCGCCGCTCTGAAGACTGCTGGGGTGCAGCCGCGCGACATTGCGACGTCGAACGTCTCGCTCCAGCCGCAATATCGATACGAGAACGATAAGCCGCCGGTCATCACCGGCTATCAGGCGTCGAACACCGTGTCGGTGCGTTTCCGCGATGTCGCCAAGTCCGGCGCAATCCTGGATGCCTTGGTCGCGCAGGGGGCCAACCAGATCGATGGTCCGAACCTGTCGCTCGACCAGCCCGATGCCGCGTTCGACGAGGCACGGGTCGACGCGGTCAAGCGCGCACGAGCGCGCGCCGAACTCTACGCCAAGGCGGCGGGGCTGAATGTGGTCCGCATCCTGACGATCAGCGAAGGTGGGGACGTCGCCGGCTCGCCAATGCCGATCGCCTATATGGCTCGCGACAAGCTGCAGGCTGTGCCCACCTCGATCTCGCCGGGCGAAACAGACGTGACCGTCACCGTCTCGGTCCGCTTCCTGCTCAAGTGACACGAAAAAGGGCCACTCCCTTGCGGGAACGGCCCTTTCGTTTTGCCGAGGCCTATTTAGCGGACGCGGCCGCGATTGATCAGGTTGATGATCGCCAGCAGAATGATCGCGCCGATCACCGAATACACGAACGTCATCACGGTAATAGCGTCGTTGATCCCCGCACCGAACAACCAGCCGGCGATGACCGCGCCGACGATGCCGACAACGACGTTGAGCAAGATGCCCTGCTGGCCGTCGCGGGCCATGACCAGGCTCGCGAGCCATCCGGCGACGCCGCCCACGACCAGCCAGACGATTATATTGATAAGCATTGCGACCTCCTGTTTACGCGCCCGCTTATGCCGGGCTCAGGAGTATGACGTTTACGCTGCGGGCTTTGTTCCGCAAGCGAATTGACCGCCGCGTTCAGTACTTCTGCTGGCGCTCGTACAGGCTCTTGTAGTGCTGGATGCGAGTCACGCGCAGCCCGGGCATGCCCGACCGGTCGATCGCGCGCTGCCAGCCGGCGAATTCCTCAACGGTCAAACTGTAGCGGTCACACACCTCGTCGACCGACAGGAGGCCGCCATTCACCGCCGCGACCACTTCGGCCTTGCGTCGCACCACCCACCGCGTCGTTTCCGGCGGGGGCAGCGTGTCGAGCGTCAGCGGCTCGCCGAGCGGGCCGATTACTTTTGCCGGCCTTATTTTCTGGTTCTCGATCATTCGCTACCTCGACTGGGTCGGGGGGACCCCAAAAACTCTCTAACAATAACGACCATTAGCGGTCGGACTTGAACATCCATTGAAGCGGCTAGGTAAACGGGCCCTTCATTCTTGCCTCCACCGCTCGATCCGCACGGCTTGGCGCGCATCGAACGCGCCCGAGCGTGGCCGGAACGGCAGATCGGCCAGCACCGTCGGCGCGAACCGCATCTGCATCATCGCCGTCGGCGACACCGACTGACGCGCAGCGATCCCGACCAGCAGCACCGCCAGGTCCGGCGGCAACACCGCCACCGACGCATCGTGCTCGAATCGGAGATAGCTCAGGTCCACGCGTCACTCGTCTTTGCCAAACAGACTCACCATGTACCCGCATCAAGCTAAGGGTCGGTAAAGACGCGCGTTACGGTCTGTTCGCATTTGCTCATCCGAAAGGTGCAAAGCTGGCCAAGCTGCGCCGGCGCGCTTATGTCGCACCGCATCGTGACCGAAGCGGATTTTCAGTTGGGGCCCGATCTGTCGGGCAAGCGGATCGTCGTCGCCATGTCGGGCGGGGTCGATTCGTCGGTCGTCGCCGCGCTCGCCGCGCGCACCGGGGCGGAGACGATCGGCATCACACTCCAGCTCTACGATCATGGTGAGGCGATCGGCCGCGCGGGCTCTTGCTGCGCCGGGCGCGACATCCGCGACGCGCGCGCGGTGTGCGACCGGCTGGGCATCGCGCATTACGTCCACGACCACGAAAGCGCGTTTCGCGAAACGGTGATCGACCAGTTCGCCGATGAGTATGTCGCGGGCCGCACCCCGATCCCGTGCGTCCGCTGCAATATGGGTCCCAAGTTCACCGATCTGTTCAAGCTGGCGCGCGCCCTCGGCGCCGATTGCCTGGCGACCGGACATTACGTCCGCCGAGTCGAGGGCGCGCAGGGCGCAGAGCTTCACCGCGCCGCCGATCCGGCGCGCGACCAGAGCTATTTCCTGTTCGCGACGACGCAGGAGCAGCTCGATTATCTGCGCTTCCCGTTGGGCGGGCTGCCCAAATCGCGCGTGCGCGAACTCGCCGCCGAGCTCGGGCTGGGGGTCGCGGCCAAGCCCGACAGCCAGGACATCTGCTTCGTCCCCGACGGCGATTATGCCAGCCTGGTCAGGAAACTGCGCCCCGAGGCCGAAGCCGGCGGCGACATCGTCGATCTGGCGGGGCGCAAGCTCGGCGAGCATCGCGGGTTGATCCACTTCACCGTCGGCCAGCGGCGAGGCCTCGAGATCGGCGGTAGCCCCAAACCGCTCTACGTCGTCCGGCTCGACCCCGCGCAGCGCCGTGTTATCGTCGGTCCACGGCAGGCGCTGGCGGTATCGTCTGCGCAGTTAAGCGACATAAACCGGCTCGGCCCGACCGATGGCGCTCTCACCGCCAAGGTGCGCAGCCTCGCCAAGCCGGTTCCGGCGCGGCTGACGGACGACTGCATCGTGTTCGGCGACCCCGAATATGGCGTGTCGCCCGGCCAGGCGGCGGTGCTCTACGCCGGCGACCGCGTGCTCGGCGGCGGGTGGATCGAGCAAACGCACGCGGCGAAAGGCACGCTCGCGGCCTGATGCTCAGCGCGCGGCGGCGGCTGCCTTGCACAAGGCGATCAGGTCACGCTTGATCGACGCGCCGCTCAGATGCGCCTGGACCGACTCGTACCGCTCGATCGTCAACTGGCGGCGGATGTCCTCGACGCTACGGCAGGTGCCCGAGCGCGCGAGTTGATACGCGCGCTCGACGGTCGATAACTGGCGTTGCGGGGCATCAGTCATGCGGTGCGCTTAGCATCGTTCCGGCTGCGAACCGTCTGTTTTCGTACTGATGCAGATAAAGGTCGCCGATCAGTCGGCTTTCGGGAAGAACTTCTCGATCACGCTCGACGCCAACCGCGCGGGGCGCAACGTCTGCGCGTCGATGCAACACCAGCTGGACTGCACCTCAGCAAGCACATCTTCGCCGCGCCGGATGATCGTCTGATAGAAAGCGCGCGCGCCTTGGACCTTCTCAAGCAGGACGGTAGCGATCACTTCGTCGTTGAGGAAGGTCGGCTTGCGATAGGTGATCTCGTGCTTGAGCGCGACCCACAGCAAGCTTGCGACGGCATCGGCCGGGGCGATCTTGCGCCAGTGGCTCAGCACCGCGTCCTGCACCCATTTGAGGTACGACGCATTGTTGACATGCCCCATGAAATCGATGTCGGCCGGATCGATCGGGATCGGGAAGCTGTGCGGGATGGCGTGGTCGGTCACGCGGCGACCATAGCAAAATCGCTGATTTTACGCCAGTTTTTCGTGGAGACGCGCGGACGCTACGGCATGGCCGTCAAAGCAGGAAACTGCCCTCCATCACGGTGACGCAATTGCCGCCGAGCAGGACGAGGTTCCCGGCCAGCGTGCAGGTCAAATGCCCGCCGCGCTGGCTCGCCTGATACGCGGTGAAGCTGTCGCGCCCGAGCCGCGTCGCCCAATAGGGCACCATCACCGCGTGGGCGGAGCCCGTTACCGGATCCTCGTCGATCCCGGCGCCGCACGCGAATACGCGGCTGATGATATCGGTATCGTCGCCCGGCGCGGTCACGATGGTCAGCACATCGCCTTCGCGCGCGAGCGCGCGGAAATCGGGGTCGAGCGCGCGGACCTGATCGGCGGTGTCGAGCACGATCAGCCCGTAGCGGTGCTGGTGCCACAGCGTCTCAGGCGTGCCCTCCAGCCCCAGTGCGGCGACGATCGCCGGGAGCGGCTTGGGCGATGGACCCCAGGCGGGCAGCGCGAGTTCATATCCCGCCCCGGCACGCGCGACCTCGAGCATCCCGGCCTTGCGTGTGCGGAACCGTACGCGGTCCTTGTCGGGCGACGACGACAGCACGAAATGCCCGCTCGCCAGCGTCGCGTGCCCGCACAGCACGACCTCAGCGGTAGGGGTGAACCAGCGCAGGTCGAAATCGGCCTCGCCGTCGCTGCTCGCGACGATGAACGCGGTTTCCGACAGATTGTTCTCGGCGGCGATCGCCAGCAACGTCGCATCGTCGAGCCAGTCAGCCAGCGGCATCACCGCCGCCGGGTTGCCCTCGAAAGCCTTCGTCGCGAACGCATCGATCTGTGTGATCGGCAGCCTCATACGCGCTTGCCGAACCAGTGCGGCGTCACATCGGCCTCGATCAGCGGATTGTCGGTGTCGACATGCCCGTCGGGGTCGAGATGGATCAGCACCTCGACCCTAGGGAACGCCTTGCGCAGATTATTCTCGACCGCCTCGACCACGTCGTGCGCCTCGCGCACCGACATGTCGGGGGCGACGTACATGTGGAACTGCGCGAAATCGTGCGTGCCCGCGCGGCGCGTGCGGAAATCGTGGATCCCCTTCAATTCGGGGTGGCGCGCCGCGACGTCGAGGAAACGCGTGCGCTGTTCCTCGGGCCATTCCTTGTCCATCAACTGGTCGATCGCGTTCGACGATGCCTGGAACGCGCCCCAGGCGAGCCAAGCGGCGATCAGGATGCCGAACACCGGGTCGGCGCCGCGGAACCCGAAATATTGGTCGAGCACGATCGCGGCGATCACCGACAGGTTGAGGAACAAATCGGACTGGTAGTGGACGTTGTCCGCCATGATCGCGACCGATCCGGTGCGGCGGATCACGCGGCGCTGGTAAGCGAGCAGAATAAAGGTCGCAGCGATCGCAATCAGCGACACGCCTACGCCGAACTCCCCGTCCGTGGTCGGCGTCGCGTCCGAGAAGCGCAAAATCGCGCGCCAGGCGATCCCGGCGGCGGACACCGCGATCAACGCCACCTGGAACAGCGCCGCAAGTGCCTCCGCCTTGCCGTGCCCGAAGCGGTGGTCGTGATCGGCAGGCTCGGCCGCCAGTCGCACGCCGTACAGCGTGACTAGGCTCGCCAGCAGGTCGAGCCCTGAATCGGCGAGGCTGCCGAGCATCGCGACCGACCCGGTGCTCCACGCGGCATAGGATTTGAGCGCGATCAGCGCGCACGCCATCGCGACGCTGGCGAGCGCGGCGCGCACGGCGAACGGGATGGCGCGGCGTTGGTCTTCGGTCATGGGTAGAGGAGTCCCTCGGTCCAGCCGCCATTAGCACGATCGAACACCCGGCGCTCGTGCAAGCGATGCGCGCGGTCCTGCCAGAATTCGATATGGTCGGGAGTCAGGCGATAGCCGCCCCAATGCGGCGGACGTGGGACATCCCGACCCGCGAACCGCTCGGTCATCTCGTCGAAGCGCGCCTCGAACGTCGCGCGATCGGCGAGCGGGCGCGACTGGTCGGAAGCCCAGGCGCCGAGCTGAGAATCGCGGCTTCGGCTGGCAAAATAGGCGTCCGATTCCTGATCGGTGGCGAGGCTGAGCTGCCCTTCGATGCGCACTTGGCGGCGCAGCGACTTCCAGTGAAACAGCAATGCGGCGTGGGGATTCGCCGCCATGTCCCCCGCCTTGCGGCTGTCGCGATTGGTGTAGAAGACGAAGCCGTCGGGCCCGTGCCCCTTGAGCAGCACCATCCGCACCGATGGCCGCCCGACCGCATCCGCCGTTGCCAGCGCCATTGCGTTGGAGTCGTTCGGCTCGCTGGTGCGCGCCTCGGCGAACCACGCATCGAACAGGGCAAAGGGATCGTCGGCCATGCGCGGCCCTTAACGCACCAAATGGGGAAGGGGAACGACTCTGGCGGGTCTGGGTTGAATCGGCTTCGCAACGAAAAGGACCACGTATGGCCGCGCGCGCCTATTGGCAGGGACAGATCAGGTTGGCGCTGGTTTCGATTCCGGTGGAAATCTACTCCGCGACCAAATCGGGCGCGCAGATTGCGTTCCATCAAGTCCACGAACCATCGGGCAAGCGCGTCAAATACGAAAAGGTCGTGCCGGGGATCGGCGCGATCGACACCGACGACATCGTCAAGGGCTATGAGATCGACAAGGGCGATTACGTGCTGCTCGGCCAGGACGAAATCGACGCGGTGAAGCTCGAATCGAAGAAGACGCTCGAGCTGACCCAGTTCGTCGATGCAAGCGAGATCGACGTGCTTTATTATGAGCGGCCCTATTTCGTCGTGCCCGCCGACGATCTGGCCGAGGAAGCCTTCATCGTGCTGCGCGAGGCGCTGCGCCAGTCGAAGAAGGTCGGGCTCGGCCAACTCGCGATGCGCGGGCGCGAATATGTCGTTAGCCTGAAGCCGTGCGGGCGCGGCATGGTCCTCGAAACGCTGCGCTACGCCGACGAGGTCAACAAGGCGCAAGGCTATTTCCGCGATATCCCCGACGACAAGCCCGACCCCGATCTGCTCGACCTCGCGACCACGCTGATCGACAAGAAGACATCCGATTTCGATCCGTCCAAATTCCACGACCGCTATGTCGATGCGCTCAAGGATCTGATCGAGCGCAAGAAGAAGTCCAAATCGAACCGCAAGATCATCGAGGACAAGGATGACGGCGGCGGCGGCCGGTCGGGATCGAACGTCGTCGACCTGATGGCCGCGCTCAAGAAATCGATCGAGAAGCCAGTGGCGAAAGCGGCGCCGGCGAAGAAGGCACCTGCCAAAAAGGCGCCGGCGAGGAAGCGCGCCTGATGGCGGAGCGCGACCCTCTTTCGACCTACAACGCCAAGCGCGACTTCACCAAGACCGCCGAGCCCAAGGGCACGCTCGCGCCGGGGCACGGCAACCGCTTCATGGTGCAGAAGCACGACGCGACGCGGCTGCACTGGGATTTGCGATTAGAGGTCGATGGCGTGATGAAGAGCTGGGCGGTGACGCGCGGTCCCAGCCTGAACCCCGACGACAAGCGCCTCGCGGTGCAGACCGAGGATCATCCGCTCAGCTATTCGGACTTCGAGGGGACGATCCCGGCGGGCGAATATGGCGGCGGCACGGTGATGCTGTGGGACGACGGCACCTGGGCGCCGATCCCCGGCAAGTCGGCCAAGGATTTGAAGGACGGGCATCTCCACTTCATCCTGAACGGCGAGCGGATGAAGGGCGAATGGCTGCTGATCCGATTGAAGCCGCGCGGCAAGGAGCGGCACACCAACTGGTTGCTGCGCAAGATCGAGGATGAGTTCGCCGGCGGGTCGGACGATCTCGTCGAGGGCGCGGTGACCAGCGTCAAGACCGGGCGGACGATGCAGGCGATTGCCGCGGAGACGACGGCGAAGGAGCTGGCAAGCTGGAAGAAATTGCGTAACGCCGCCGCTAAGCCATCGTCATTCCCGCGAAAGCGGGGACCCAGCTCCTCTGCGATCCAAAATCACGACGGTAATAGTGAGTCGAAACCGCAGAAGCTGGGTCCCCGCTTTCGCGGGGATGACGGTAAGAAGGCACAGAAACTTCCCGCCTTCCGCGAACCGCAACTCTGCACGCTGGTCGATAGCGTCCCGACCGGCTCGGGCTGGATCCACGAAGTCAAATATGACGGCTACCGCGCGCTGATTGCGGTGGGCGGCGGGAAGGCGAAGGTGTTCACCCGCAGCGGACTCGACTGGAGCGACAAATTCCCCGGCATCGCGGAAGCGGCGGCAAACCTGCCAGTCGGATCGGCGCTGATCGATGGCGAGATCGTCGCATTCAAGGACGGCAAGCCCGATTTCTCGACGCTCAAGGACGCGATATCGAACAACGGCGAGATGACGTTGTTCGCGTTCGACTTGCTCGAACTCGACGGCGAGAAGCTCGACAAGCTGCCCAACGTCCAGCGCAAGGAACGCCTGCGCCCGTTGTTCGACGGTGCCGATAACCGGCTGCAATTCGCCGAGCATATCGTCGGCGAGGGCGAAAAGCTGTTTCAGACCATGTGCCGCGAGGGATACGAAGGCATCGTCTCGAAGCGCGCCGACGCGGCTTACGCCGGCAAACGCACGCAGAACTGGCTCAAGATCAAGTGCCTCCATCGCCAGGAGTTCGTCATCGTCGGCTGGACCGAGAGCGACAAGTCGCGCGGGTTTCGGGCGCTCCTGCTCGGGGTGAACGAGGATGGCAAGCTGCGCTATGCGGGCAAGGTCGGAACGGGGTTCACCCAAGATTTGATGAACGATCTGCGCGGGCAGTTCGACAAGCTCGAGCGCAAGACGCCGACGGTCGAGGCGCCCCGCGCGGCGACGCGTGGCGCGCATTGGGTGGGGCCAAAGCTGATCGCCGAGATCGCTTTCGCCGAGGTGACGCCCGACGGCGTTCTGCGGCATTCGAGCTTTCTGGGGCTGCGCGGCGACAAGAAAGCGGACGAGGTGGTTGAGGAAAAACCCAAGACGACGCCGAAACGCACGTCGAGCGTCACCATCACTAATCCGGACCGGCTGATCTTTCCCGATTCCGACGTAACCAAGGGCGACCTTGCTGCGTTTTACGACGCGATGGCGCCTGTCGCGCTGCAATGGATCGCCAACCGCCCGATCAGCCTGGTCCGCTGCCCGCAAGGACGCGGCAAGCATTGTTTCTTCCAGAAGCACGACGCCGGATCGTTCGGCGACCACGTCAAGCACGTCCCGATCAGGGAGAAGGACGGGTCGGTCGAGCCGTATCTCTACGTCGATGATGCCGACGGCATGCTGACCTGCGTCCAGATGGGGACGATCGAATTCCATGGCTGGGGGTCGTCGGTCGGCGATGTCGAAAAGCCCGACCGGCTGGTGTTCGACCTCGACCCCGACGAGGGGCTGGGGTTCGACGCGGTCAAGAAAGCCGCAGTCGATCTGAAGGGACATCTCGCCGAGATCGGGCTGGTGAGCTTCGCCTTGCTGTCGGGGGGCAAGGGCGTTCACGTCGTCGTGCCGCTGACGCCCGAGGCCGAATGGCCCGCGGTCAAGGACTTCGCCGACCGCTTCAGCCGCGCGCTGGCGCAGGCCGAGCCCGACCGCTTCGTCGCGACGATGTCCAAGGCCAAGCGCAAGGGGAAAATCTTCCTCGACTGGTTGCGCAACCAGCGCGGATCGACCGCGGTGATGCCGTACACCGCGCGGGCGCGGAGCGGCGCGCCGGTCGCGGTGCCGGTGACCTGGGCCGAGCTCGAAGACCTCGACACCGCGGCGAAATGGCATGTCGGCGATCAGGACGAGCTTTTGGAACGGGCGTCGGGTAAGAGCCTCGCCGGCTGGGGCGTGGCGCGGCAGACACTCCCGGACCTATAAGAAATCCGTCACCCCGGACTTGATCCGGGGTCCATCTCTCCACTGGCCCAGCGCTCGCTGCCCGATGGATGCCGGATCAAGTCCGGCATGACGGTCTGGGGTTAGTGGGCGCCGCGCCCATTCCATGTTGCCACGCAGCATGGTTTATGGTCGGGTGGCTGCAGGGGACTTTGGAGGCCTTTACGTGGCCAGCCGCGCGATCAGCGAAGGATTGTTCGATGCCAGTGCGCACGCCGCGCGCTGGCTCGCCGACTATCGCGGCCGCGCCGGGGCGGGCGATGTAGTCGCGAGCGGCGACGTCGCGGCGTGGGAAGCGGCGTTCGAGGAACTCGCGGTCGCCGCGGGCGACGATCTCGGCCACGCGCGCAGCCGCGTCCAGCGCCATGCCGAGGACATCGGGACGGGCTTCCGCGTCGCGGGCGACAGCGATGAGCGGCCATGGCCGGTCTCGCCCGTCCCGCTGCTGATCGCCGAGGAGGAATGGCAGCAAATCGCGGCGGGCGCGGCGCAGCGCGCCAGGCTGCACGAAGCGTTGCTCGCCGATTTGTACGGCGAGGGCAAGCTGGTCGCCGACGGCGCGATCCCGGCGGCGTTGGTCAACGGCAGCCCATTGTTCCTGCGGCCGATGGTCGGGCTGACCGTACCCGGCGGCTATCAACTTCAGTTCGTCGCGTTCGACCTCGGCCGCGGCCCCGACGGCGAATGGCGCGTGCTCGCCGATCACGTCCGTACGCCGGCGGGGGCGGGCTATGCGCTCGAAAACCGGCTCGCGACCTCGCGGACGCTCGGCGGGTTGCAGGGGCGGCTCAACATCCTGCGCCACGCGCCGTTCTTCGCGGCGTTCCGCGACGGGCTCGCGGCTTTGTGCAAGCGTGTCGAGCCGCGCATCGGGCTGCTCACGCCGGGGCGCTGGAACGCGAGCTATGCCGAACAGGCTCATCTCGCGCGCTATCTCGGCTTCCTGCTGGTCGAGGGTGCCGACCTCGCGGTGACCGAGGACCGGCTGTACGTCCGCACGATCGCGGGGCTCAAGCGCGTCGATGCGCTATGGCAGCGCGCCGACCCGCGGCTGCTAGACCCGCTGGCTTTCGATTCGCATTCGCAGATCGGCGTCGCCGGGCTGATCGACGCGTTCGCCGCGCATAACGTGCTTATCTCCAATGCGCCGGGGGCGGGGGTGCTCGAAGCGCCGGCGATGCAAGCATTCCTGCCCGTGCTGGCGAAGCGCGTATTCGGTGAGAAGTTGCTGCTGCCCAATATCGCGACGTGGTGGTGCGGCGAGGATGCGGCGCGCGTCGTGGTCGAGAAGAGGCTCGGCGAGTTGCGCATTGCGCCAGCGTTCGGCGTCATGCCGCTCGGCCTGCCCGATGGCGCGGTGCAGGGCGCCGACCTCTCGCCCGATCAGCGTGCCGCATTGCTCGCCGACATGGCCCGCCGCCCGCAGGATTATGTCGCGCAGGAAATGGTGCGGCTGTCGACGATGCCAGTGGTCGCCGACAGCGAGCTGGTCGCGCGGCCATTCACGCTGCGCGTGTTCGCGGCGCGCGGACCTGATGGTGACTGGACAATATTACCGGGCGGCTTCGCGCGGATCGGCGAGCATGCCGATATCCGCGCCGCGGTGATGCGCGATGGGCTGTGGTCGGCCGATGTCGCAGTGCACAGCCCCAACCCGGTCGCGCACGAATCGCTGTTGCCCGCGACCGACACCACCCAGATCCGCCGCAACCCCGGCACCTTGCCTAGCCGCGTCGCGGACAATTTCTATTGGCTCGGCCGGTACCTCGAACGCGGCGAGGCGCTGCTGACGATCGTCCGCGTGATGCTCGGCAATTCGATCGACGCCGATGCCGGCGCGGCGCTCGATCACGACACGGTCGGGCGGATGGCGGGTCTGGTGGTCGCGGGCGGTGCGGCGGCGAAGCCCGAACGGTTGAAGCGCCCCGATCTCGTCCAGTTGGCGCGTACCGCGCTCGATGCCGCGGAAGGCTGGCACAACATCCCGGCGATCAACCGTCTCGCGCGCAACATCGCCGGGGTGTCGCGCGACCGTCTGTCCGCCGACGTCTGCCGCTTGCTCGACGCGCCGCACCCCAACAAGGGCAGCATGCTCGACCGCGCCGGTTCGCTCCAGCGCCGCTACGCCGCACTGTCGGGCCTCGCCGCGGAGCATATGGGCCGCACCGCGTCGTGGCGCTTCCACGACCTCGGCCGCCGGGTCGAGCGCGGCATCGCTGTCACGCGGCTGGTCCGCACGTTCGGGCTGGCGGGCGCGACCAGCGACGATCTGTCGACCTTGCTCGACCTCGCCGACAGCCAGATTTCGTATCGCCAGCGCTATTTGACCGGGATCGCCCGCGTGCCGGTCGTCGATCTCGTCGCGCTTGACCCGGGCAATCCGCGCAGCCTCGCCTATCAGGTCGATTGCATCGCGGCGCACCTCGACCAGCTCCCGGTGCTCCACGACGACGGTCTGCCTGAGGACCAGCAAGCCGAGGCGCTGGCGCTCAAGGCGCTACTCGCGGCGACCAACGCCGCGAGCCTCGACGACGAGCAATTGACCGAGGCCGAACGGCAATTGGTCCGCCTGTCCGAAGCGATCGCGCGGCGTTATTTTCTGCAGGGCGCGGAACCGCTCAGGGCCGGCGGGCTTACATTGGCGTGATTAATTGCTTGAAGACTCCCCTCCCTGGACAAGGGAGGGGCTGGGGGTGGGTCGGCCCGTGGAGCTCGCTTCGCTCGCACCCACCCCTAACCCCTCCCTTGCAGGGAGGGGAACAAAGATGATCTACGACATCCGCCACGTCACCCGGTTCGACTATGGCCAGCCGGTCGCGTTCGCGCGGTGCAACCTTCGCCTCAAGCCGATCCTCTGGTCGGGGCAGCGTGTCGAACGCTATGCGCTGGCAGTCACCCCGGCAGGCGAGACGCGGCCGGCGCTCGCCGAGGCGGGACTGGCCAACGTCATGCGGCTTGTGGTGCGCGAACGCGTCCGTACGCTGACGATCGAAAGCGCGAGCCGCGTGATCGTTGACCGGCTGATCCCGGTACCCGACGCGAGCGACCCGACGCTGGCCGAAGTGGCGGTGCTCGCGCGCGCCGACCGCGACCTCGGCCCCGCCGGCCCGACCGCGTACCTCTACCCCTCGCCGCTGATCCCGCTCGACGCCGACATCGCGGCGTGGTGCGCCGAGGAATTGTCGCCCGGCCGCGGCGTGCTCGAAGCGGGGATCGCGCTCGCGCAGCGCATCCAGCGCGACTTCGCGTTCGATCCCACCGCGACGCTGGTCGATACGCCGCCGCGCGAAGCCTTCCTGCAGCGCCGCGGCGTGTGCCAGGACCTCACTCAGATCATGATCACCGGCCTGCGCGCCGCCGGTGTCCCCGCGGCGTACGTGTCCGGATACATCCGCACGATCCCGCCCGAGGGGCAGGAACGCCTGATCGGTGCGGATGCGACGCATGCCTGGGTGTTGCTGTGGTGCGGGCCGGCGCGCGGCTGGATCGGGCTCGACCCGACCAACGGCATCTGGATGGCGAGCGACCATGTCGTGATGGCGATCGGCCGCGACTATGCCGAAATCGCGCCGATCGACGGCATCGTGCTCGGCTCGGGCGCGCAGAAGATGGACGTCAGCGTGGATGTTGCGCCGGTCGGTTGACGCCCGCGTTGCGCTCCGCCGCGCAATCCCCCAAATAGCGGCGCAACATGGCAGCTGATCCCTATTCCACCCTCGGCGTCGCGCGCGGCGCGGATGAAGCCGCGATCAAGAAGGCGTATCGCAAGCTCGCCAAGGAACTGCATCCCGACCGCAACAAGGACAATCCCAAAGCGTCGGAGCGGTTCAGCCAGGTGACACAGGCGTACGATTTGCTCACCGATAAGGACAAGCGCGCGCGGTTCGACCGCGGCGAGATCGATGCCGACGGCAACCCGGCAATGCCGTTCGGCTATGGCGGCGGCGGGCAGCAAAGCGGGTTCCGGCCGGGCCAGGGCGCGAATTTCGGCGGTGGCGCACCCGGTGGCGCGGATTTCGAAGACTTGTTGGGCGGACTGTTCGGGCGCGGCGGCGGGTTCGCCAGCGGGTTCGGGCGGCGCCAGCAGCCCAAGGGCGCCAACGCCGCCTATCGCCTGACCGTGCCGTTCCTCGATGCCGCGACGCTGGCGCCGCAGCGCGTCACGCTGGCCGACGGCAAGACGATCGACATCAAGCTGCCCGCCGGGGTCGAGAGCGGCACGCAGATGCGCCTCACCGGCAAGGGTCAGCCCGGACCGGGCGGCGCGGGCGACGCGATCATCACGATCGACGTGCAGCCGCACCGTTTCTTCGTGCGCGACGGCGACGACATCCGCATCGACTTGCCGATCAGCCTGTCCGAAGCGGTGCTCGGCGCCAGCGTACGCGTACCGACCGCGGACAAGGCGGTGATGCTGACCATCCCCAAGGGATCGAGCTCGGGCAAGGTGCTGCGGCTCAAGGGCAAGGGATTCCACAAGAAAGGCGGCACGCGCGGCGACCAGCTCGTCACGCTGATGGTCGACCTTCCCGTCGACGACGACGCCTTGGTCGAATTCGTTCAGGGGTGGAAAGACAACGACCGGAACCCGCGCGGGAACATGGGCGTCTAAAACCAGGTGTCACATCTCTCCCCCGAGTCGCCCGAACTTCGCGCCGAGCGCGGATATCACGAGCGGACGGGCAAGCCGGTCTGGACGCGGGCCTGGATCGTCACCAAACGCGTCGTCATCGGCATTTTCGACAATGGCTTCATGTACGCCGGGAACCTTGCGTATCTGGCGCTGATGACGGTGTTCCCGTTCTTCATTCTGGCGGCCGCGATCGCCTCGATCATCGGGCAGAGCCGTGAGACCACGCGCGCGGTCGAATCGTTCCTCTACACGCTGCCGCCGAGCGTCGGGGAGATCCTGCGCAAGCCGATCGCCGACGTGCTGGCGGCGCGCACCGGGACACTGTTGATCCTCGGCGCCGTCGTCGCCTTGTGGACCGTCGGCAGCTTCATCGAGACGATCCGCGACGTGTTCCGCCGCGCCTACGGCATCCGGCTCGACAAGCCGTTCTGGCGCTACCGGCTGGGATCGATGATCGTCATCGTCGCCTCGGTCGTGCTCGCGATGCTCGCCTTCCTGATTCAGGGGTTGCTGACCATCGTCGAACAGTTCGTCTATCGCCTGGCGCCTTGGGCGCAGGAGTTTATCGGGTGGATCGGGCTGTCGCGGATCGTCCCTGCGCTCGTGATGTATGGCGCACTCTACATGCTGTTCCTGTCGGTCACCCCCAGCAAGTATCGCGTGAAGGGCTGTCCGCGCTGGCCGGGCGCGTTGTTCACGACGATCTGGTGGCTGAGCGCGACCGCGTTGCTGCCCGTCGTCCTCACCAGCCTCGGCGGCTACGACCTGACCTATGGCAGTCTCGCCGGGGTGATCGTCACCCTGTTGTTCTTCTGGATCATCGGCTTCGGCATCTCGATCGGCGCGCATTTGAACGCGGCACTAGCCGAGACGCCCCTGGAGGACGTAAAGGACGCGCGAACCAAGACGGAGGCTGCCGCGACGTGACCGGATTGATGCAAGGCAAGCGCGGGCTGATCATGGGTCTCGCCAACGACAAGAGCCTGGCGTGGGGGATCGCGAAGCAGCTGAGCGACGCCGGTGCGGAACTGGCGTTCAGCTATCAGGGCGAGGCGATGGAGAAGCGCGTCCGTCCGCTCGCCGAGCAATTGGGCGTGGCGCGTTTGTTCGATTGCGACGTGTCGGACATGGAAAAGCTCGACCAGACATTTGCCGAGCTGGCGAAAGATTGGCCGACGATCGACTTCGTCGTTCACGCGATCGGTTTTTCCGACAAGACCCAGCTACGCGGGCGCTTCGTCGACACCACGCTCGACAATTTCCTGATGACGATGAACATCAGCGTCTATTCGTTCGTCGCCGTCGCGCAGCGCGCGGCGAAGATGATGCCGAACGGCGGATCGCTGCTGACGCTCAGCTATTATGGCGCTGAAAAGGTCATCCCGCACTATAACGTCATGGGGCTGGCCAAGGCAGCGCTCGAGACCAGTGTCAAATATATGGCGGTCGATCTGGGGCGCGACGATATCCGCGTCAACGCGATCTCCGCCGGACCGATCCAGACGCTCGCGGCGCGCGGGATCGGCGATTTCAACCTGATCCTGAAGTGGAACGAGTATAACTCGCCGCTCAAGCGCAACGTCACGATCGAGGATGTCGGGGGTGCGGGCTTGTACCTGCTCAGCGATTTGGCGAGCGGCGTGACCGGTGAGATTCACCATGTCGACGCTGGCTATAATGTCATCGGCATGAAGGCCGAGGACGCCCCGGATATCGCGCTTGTCTAGTTTAAGCGAGTTCGCTTGGGGGCAGGCGGTAGCGATCGGGTTGGGGCTGTTCTTCTTTTTAGGCGAGTATTTTCGTCTGCGACGTTTACGGTTTGCGGCTTTGGAAGGCGTTCGCTTTTGGGCGATCATCGCCGGCTCAGAGATTGCCATTTGGCTCGCAGTCCGTTCGCCTGACGTGCAAGGTCGGATTTCGATCGCTGCCGTGGCGCCGCTCGTGATCGCGCTGATCGTGAATAACGTTTACGCTGCCGTACATCGTGCCCTGTCGAAAGGATTGGCGACGTGAGCTACAATTCTTTCGGACACGTCTTCCGCTTCACGACCTGGGGGGAAAGCCACGGGCCGGCGATCGGCGCGGTTGTGGACGGATGCCCGCCGGGGCTGAGCCTGAGCGAAGCCGACATCCAGCCGTTCCTCGACGCGCGGCGGCCGGGGCAATCGCGCTTCACCACGCAGCGGCAGGAACCCGACCAGGTGCGAATCCTGTCGGGGGTGTTCGAGGGGCGGACCACCGGTACCCCGATTTCGCTGATGATCGACAATGTCGACCAGCGATCGAAGGATTATTCGGAGGTCGCCGCGGCCTACCGCCCCGGCCACGCCGACTACGCCTATGACGCCAAATACGGTTTCCGCGACTATCGCGGCGGCGGGCGGTCGTCGGCGCGCGAGACGGCGAGCAGGGTCGCGGCGGGAGCGGTAGCGCGATTGGTGATCCCGGAGGTGACCATCACCGCCTGGGTCGAGGCGATCGGCGGCGACGCAATCGATCCGGCGAAGTTCGACGCTGTGGAAATCGCCAACAACCCGTTCTTCTGCCCCGACGCCGATGCCGCCAAGCGCTGGGAAGCGCTGGTCGATGACGCGCGGAAGGCAGGGTCGTCGCTCGGCGCGGTGATTGCGTGCGAAGTGACCGGCGTTCCGGCGGGTTGGGGCGCGCCGCTCTACGCCAAGCTCGACGCCGAGCTCGCGCATGCCTGCATGGGGATCAATGCGGTCAAGGGGGTCGAGATCGGCGACGGCTTCGGCGCGGCGGTGCTGAGCGGCGAGCAAAACGCCGATGCGATGCGCCCGGGTGACGACGGCCCGACTTTCCTCGCCAACCATGCTGGCGGGATCGCCGGCGGCATTTCGACCGGCCAGCCGATCCGGGTGCGTGTCGCGTTCAAGCCGACCAGTTCGATCCTGACCCCGGTCGAGACGATCACGCGTGATGGCGAAGCGACCGACATCCGCACCAAGGGCCGCCACGACCCCTGCGTGGGCATTCGCGGCACACCGGTGGTCGCGGCGATGGTCGCGCTGGCGCTCGCCGACCAGAAACTGCTCCATCGCGCGCAAAACGGCTGATTAGCGGCGGATCGTTCGATTCCGTGGACGCGGTGCGGACCCTTCACCCGCTCTCAAGCCTTTCTTTCCCGGTCCCTTTTGGACAGGAGAGAATTCAAATGAAGTTGGTTATCCTCGCCGGCGCGCTGATCGCCGCCACTTCGGGCCTTGCTGCGGCGCAGACGCTGCCGTCGGTCTCGACCCCGCAGACCACAATCCCTTCGGCATCGACGCCGAGCGCCACCGTGCCGCCGGTCTCGACACCCCCGGTATCGGCCCCCGACACCAGCACGACGACGAGCACTGACGCCACGGCAGCGACGCCGGCGGTGGATGCTACCGCCAATAGCGCGACATCGGCGACGGCCAGCGACAACGGCGCAACCGTGGACACGGCTGCGACCGCTAGCGGTAAAAAGCACAAAAAGAAGAAGTAACCCCGCCGGGGTCGCTTCCGACGATCAGTCCGCGAACGGGTCGCGCACCAGGATGGTGTCGGCGCGTTCCGGGCTGGTCGACACCAAAGCTACCGGGCATCGGATCAATTCCTCGATCCGGCGGATATATTTGATCGCAGCCGCCGGCAGCTCCGCCCAGCTGCGTGCGCCCGCAGTAGACTCGCTCCACCCGGGCACCGTTTCATAGATCGGTTCGACCGCCATCTGGTCGCGCGGATGCGGGGGCAGATAATCGACCGTCTTGTCGCCCAGCCGATAGCCGGTGCAGATCTTGATCTCATCGAGCCCGTCGAGGATGTCGAGCTTGGTCAGCGCGATCCCGGTGATGCCGCTGACCGCCGCCGATTGTCGCACCAGCACCGCGTCGAACCAGCCGCAGCGCCGCTTACGCCCGGTGTTGACGCCGAACTCCTTGCCGCGCGTGCCGAGATACTCGCCGATTTCGTTGTCCTGCTCGGTCGGAAACGGCCCCGACCCGACGCGCGTGGTGTAGGCCTTGACGATCCCCAGCACGAACCCCGTCGAGCGCGGGCCAAGGCCGGAGCCGGCCGCCGCCTGGCCCGATACGG
>NZ_JAQGKZ010000105.1 GCF_028289855.1 Sphingomonas bacterium | reverse complement strand
GAGGGCAGGGCGGTCGAGCGTCCCGCCGGACAGCCCACCATCGTCGTAGCGGTCCGGCACCTCGACCCAGCCTTCGCTAGCCTGACTCAGGATGTAGGCGGCGCAGGACTCGCGCTGGGCGTCGAGCGAATTGAAATCCTGCTCGAGGCCCTCTTCGCTCGATTTGCGGGTGTAGATGGCGCAGCGAACCTGTTTCATGCGGCCAGCTTTCGCTTGAGGCCGAAGAAGGCAGGGCCCGACCAGCGCGTCCCCGTAATCGCGCGCGCGACCTCGCTCAGCGACCGGTAGTCGCGGTCATTCCAGCGAACCACATTATCATCGCCGATCGTGACGACGTGGACCTTGCCCTGCCACTCGCGGGCGAGCTGCATACCCGGCGAGACCGAAGTCGTTCGGCTCTTGCCGTCGGCTAGTTGCGCTAGCTTCTGCTGCGTCGGTCGCGATAGTCCGCCGAACGCCTTGGCCTGGATCTCCCAGGCCAAGGCTAGGCTCAGCATCTTTCGTGAGAGGCGAGGGCAGGGGGTCTTGGTGACCCGCTGCCACTCGTCCTTCAACTCCGCGGACGTTATCAACGGCAGCGCAGCTAAACGTGTGCTCACATCCGACGCCATCACGCTACCGCCGGAATACGATAACAGGTGTCATCGTCGCGCTTGCCACGTTCGATGGCATGACCTTTCTTCCGCAATCCGGTCAATGCTGCGCGCGTCGTGTGGGGCAACCAGTCGGTGGCTGCGACGAGCTCTGCGAGTGTCGCGCCTTCATCGCGTTTGAGCAGCGCAATTACGGCAGCAGACTTGGTCTGGCGCTCCGGCTTTGCTGCGGTAGGGACCTCAGCATTCTCGTCGTTGCAAACGCCAATTGCAGCCAGTCCGGCGTCGGTCGCAAAGATGCCGAAGCGAATATCGCCATCGACGCGACTTACGGCCGATGCGTCGTCGGTTTCGCGCTCTTCCGCGAAACCCCGCGTGATGAGATCGCCAACAATTTTTGCGTCGGCCTTACTCTCGTGCGGGAACGGGTGAAGACTCCGGTTATCCCGTTGCACGGCGGCAGACAGAATGATTAGTTGGGTGTCGTTGAGCTTGGGCATGGTGGTCTCCGTCGTCGGATGAGCGGCACCACGCCGCTCCCACCAGTCTCAGCCCCGGACGATGTGGCGACGGGGCGGCCCAGCGAGGAGTTACGAATCGCTGGGTGACAGCGCTGTCGCTCTGTTGGTGAGCGAAGTCGAACGGATTATGCGCCCCAGGAGACGGATCCTGGTGTATCCGTAACAAATAGATCGGATCGCCCTACCAACCGCTCTTACCGCGCATTCGAACTCAGCGCGCGCTATGCCAACTGGTCTAGCCAAATGTTTCTCCTCAACTTCATCATCTAGCTCGCCGCGACGGAATCGAGTGACAGCCTGCTGTCAGCTTTGCCCCTTATGCCATCACGTTGAGAAGACGGATGCATGGGGAGAGAGAGCGTGGAGAAGACAGACGATTGCATGAGCGCGACTGCCGCTGCGGGTTTTATGCTTGCCATTTTCGCCAGCCTTGGCTGCACCGCAATCGCGTTCGACTGGCTGGTCAGCTTTGTTCGCTAAATCAAACTGTTAGGGCGGAGCTCACTAGTCATTATCGCCAAGACCGATACCAAGTGACGAACGCCAGCGATTAAGGAAATATTTTCGTGTTAGGCTGTCTTGGCTGACAAGCAGGCCCGGGCCGACGCGGATTGCACGGAGCCTCAATCCCGAGGGTTGAAGGTCTCTTAGAATTCCCACGTCGGCGCGAACGGATGGCATATCCTCGCGTACAAGATGCATCTGGCCGCGACGCGACAACAGAAAATCGAGAAACAGTTTTGCGGCATTCGGATGAAGCGCGCTCGCCGGGATCATCGCAATTCGGGACATTAGCAGTGTGTAGTCCGTGGGCAGTACCATCCCGAGCCTGGGATGTTTTTCGACCTCGCCCAGCGCGTAGGATCCGACGATATTGTAGCCGATCGCGGCACGTCCCGTCTCGACATCGCGCACGGCGTCCTCGGCGCGGGTGAACAGATGGACGTGGCTGGTACCCATCGCGCGAGCTAAGCGCCAAATGTCGTGCGTCGCTTGCTGATCTTGCGACAGATAAAGATAGCCGACCGCTGACGCGGCAGGATCTGACATTGCGATGCGGTCGCGAACCGCAGATGTTTCTTCGAGAAACCGGGTAAGGTCGACGTGACTCTTGGGCATTGCAGCGTCGGCAATCATGTCGCGGTTGTAGACCATCACGATTGGTTCGGCGGTCGTTCCCCAGGCCTGGTCCTTCCAGTTCGCCCAATCGGGCAGCCTATCGCGTTCGGGCGAGACATAGGTTTGCGCATAGCCGTCATTGACCAGCTTGATCTGGAGATCCATGGCCGATGACCACAAGAAGTCGGCAGTGCCCTTGTTGAGCGCGGCCGTGGCGACGAACTTCTGATTCATGTCGCGCGCTGGCATTTCGACATATTTGACGCGGATCGATGGGTAGAGCTGCTGGAAATCGGCAACCAGGCGGCTCGCTTTCTTCTCATCGATTGCCGACCAGATCAGCAGTTCGCGTTCGGCGTCGGCGTCGCGTTCGATGTCGGCGTAGGACATGGGATAGCCCGCCGGCACCGCCCTGGCCGGCGTACGACCGCAACCGCCCGCGGCGACCAGCGCGCCGACCCCCATCACTCCAGCTAGAATGCGACCGATCATCCCCGTCCTACGATACCGATTTAGTCGGCTTCCCACTGCGGCGTTTCTACCTGTAGGGTAAAGCGGTCAATGGAAGGGAGAGCCGTGGCCCGTATCCTCTTGGTCGAGGACGACCCCTCGCTTGCGCGCGGGCTTGCCGCGTCGCTGAAGGCGGCGGGGCATACGGTCGACACTGCCGAGGATGGCGAAACCGCGCTGATGGTGGCGCTCGACGAGCCCTATGCGCTGATCACCCTCGATCTCGGCCTGCCGGACATATCCGGGCTGGAGGTGCTCCGCCGGTTGCGGCGCGACGGGATCAAGACGCCGATCCTGATCCTGACCGCGCGCGACGCGATCGAGGATCGCGTCGAGGGTCTCGATCTTGGGGCCGACGACTATTTGCTCAAGCCGTTCGAGCCGAGCGAGCTGGAGGCGCGCATACGGGCATTGTTGCGTCGCTCGCAGGGCGATGCTTCGCCGGTGATCACCATCGGCCTGCTGGTGGTCGATCAGGCGCACGCGCGCGCGGCCGTCGGCGATCGCGTGCTCGACCTACGGCGGCGCGAGTGGGCGGTGCTCGATAGGCTGCTCGCGCGCGTCGGCAAAGTGGTGTCGAAGGATCGCCTGTCGTCGGAGATATTCGGGTTCGACGAGCCGGTCGGTCCCAACGCGGTAGAAGTCTATGTCGCGCGGTTGCGGCGCAAGCTGGGTGACGACGGTCCTGAAATTCGCACGATCCGCGGCCTCGGCTACATGCTCGTCGGGGATTGAGTGGCGACGACTTTCACCCCGCTGACAAGCGCATCGCTGACCGCCCGTCTCCTGCGTGGCATGGTATTGCCCATGGCAGGTCTTGCGTTGCTGCTCGGATTTGGCGGTGCGCTCGCGATACGCGGCGCGGTGCAGGCGGTGAACGACCGCATCCTCGGCGCCGCCTCTCGTGCACTGGCGGAGTCGCTGACGGTGGAGGACGGCGAAATCGCGCTCAACCTGTCACCGGCAATCTTCGGGATGCTCGAAGATAACGCGCGCGACAATGTCTATTACAAGGTGAGTTATTCGGGCCGCGCCGTGACCGGCTATGCCGACCTGCCTGACATCGCGCCGCGCGGCTTGCGCGATACCGAGGTCCGGTTCGGCAGCGTGACCTACAAGGGGCGGCCCGTGCGTATCGTCGCCGAAGGACGGCGGCTCCCCGGGATCGCCCAGCCGGCGGTGGTCGAGGTCGCCGAGACGCTGGGCGCGCGCGAACGGATTTCGCAGCGGCTGTTGATCGGATTGGCGATCCTCGAAGCTGCGCTGATCGGACTGAGCATTTTGTTGCTGCCGCTCGCGGTCCGGTGGGGGATGCGGCCGCTGATCCGGCTGCGCGCGGACATGGACCGTCGTGTCGCGTCCGATCTCACGCCGCTGCCGACCGACGACGTGCCGCTCGAGCTGCGCGATCTTGTGCGCGCGTTCAACGGCATGCTCGCCCGGGTCGATGCGACGTTGCAAGGGATGCGCCGCTTTACCGCCGATGCCTCGCACCAAATGCGGACTCCGTTGTCGATTTTGCGCACGCATATCGCCTTGCTGCGCAAGGCCGAGCCGGGCGGCGCTGAGGCACGGAGCTCGATCGAGGATATCGACCACGCCAGCGACCGATTGCAGCGGCTATTGGTTCAGCTGCTTGCGCTCGCCCGCGCCGACCATGCCGCGCTGGCGCAGGAAGCGGTCGAGCCGATCGACGCCAATGATTTTGCCGCGACCGTCGCCGCGGATCACGCCGCCGCGGCGGTGCGCGAGGGTATCGAACTAAAATTCGAGCGCGCGCCAGGCATGTCCCGGATCGCCACACACGCGGTGCTCGGCGCCGAACTGCTGAACAACCTAATCGACAATGCGATGCGCTATAGTGGCACTGGTGCGTCGGTGACCGTGTCGGTCGAGATCGAAGGCGACGGCGTAACGGTTGCGGTCGAGGATGACGGTCCCGGCATTTCGCCCGACGACCGCGACCGCGTATTTACCCGGTTCACGCGGCTCGATCGCGACACCGCGCGCAACGGCAGTGGCCTCGGCCTTCCGATCGCCCGCGCATTGGCCGAGGCGATCGGCGCTCGACTATCGCTCGACACCGCTCATTCCGGCCGGGGATTGCGTGCGTCGGTTTGGTTTCCCGCAGCCCCAGCAGTCTGACAGCATCGTGACAGGTTGCGGGGGTACCAGCGAGGCAGCACAGAGCCGCACCGATGCGCGCCGGCTATCCTTGATGGAGGGGAATTTGCGTAAATTGATGTTTTCCGTGGCGGTGATTGCGTTGCTTGCAGGCTGCAAGGGAACGATGACCGGCAACAGCGCCGACAATGCTGCGGCCGATGCCGGCGACAGCGCCTATAGGGTCGAACGCGTGTCGCTGCCCGGCGAAGGCCGCGGCGACTACGTCACCGTCGATGCCGACGGGCGGCGCCTGTACGTGACCCACACTACGCAAGTCCACATCCTCGACCTCGACACACTCAAGCCGCTCTCGGCCGTTACCGGCCTCGATGGCGCGCATGGCGTTGCGCTTGATACCGCGGCTGGCCATGGCTTTATCTCGGACGGCAACAGCAACTCGGTAAAGGTGTTCGACCTTGCCACCGGCAAGATCCTCAAGTCGATCCCGGTCGGCACCAAGCCCGACAGCATCCTGCGCGACCCCGCTTCGGGCAACATCTTCGTGTTCAACGGTGATTCTGAAGACGTTAGTGTAATCGATCCCGCCAAGGGCGCGGTGGTCGCGACGATCAAGCTGCCCAACGGCCCCGAATTCTCGCAGGCTGACGGCAAGGGCAAAGTCTGGGCGAACATGGAAGAAGGCAATGACATTGCCGAGATCGATACGAAGACCAACAAGCTGATCCGCACGATCGCGCTTACCGGTTGCGACGGTCCGGCGCCGCTCGCGTTCGATCCGATCAATCGTCGCCTGTTCAGCGGGTGCGGCAACAAGACAATGGTTGTCACCGACGCCGATACCGGCAAGGTCGTCGCCTCGGTACCGGTCGGCGGCGATCCCGACGGCATCGTGTTCGACGCCGACAAGAAGCGCATCTTCGTCGCCAACCGCGACAAGACTTGGACGATCATCACCCAGACCGGCGCCGACAGCTATTCGGTTGCCGAAACCTTGTCGATCGACGAATATGCCAAGACCGTCGGGCTCGATCCCAAGACGCACCGCGTCTTCTCGTCGACGGCCGATCTCGAGTGGCCGCCCAAGCCGACGGACGGCAAGAAATGGTTGCCGAACGCGAAGTCGGGCACCTTCCGGCTGATGGTCGTTTCCGAAAAATAAGCACGTGCGGCGGGCGGCGGCTTCGGCCGTCGTCCGACCGTTCGGCAATACAGAGGAGTGCCGGCATGGCCGAGACAATCACCGTCGAGCCGATCGACGAGGCGCACACGGTCGATGGCCAGGAAGGCCCGCGCCTCTGGTGGCGGATTATGGACACGCGGATCGGTATCGTGCCGGTGCCGGTGTTCGTTGCCATCGTCGCGATGATCGCCGTCTACGTGATGAAGGGCGAAGTCCCCGCCGACCTGACCACCAATATCCTGATCCTGGGCGCCGGCGGATTTGCCTGCGCCGAAATTGGCAAGCACATCCCGTTCCTCAGGAAGGTCGGTGCAGCAGCGATCCTGGCAACGTTTGTGCCCTCGCTGCTGGTCTATCTCGGGGCGATCCCCAAGCCGCTCAAGGAGTCGATCTCGACCTTCACCGAACAGAGTAATTTCCTGTATCTGTTCATCGGCTCGATCATCGTCGGCTCGATCCTCGGCATGGATCGCAAGATGCTGATTGGTGGCTTCGTCAAGATTCTCGTCCCTATCCTGCTCGGCTCGATCGCGGCCGCCGTGGTGGGCTGTTTGGTCGGCACCGCGCTCGGGCTCGGCTTCAAGCACACCGCGTTCATGGTAGTCGTCCCCGTGCTGGGCGGCGGCGTCGGCGAAGGTGCGATCCCGCTGTCGATCGGCTATGCCGCCTTGTCGGGCGGCGTGCAGGGCGACCTGCTCGCCGAAATCCTGCCGGCGGTGATGTTCGGCAGCCTAGCCGCGATTCTGCTGGCGGGTGGGCTCAACCTGCTCGGCAAGCGCAAGCCGCACTTGACCGGCGAAGGCCAGCTGCAACCTGGCGAGCACGACGTCCATCTTACCGGTGACGAAGCGCCGCGCTTCATGCCCGATCTGCAGACGATCGGCGCGGCGGTCATCCTTGCGATGACCTTTTATCTTGCGGGCGCGCTGGTCCAGAAGCTGACCGGCTTCCCGGGGCCGGTAACGATGCTGTTCCTCGCGGTGATCTTCAAGCTCGGCAGGCTCATCACGCCCAAGCTCGAGCAGGGTGCATATCGCAACTATCAGTTCTTCGCCGGGATCGTGACTTACCCGTTGCTGTTCGCGATCGGCGTCGCCAAGACGCCTTGGGAAAAACTGATGAGCGCGTTCAACCTGCCGGAGATCATCACGATCCTGGCGACCGTAACCACTTTGGTCGCGACCGGTTTCGTGACCGGGCGCTTCGTCAATATATATCCGATCGAAGCGGGCATCGTCGCGGCATGCCGCGCGAGCCAGGGCGGCACTGGCGACGTCGCGATCCTCAGCGCCTCGAACCGCATGATGATGATGCCGTTCGCGCAGGTCGCGACGCGGATCGGCGGCGCGCTTACGGTCACCCTCGCACTCGCGCTGGTCGCCAAATTCGGCATTTGAGTGCGCTCGCCGGTCGAACATTGGCGATTTGTATATTCGCGGAAACACGTCACCAATCTCGGCCGGTGCAGAGCTGAGACAGGGAGGATGCCGTGTTGAAGGTGCTGGTCGCGGAAGACGATGCCGAAACGCGCGACTATGTCGAGCGCGGCCTGCGCGAGTTGGGCCATGCGGTGACCGACGCGCACGACGGCCGTGACGCGTTGTTCTTGGCGACCAGCGAAGCGTTCGACGCGATCATCCTCGACCGCATGCTGCCCGGGATCGACGGCATGACGATCCTGCGCACCATCCGCGGTGCCGGCGTCACCACACCGGTGATGATGCTGACCGCGCTGGCGCGGGTCGAGGACCGGGTCGAGGGGCTTGAGGCGGGAGCCGACGATTATCTGGTCAAGCCGTTCGCCTTCACCGAGCTTACCGCCCGGCTCAACGCTTTGTCGCGCCGTCCTGCGGCGGTCGCCGCCGAAACCTCGCTGCGTATCGGCGATATCGAGCTCAACAGGCTGAAGCGTGAGGTGCGCCGCAGCGGCCAACGCATCGAACTGCAGCCACGCGAGTTTCAATTGCTCGAGGAATTAATGGTCAATGCCGGCCGCGTCGTCACCCGCACGATGCTGCTCGAGCGGGTGTGGGACTTCCATTTCGACCCCAAGACCAACATCGTTGAGACGCACGTCAGCCGGCTACGTACCAAGTTGAACGCCGGGTTCGGCCACGACCCGATCCAGACCGTGCGCGGCTCGGGATATTTGTTCGATGCCGACGTTTAGCGCGCCCTCCTCGACGGCGTTTCGCTTTGCGGCGTTCTACAGCCTGGCCTTTACCGTGCTGATCCTCGCGCTCGGGGCCGCGATGTATTGGGCGATCCGCAACGAACTGCGCTACGACCTCGACCAACGCGTGGTGACCGAACGCGGCGCGATGCTGCGCGAGGCCGCTGGCCGCGGCCTGTCGAGCGTCGTAGTCGATCGCGCGGCGCACGAGCAGGGCGACATGCGCTACGCATTGCTCGACGCCAATGGCGGGCTGATCGCTGGACGCGCGATCGTGGCGCCGCCCGCGCCTGGCTGGTCCGACATGGACTTCGTCAAGGACAATGGCCGGCCCGATTTTACCCGCGCCTTCGCGTCGCGCACAGCTGACGGCGGGTTGCTGATCGTCGGCGCGGACCCCGAAGCATTGGAGAATCTCGACGACCGCATGATCCCGCTGTTCGCGATCGCGTTTGGTCTGATCGCGGCGATCGGCATCGTCGGCGCGTTCCTGCTCAGCGCTGCGCTCGGGCGACGGCTCGACGCGATCAACCGGACAGCGCACGCGATCATCGGTGGCGACCTGACGCAGCGCATGCCGCTCGCCGGCAGCGGCGACGAATTCGACCGGCTGTCGGCGACGCTCAACCTGATGCTCGACCGGATCGCCGTGCTGCTCGACAATTTGCGCCAGGTGTCGAGCGATCTGGCGCACGACCTCCGCACACCAATCGCGCGATTGCGGCAGAAGCTCGACCTGACGCTCGCAGCGGGCAGGAGCCAAGCCGAGCTACGCGACGCGATGACGCATGCGATCGAGCAGACCGACGATATGCTCGACCTGTTCACGGCGATCCTCGGGATCGCCGAGGTCGAGGCTGCGCCAGTGCGAATGAAGCCACTCGATCTCAGCGCGCTGATCGCCGATCTCGCCGATAGCTATCAGCCGTCGGTCGAGGAGGATGGCGGCCGGCGCTTCGACCGCGCCATCGCGCCCGACATTGAGATCGAGGGCAATCGCGAATTGGTCGCGCAACTGATGGTCAATCTGATCGAGAATGCGTTGCACCATACGCCCGCCGGAGTTCCCATCTCCGTGGCGCTAACGGCTGATGCCGCAAATGCGACGCTGATGGTCAGCGATGGTGGGCCGGGTATTCCATATGCCCAACGCGACAACGTCTTCGCGCGGTTCACGCGGCTCGAACGCAGCCGGACGACGCCGGGCCACGGCCTCGGGCTCAGCCTCGTCGCGGCGATCACCAAGGTTCACGGCGGCACGGTCCGCCTCGACGACAATCATCCCGGAGTGAAAGCCATGGTAACGTTTCCGGTGCGACCGAAATGACGCGGCCTTTCCTTGCCCTCCTGCTCGCCGGTGCGATGTTGGCGGGGTGTGCGAGCTACAGTGTCGCGCCCTTGTCCGCGCCGTCGGACGTGCTCAAGACGCCCGACGTCTCGATACTTTCGACCGACGCTCAAAAGATCGACCGGCCTTATCTCACGCCGCAGTCGATCGACCTCAACCAGCCGCTGACGCCCAACGCCTTGGCGGTGATTGCGGTAATCGAGAACCCCGACCTCAAGGCGCAGCGCGCCAAGGCCGGGGTGACCGACGCGCAGGCGTTCGCCGCCCGGCTGCTGCCCGACCCCACGTTCGGCGCCAATTTCGACAAGATCCTGGCCGGGCCCGACGTTTTCAACGCGTTCGGTGCCCAGCTGGGGTTCGACCTCAACGCGATCCGCACCGCGCGCGTGACACGCGAATCGGGCGAGGCGGCCAAGCGGCAAGTGCGGCTCGATATGGCCTGGGCGGAATGGCAAACCGCCGGGCAGGCGCGGCTGCTCGGGGTGCGGATTCTCGCACTGACCGAGCAGTTCTCGATCGCGCGCGAAGGCGCCGCGTCGGCCGAGCGGCTGTTCGCCGCCGCGCAGCGCGCCGCCGGGCGCGGCGACATCGCCGCCGCCGATCTCGATACGCGTCGTCAGTCGTTGATCGATGCCACCGATAAGGCGCGGACCGCCGAGCGCGACCTGGTCGCCGCGCGCGGCGAGCTCAACAAGACGCTTGGGCTGCCGCCCGAGGTCGAACTCAGGCTTGCGCCGTCTGCCGATCCGGCGGTGCCACCCGACAGTGCGAAGCTTGTCGCGCAAGCGCTCGAACGCCGCCTCGACCTTCAGGCGCTGCGCGCCGGCTACGGGGTCGCCGAAGCCGATCTGCACAAAGCGGTGCTCGAACAATTCCCTAATTTGTCGCTGACCATCGCCGGCGCGCGCGACACCGCCAACAATTACACGCTTGGGCCGGCAGTCGGCTTCACGCTTCCGCTGTGGAATCGCAATCGCGGCAATATCGCAATCGCCAAGGCAACCCGCGAGCAGCTCAAGGCGGAGTACGAGGCGCGATTGTTCCAAACTCGCGCCGAAATCGACACCGCAGTGAAGGGGGTCATGGCGCTGCGCCGCCAGCGTGCGGAACTCACCGGCCAACTTCCGGCGTTGCAGAAATATGCCGACGCGACCCAGCGCGCCGCCAAGCGCGGCGACATCTCGCCCGCCACCGCCGAGACCGCATTGCAGGCGATCCGCGACCGGCGGCTCGCGCTTCTCCAGATCGATCAGCAGATCGCCGAACAAACCATCGCGCTCGAACTTCTGTCGGGCGGCCCCAGCGAAGGATGGACCCGATGAAGACCCTGCCGTTCCTGCCTCTCTTCCTACTCGCCGCCTGTGCGGGGAGTCCCGAAGAAGAAAAGGCGCCCGAACCGACTGCGCAGGTTCGCACCGCGCCAGCCGAGCTCGGCTCGTCGACCGATGCGGTATCGGTCTACGGCGCGACTGAGGCAATTCCCGGCAGCACCCGCGCGATCGTGGCACCGGCCGAGGCAATTGTCGTCTCGGTTTCCGCGCCGAACGGCACGGCGGTTGGGGGCGGTCAAGTGATCGTGACGCTCCGCGCCAGCCCGGCAACGCAGGCGGCGATCGCCAAGGCGGCGGCCGATGCCACCCAGGCACAGGCCGCGTACCAGCGCGCATTGCGGCTCCGTAAGGACGGACTGGTCAGCGACGCCGACGTCGAAACCGCGCGCGCCGCGGTGGCCTCGGCAAGTGCTGCGCGAATGGGTACCGGAATGGGCGGCAGCCTTGCGTTGCGCGCACCGGTCGCGGGCACTGTTCAAAACCTGACGATCAAGCCGGGTGATCAGGTCGCTGCCGGCACTTCGCTGGCGACGATCGGGACGCTCGGTGATCTTCGCGCCAAGTTCGGGGTCGATCCGGCGCTCGCGCCCAGGCTCCATCCGGGTCTGCCGATCAAGATGAGCACGATCAACGGCGGCGCCGAAACCGATGCGACAGTCGTCGGCGTCGATCCGCAGGTCGATCCGACCACGCGGCTTGCATCGGTCTATGTCGCGGTGCCGGCAGGCATGCGGCTGGGCGCGGGCGAGCCATTGCGCGCGTCGCTGGAGGTCGGGGCGACCGCGACCGGAATCACGATCCCCTATGCGGCGCTGCTCGACAATGGCGGCAAGAGCTACGTGTTCGTGGTCAAGGGGGGCGTAGCCAAAGAGCGCGAAGTATCGCCCGGCAATTCGATGGGCGATCGCATCCAGATCCTCAAAGGGCTTCAGCCCGGCGAGCGCGTCGTGGTCGAGGGCGGCACCGCGCTCGAGGAAGACATGAAGGTCACCGAACCAAGCGTCGGAGGCCGCAAGTGAGGGAGCTTCTCCAACGTCACCGGCGCTCGATCTGGCTGAGCGTTTTCCTCATCTCGCTGGCCGGGCTCGCCGCGGCGACACAGCTGCCGGTGACCCTGTTCCCGCACATCGACTATCCGCGCGTCGTCGTCTCGATCGACGCCGGTGAGCGCGATGCGCAACAGATGGAAGCCGACATTACGCGCCCGGCGGAAATCGCGCTGCGCGAAATCCCCGGCGTGACGCAGATTCGATCGACCACCAGCCGCGGCTCGGCCGAAGTGGCGCTGAGCTTCGCCTGGGGCGACGACATGGTTGCCGCGACCAACGCGACGCAAGGCGCGCTGGCGACGATCCTGCCCGATCTTCCCACCGGCACGCGGTTCAGCGTGCGACGATCGGACCCAACGATTTTCCCGGTACTCGGAATCTCGCTGACATCGACTAAGCGCGACGGTGTCGCGCTGCAGCAACTCGCCCAGTTGAAGCTTCGTCCACTGCTGTCGACGGTATCGGGTGTCGCGGGCGTCGACGTTCTCGGCGGCTCGCCGCAGGAAGTGATCGTCGAGGTCGATCCCGGCAAGATGCAGGCAGTTGGGCTGACCATTACCGAAGTTACTGCGGCGTTGACCGCGGCGAACAGCGTCGCGGCAGTGGGCAAGATAGAGGATCGCCATCGTCTTTATCTCGCGCTTGTCGAGGATCGCTTGACGAGCGAAGCCGATATCGCGGCGGTACCAGTCAAGGCGGGTAATACACCCGGCGCTGGAGTGACGTCGCTCGGCCAGATCGCGACGATCCGCCGCGCCCCGGCGCCGGCCTGGACCAAGGTAACATCTAACGGCACCAATGCAGTGCTGGTCAACATCCGCCAGACACCGACCGCCGATGCGGTCACGTTGGTCAAGGATGTCGAGGCGCGCTTGAAGAGTTTGTCGCTGCCGTCCGACGTCAAGGTCAGCAACTTCTACGACCAATCCGAGCTGGTGACCGGCGCGGCTAATTCGGTGCGCGACGCAATCCTGCTCGGCGCATTGCTCGCTGGCGTCGTGCTGTTCCTGTTCCTGCGTTCGTGGCGGTTGATGGTAATTACCGCCGCACTTTTACCGGCGGTGCTAGCCGCTGCCTGTCTTGCGCTGCTGTCGTTCAAGATGAGCTTCAATATGATGACGCTCGGTGGCATGGCCGCGGCGGTGGGCTTGGTGGTCGATGACGCGGTGGTGATGCTCGAACACCTGATGCGACGATTGCAGGAAGCGGATCACGAGCACCAAAGCGAGCGGCCGTCGATGCTGGCGGCGGCGCGCGAAATGGCGAAGCCTTTGTTCGGATCGACGGCAGCGACGATTGTTGTGTTCGTGCCCTTGGCATTCATCACTGGGGTCACCGGCGGATTCTTCAAGGCGCTGGCGGTGACGATGGTCTCGGCACTGGCAGTGTCGTTGCTCTATGCGCGGTTCGTGCTGCCGATCATCGCCGACGGCTGGCTGACGCTCAAAGACGCCGAGGCGGCGGACAAGGCGGAGAAGTTCACCGGCCCGATCGTCGACCGCTATGGCCGGATGACCGCGCGCGTGTTCGCGCGGCCCGGCCTGATCGCCGGCGTGGTCGCGCTCGTTCTCGTTGTGCTTGGTGGGTTCGCCTGGACCAATCTCCAGTCGGGCTTCATGCCTGTGATGGATGAAGGCGGGTTCATCCTCGACTACAAGGCCAAGCCTGGATCCGCGCTCACCGACACCGACATGCTGTTGCGGCGTGTCGAAAAGATCGTCCGCGAGACACCAGAAGTGACGAGCTATTCGCGGCGAACCGGCGTCCAGCTCGGCGGCGGCCTTACCGAGGCCGACGAAGGCGATTTCTTCATCCGCCTCAACAACGACGGTAACCGCCGCGATATCGAGGAAGTGATGGCCGAGGTCCGCCAGAAGGTAGAGGTACAGGTGCCCGGGCTCGAAATCGAGACGGCGCAGCTGATGGAGGATTTGATTGGCGATTTGACCGCGGTGCCGCAGCCGATTGAGGTCAAACTGTTCGGCGATAATGCTGATGAGCTCTCGGACTCAACCGAGAAGGTGGTCAGCGCGCTCGAGAAGATCGAGGGCGTAGTCGAAGTCGCCAGCGGCTTGCGCGTCGCCGGTGATGCGATCATCATAAAAGTCGATCGCGCTGCGGCAGCCTTAGCCGGGGTCGACCCCGATGTGGTGTCGAAACAGATCGAGACACAGACCGGCGGCACCATCGCGACACAGATTTTGGCCGGCGAGCAGGTCGTGGACGTTCGCGTCACGGTGCCGCAGGACTTGCGCCGGCGCGCCGACTCGCTGGGCGCGATGATGGTTCGCGCGACTGACGGGCGCACTGTCGCGCTCCGTCAGATCGCCTCGATCAGCATTACAGCCGGGCAGCCGCAGATCACACGCGAGGACCTGGCGCCGTTCATTCCGGTGACGGCGCGACTGGAGGGCAAGGATTTGGGCAGCGCGATGACCGAGGTCCAAGCGGCTGTGAAGGCGCTCAATCTTCCGGCCTCGGTCCGAGTCGATTATGGCGGGCTCTATCAGCAGCAGAAACAATCGTTTCGCGACCTGACAACGGTGTTCATCGCCGCGTTGCTGCTGTCGATGCTGTTGCTTACCATCCTGTTCGAAAACTGGGCGTTCACCGCCGCCGTGATCGGCACGGTGATGCTGTCAACGACGGCAGTGTTCATGGGGCTGTGGGTGACGGGTACCGAGCTCGATATTTCGGCGCTAATGGGGCTGACGATGGTGGTCGGGATGTTGACCGAGCTTGCAATCTTCTACCTGGCAGAACTCGAACCGGGGCGTCCGATCGACGGGCCGAGCCTACTCGAAGCGGGGAAAGCGCGGCTAAGGCCAATCCTGATGTCGGCGCTGATCGCGATCCTGACCTTGGCACCGCTGGCCTTGGGTCTGGGGCGAGGATCGGGACTGCAGCGGCCGTTGGCGACCGCGATCATCTTCGGCCTCGCGATCGGTGCGCCGCTGGTACTGACCATTCTGCCGACCCTAGTACTGTTGCTGACGCGCCGGAGTAAGGGCGCGGATAATCTGGAGGCGATCCCAGCGACAGCTGTATGACAGCACAACGCGCCTAGCTCGACGCGAGAGCATGGCGCTTCGACCATGCGGCATCGGGAGAGGCGCCTTGTTCAGGTATTGCATTGCCTTGGTTGTGGCCTTGGCTGCTGGCGCATTGACATTGCCCGCGGCGGCGCAGACCTATGGCGACACGCTGTTGGCGTCAGTCGCGGCGAAGCATCGCGGAATTGCCTCGATCCGGATCGACGCGACGGGCAAGGGCGCTAGGCGGATCACGGTCACGCGCGGCAAGGAAAGCGGCGTGTCGGCGACTGCGCCGCTCAGCAACGCGGTCGGCGAGCCGATCGGCTCGTTCACGATCACGTCGAAGCGAAAGGTTGCGGCAGGACCGATTGCGGCGGAACTCGCCCGACGAATCTATGTCGCCGACAATCTAATCGAGCCCGACCCATTCGTAGTGGGGGCATCGCGGTCACCGCGCGCCCAAGCGCTGGTCGACGCCATGATCGATCGCTTTCCGGACCTGGTCACTTTGGCGATGCATGTTGCGTTGCCGGGCAAGGAAAAC
Organism: Sphingomonas bacterium; assembly: GCF_028289855.1. Taxonomy (GTDB): domain Bacteria; phylum Pseudomonadota; class Alphaproteobacteria; order Sphingomonadales; family Sphingomonadaceae; genus Sphingomonas. Next base: position 77,968 of record NZ_JAQGKZ010000105.1, on the reverse strand, counting down.
ACGATCATCGCCTCCAATTTCGGCCGCATCGGCAAACTCGCCGACGGCGACGATGCCGACGTCATCGCGCGTGGGACGATCCGCAAGGAAGTCACCAACGGCGGCCGCCGGCTTGCGGTCGAATTGCCGATGCTCGACGCCGGCGGTCGCGCGATCGGCGCGCTGAGCACCAGTTTCACGATGGCGACGCCCGCCGACGAAGCGCGTGCCTATGCGCGAGCGATCGCGGTGCGCGACGCGCTTGCCGCACGGATTCCATTGCTCGCCGCGCTCGCCAAGTGACAGCTTCCCGTCAGCTTTGGACGCTAAGCCACCATAAAACCGAACAACCCAGGAGAGGAATGATGATGCATCGCACATTGCTGATGATGGCGGCCGTTGCCGGGATGAGCCTGACGACCGCCGTATCGACCGGCGCGCAGACGGCACCCGCCGCACCGGCCAAGAACTGGACGGCGCCGGCGGCGAAAATCTACGCGCAAAAACTGTCCGACGAGACGATGAAGGCGCATCCCGAATTGCTTAGCGTCACCATCCACGGCGTCCCGCCGGGGATGACCGACACCTATACGATGTTCGCCGGCTCCTATCCGGAGCGTATCGGCAATCCGGACGATCCCGATGATATCGACGTGTCGAAAAAGGGCATCACGATCGTCGACCCGCGCTGGCACCGTACCAAGGACACGAGTCCCAAGTTCGTCGTGTTGATGCCGATGCGTGACGTGAAGGGCAATAACATCGGCCTGGTCGTTTATGCATTCAAGGTGCCGGTCGCCGGCAATCAGTATGAGCGCACGCTCTACACCAGGGCGCTCGACCTGCGCGACGCGCTGGCCAAGAAAATCCCCAGTTACGAGGCGTTGTTCGCTCCGGCGAAGTGATGCCCGGCGGCCGCATCGACCGAGGGGTAGGCAGGAATATCTTCGGCCTGGATGCGGCCGGATATCACGCGGCTCGATTGGGATATCCCGACGAGTTGTATGCTGAAGTCCTCGATCGAGCGGGCGGCGACGTCCGCGCGATCGTCGAAATCGGCGCCGGGACGGGGCTGGCGACGGGTCCGCTCTTCGGGCCTCGAATTGAGCGCTATGTCGCGGTCGAGCCCGACCCCATTCTTTCCGACTATCTCCGGACCGGCTTTGCCGGGCGCCCGATCGAAGTCGTGAACGAGGACTTCGTCACCGCGTCGATTAGCGGAACCTTCAATCTGGTCGCCGCCGCATCATCGTTCCATTGGCTCGACGCCGTGCCGGCGATGGCACGAATCCGCGCGTTGCTCCGGCCGGGCGGGTGCGCCGCGATCTGGTGGAACGCTTACCGCAATCCCGGAATGGGTGACCCATTCGCTGACGCCACCATGCCACTGCTGCACGGTATCGACCTGCCGCCGTCGGAATCGACGTGCGGCCATTATTCGCTCGACGCCGATCTCCACATCGCGCGATTCGCGGCAGCCGGCTTCGCCCGGATCGAACAGCGCGTGTTTCGCCGTGAGCGAACGCTAACCGCCGCCGGCGCGCGGGCGCTCTATGCCAGCTATTCGTTCGTCCGGGCACTGCCCGATGACCGGCGCGGAAGCTTGCTCGCGGCGATCGGCGACCTCGTCGATCGCGACTTTGGCGGGCTGGCGCCCAACGTCGTGCTGACCGCGCTTTACTTCGCCAGCGCCCCTGCGTGATGCCGGCAACGACCCGCGATTTCGTCGGGTCGAGGATGCGACAGGTCCATGACAGCTACCTCGCGTATTTCCGACCTAGGTTAGTGGCCACAAGAGCCCACGCCGGGGAGAAGGAGCTGATCAAGGTGCGCGACATCCGCATCGCCGATACCATTTGGTACCGCCTGAAAACACTTATGGCGCCTTGCGTGGCGCCGACGGTGGATGGCGATGGCGATTAACATGCAAGACCTGCCGACCGACGTTCGTCGCGTCCCGCTCGTGCAGTCGCTGTACCTACAGGTGATGGTTGCGATCATCGCCGGCATCCTGGTCGGTGTGGCGTTCCCTGACGTCGGGGCGCAGCTCAAGCCGCTCGGCGACGCGTTCGTCAAGGTCGTCAAGATGATCATCTCGCCGGTCATCTTCCTCAGTGTCGTCACCGGCATCGCTGGGATGCGCGACCTGTCCAGCCTGTCGCGAGTCGCGATCAAGGCTTTGAGTTATTTCATCGCCGTCTCCACGCTCGCGCTGATCATCGGTCTGGCGGTTGCGCTGATCGTCCATCCCGGGACCGGAATGAACGTCGATCCCGCCAAGCTCGATACGCATGCCATCGCCGATTATGTTATCAAGGCGCACAGCGAGACGGTCACGGGCTTCCTCACCGATATCATTCCCGCCACGCTCAGTTCGGCACTAGTCGATGGCAACGTGCTCCAGGTGCTGTTCGTCGCCGTCCTGTTCGGCGTTGCGCTGGCGACCATCGGGGCACCCGCCAAACCGGTCCGCGAGCTGTTCGAACGGCTCGCCACGGTGGTGTTCAAGATCGTTGCAATCGTCATGCGCGCGGCGCCGATAGGCGCATTCGGCGCGATGGCGTTCACCGTGGGCAAATTCGGCGTCGGCGCGCTGATCAACCTCGCCGCGCTTGTGGCGTCCTTCTATCTGACATCGGCGCTGTTCATCGCGATCGTGCTGGGCACGATCGCCCGGCTCAATGGCTTTTCGCTGTGGCGGCTGCTGCGGTATCTCAAGGCCGAGCTGCTTCTCGTATTCGGCACATCGTCGTCTGAAGCAGCGCTGCCCAGCCTGATGGTGAAGATGGAAGCCGCCGGATGCGACAAGGGTGTCGTCGGGCTGGTCGTCCCGACCGGCTATTCGTTCAACCTCGACGGCACCAACATCTATATGACCCTCGCCGCGCTGTTCATCGCGCAGGCATGCAACATCCACCTCGGGGCAGGGCAGATAGCGCTGCTCCTCGGGGTGTCGATGCTCAGCTCGAAGGGTGCAGCCGGGGTGACCGGCGCAGGCTTCATCGCGCTCGCCGCGACGCTGGCAATCGTCCCCACCGTACCGGTCGCGGGGCTCGCTCTGATCCTCGGGATCGACCGCTTCATGCGCGAATGCCGCAGCCTCACCAACTTCATCGGAAATGCCGTCGCGACGATCGTCGTCGCCCGATGGGACGGTGCGCTGGACACGACCAGGCTGGCGCATGCGCTGGCCGCCGGGGAAACCGAAATCGAATTGCCGCACGGCGCACAATCCGTCGCGGCCGAATGACACGATATCAACAGTATAACGAAATTTTGGGGAGAGAGAAATGATCAGCAGAATGGCACTTGCCACCGCATTGGCGATATCGATACCGGGGATCGCATCGGCGCAAACCGCGCCGACCGTGCCGCCGCCCGCGGCCCCCAGCGACCAGCAAACTGACACGCCCACGGCTGCGCCAGCCGACAACCAGGACCAGGCGGGCGACATCGTCATCACCGGGCGTTTCGTCCAGACTGGCGCAAAGAGCGCGATGAAGCAGGACATCCGCGCGCTCGACACGCCGTTCACGACTTCGAGCTATTCGGGGGCGTTCGTGAAGTCGCTCGAAACGGCCAGCGTTTCGGACCTCTACAACTACATGACCGGCGTCAAGAAATCGGGCAACACCGGCTATGACGTGACGTTGCGCGGCTTCAAGTCGAGCGGTGACGATCGCAACGCGATCATGGTCGATGGCCTCCCCGGCCTCACCGGCCGCTACGGCTCGCCGCCGACGGTCAATGTGGATCATATCGATCTGGTGAAGGGGCCAATGTCGGTGCTGTATGGCCAGATCCAGCCGGGCGGTTTCATCAACATCATCACCAAGAAGCCGCAAAAGACGTTCGCGTTCGAAGCCGACCTGCGTCTCAATACCTTTGCCAGCAAATATCGCAGTACGTTCGACCGTAATGGCGTAACCGGCGACATCGACATTACCGGCCCGATCGATTCGGACGGCATCCTGTCGTTCCGCCTTGTTGGCGAGGTCGCCAATAACAAGGGCTTCCGCGATTACGCGAGCAACCAACAGCAATTGCTGTCGCCCAGCCTGATGCTCGACCTCGGCGCGACCAAGCTCACCGCGCAGTTCGAATATCGCCACGTCCGCGAGCATTTCGACGTCGGACTCGTCGCGCCGCCGAATGCCGCCAACACGGTGTACGACATCAACGCCGTCGCGCCGATCACGACGACCTATCAGCAACCGACCGATTTCCGCTTCGAAACCGGTAAGGCGGTCAACGTATTCCTGGTTCAGGATCTGGGCGGTGGCTGGAAGTTCAACGCTTCGTATCGCCACGTGTCGTATAACAGTGACCAACAGGAGACGAGCAACACCGGCATTCAGGTGCTAACGGGCGCCGCGGCGATTGCGAGCTTCGGCCAATTCCGCGTGCAGCGCCGGTTTCGCGATCTCGAAACCAATCGGCAGTACGACTATCTCGACACCAACGTCACCGGCAAATTCTCGATCGGCGGGATCGAGAACAACGTCCTGCTCGGCTACAATGTCGGCGCAGACCTGGTGAACGAGAACCGGCACAAGTTCTTCAACTCCAGCGTCCGCAACGCGACGACCGGCGCATGCCCGGTCGGTGGCACGTGTCTCGACATCGGGCTGTACAATCCCGACTACACCGGCTTCCCGGCGTTCAACAGCACGCCCGCGGTCAATTCGACCCTCGCCAACCAGCAAGTGTTGCTGACCAACCGGTTCGTGCGCTCGCACAATTACGGCATCTACGTCTCCGACCTGATCACCTTCGCGCCGTGGTTGAAGGTGAGCATCGGCGGCCGCAAGTTCAGCGAAACCTCGGCGGTCGAAGCCGACAATCGCAACGCGCCGGGCGTGATCAAGCGCAAGACCGACAAGCGCAATTTTCTGCCCAGCGCCGGCCTGCTGATCGAACCGACGCGTAAGATTACCATCTATGGCAGCTACGCTCAGTCGTACGTCCCGGTCGACCCGGCGGCATTCGGCGAGGACGGACAGAACAACTTCACTCCGATCACCGGCAAGCAGTACGAGGCCGGGGTCAAGGTCGAGGATCTGTTCGGCGGTATCCTGTCGGGCACTGCGGCGATCTACCGCATCGACCAGATCGGTCAGATCACGCAGAATCCCTGTCCGGCCGGCGTGATTGCGCAAGGCACCTGTTCGTATCAACTCGGCAAGGGCCGCTCGGACGGGTTCGAGATCGAAGGCAATCTCCGCCCGGTCAAGAACTGGCAGATCATCGCCGGCTATGCTCATATCACCGCGAAGGTTCTGACCGCGGCGACTGCTGCATCGTCGTTCCAGATCGGGCGGCGCTTGCCCAACGTGGCGAGCAACGCGGCCAATTTGTGGACTCGCTACGACTGGTCGAACGGACTCGGCGTCGGATTGGGCGTGACCTATACCGGCGATCGAGAGGGCTTGCTGCCGACGAGCGCGACCGACCTGAAGACGCTCGACCTGCCGGCCTATGCGATCGTCGATGCGGGGTTCTACTTCAACAAGCCGCATTATTCGCTCACGCTCAAGGTCGGCAATTTGCTCGACAAGAAGTATTACGAGAGCGCGGGCGCGACGGGCCGCATTCAGATCGCGCCGGGGCAGCCACGCTACATGACGCTCACGGGTCGAGTGAAGTTCTGATGATTAGGTTCGCACAGTCGCTGGCATTATTCGCGGCATTCGCCGTGCCGGCAGCGGCAATGCGAGCCGACGATACTCCCGCCTACTCGCCCGAGACCCAGGTCTCGGGCGAGATTCGCAACTATGGGTTCGGAATGGGCGGCTCGCATCTCGGCTCGCTGCTCGGTCAGTGGGAAGACGCGTTCGAAAAACTGCAGCCCGGCGTGACGTTTAAGGACACGTTGCCGACCAGCGATGCGGCGTTTCCGGGGCTGGTGACCTACCAGGCCGATCTCGGTTTCGATGGCGGCGAGCCGGCGATCACCGAGGCGCTCAGCTTTTACGAGACGCGCGGCTATCCTGCGACGTCGATCGTCATCGCTTCGGGCGCGTACGATGTCGAAGGCAAATCGAACGGCCCGGTCATCTTCGTCAGCAAGGATAATCCGCTCACCAGGCTGTCGATGGATCAGCTTGACGGCATTTTCGGGTCGGAGCGCAACGGTTCGCTCGACGGTTTCGTCTGGACGCCGGTCGGTGCACGCGGGGCAGACAAGAACATCCGCACCTGGGGTCAGCTCGGGCTGAAGGGCGAATGGGCGAAAAAGCCGATCCAGACCTATGGCCACGGGCCCGGCGGTACGACGCGCTTCTTCCAGCTTCGCGTGCTCGGCAACACTGACAAGTGGAACCCCAATTATCGAGCCTATGTGGAGACCGGCAGCAAGCAGATCGCCGCGATCGACAAGGCCAAGCAGACTATGGGCGCGCGCCACATGCTCGGCGACGAACTGGCCCATAACAAATACGGGATTGCCTGGTCGACGATGAGCCAGGCGAAGAACATTCCGGGCCTCAAGATGCTGGCGATCGCGCCGCGCGGCGGCGGCGCGGCGGTGATGCCGAGCCGGCAATCGTTCCAGGACCGCAGCTATCCGCTGGTGCGCAACATCTACGTCTATTTCGACCGCAAGCCCGGCAACCCGGTCACGCCGAAGCTCAAGGAATTCATTCGCTTCATCCTGAGTGCGGAGGGCCAGAGCCTGGTCGCCGCTTCGGGATATTTGCCTCTCCCCGCCGCCACCATCCGCGCCGAACGCGCCAAGCTCGATTGAACATTTTTCAGAAAAGGACGTCCTCCCATGTTTCGTAACTTCCTGCCGAATGGCCTATGCGCAACCTTGCTGGTGGGCGCGGCGACCGCCTTCGCGACGCCCGCTGTTGCCGATCCCGCGCACGTCATCCTCACGGTGCCGGCGGGCGGCACATTGCCCACCGATCTCGCCACGACGGTCGCCGACTGGCGTCAGTCGGGCGCGATTGCCGATGCGATCTGGCTCGAGCAGAATCAACGCAACGGCGCCGCCTTTGACACGTTCGTCGAACTCGATTTCCCGAGCGATGCCGATTATCAGCGCTGGGCGCAGACCCAGCGGTCGAAGCTGCCCGGCGGCGTCGAAGTGCATCCGGTCGCGACGGTACTCCACGCCGAAACCTATCCGCGCGACAGCAATTATTCGGTGTTCACCGTCACCACGCTGCCGGCGGGCGCCAACGCGGCCGGGACGATAAAGCCGCTGCTCGACAAGCAACGCAGCGACAAGACGGTGATGCGCTACACGCTCTACCGCGACAAGGACGCCGCGGGCCGCCAGTGGCTGCTCACCGAATATCGCGACCCGACCGCCTTCGACCGCGGATCGGGTGTGGGTGCCGACGTGTCGGCGAAGCTGTCGGGCGTAGTGACCAAGGCGAACTACCTGGAATTGCCCGCACCGCTGCTCGCCAACCTGCCGACGTACAAGGCCGAGACCAAGCTGACCGGCACGCTGCGCATCTATGGCAGCGAGCTCAAGAATTCGGTCGAGTATCTCGCGCGCGGATTCCAGCGCTACCACCCGGACCTCCGCATCACCTGGAGCAACGCGACCTCGTCCGAGGGTGCGATCGCGGGCCTCTATACCGGTATCTCCGACGTCGCGCCGTCGGGCGACGACGGCAAGCTGACCGATCAGATGCCGTTCTTCAACGCGATGGGTTATATGCCGACCGAAATCTCGGTCTCGACCGGCGGCTATGAGCGTCGTGGATCGCTGTTCGCCTGGGCGATCGTCGTCAACAAGGACAATCCACTCAAGAGCATCTCGATCGACGAACTGCAGAACGTGTTCGGCGCCGAGCGCTCGGGCGGCTGGGACATCGATCACAACAATATCCTCTACACTGCCGCCTATGCCAAGACGAAGGCGAGCAATATCCGCACTTGGGACCAGCTCGGCCTCGGCAGCGAATATCGCGGCAAGGAGATCATGACCTACGGCTATTCGGCGCCCGGCTTCCAGCAGGCGATCGAGCGGCACTGGTTCCACTGGTCGCACAAGTGGAACCCCAATTTCATGGAATATGTCGAGGCCAAAATGGCGGTCGCCGGTCCTGACGGCGATGCGGTGAAGAGCGAGCGCCCGCTCGAAATCCTGTCGAAGGACAAATACGGGATCGGCATCGCCGCGCTGCTGCACGTCAAGGATTATCCCAACCTCAAGGTGCTGCCGCTGTCGTGGAAGAAGGGCGGGCCGCCGATCGCCTTCACGCCGGAGAACGTCGCCAACCGCACCTATCCGATGATCCGCGACGGCTATTTCTACATCAACAAGGCGCCGGGCCAGCCGCTCGACCCCAAGGTCCGCGAGTTCATGCGCTTCGTATTGAGCCGCGAGGGGCAGCAGATCATTGCCAAGGTCGGTTATTACTATCCGCTCGATGCGAAGATGCTGGCTGACCAGCGCAAGAAGCTCGACAACTGATCGGTCGGACGATGAAGCGAGTGATCCTGACTGCCCTTCTCGTCCTGTGCGCCGGCGCCGCCGTCGCGCAGGACGACAAGCAGCCGACCAAGGAAACCTACGACCAGATCCTGGCGCGGCTGGGCGACGGGATGCTCGAAAACATCGTCATCCGCGGCGAGCATGCCGCGCGCACCGATGCGCGTGCGCACAAACGCTTTTACACCGATTTGTCGCCGCTCGCCGATCTGCCAGCTTACCAGCCGAAGGTGCAAGTGTCGGGGACGATCCGGATATCGGGCCTGTATCTCCATGACGGGCTGATCGCCGCGCAATGGATCAAGGATTTCGAGCGTTTCCAGCCCGGCGCCAAGGTCGTCATCTCGCAACATGGCACGATCGCGTCGAGCGCGGTCGATATCGAGACTGGCCCGCGCATCTCCGACCGGCTCCGCTCCGTGTCGGAATATGAACAGACCACACGCGAGCGCCTGTTCGAGATCGACTGGGCGACGGGGTCGTACGACGTGCCGGGCTGGAGCCCGGGCTTCGTCATCTTCGTCAACAAGGACAACCCGATCGCGCACCTGACGCTGGCGCAGCTCGACGGCATCTTCGCCGGTGCGCGAACCGGCGGGTGGAACGGGACGCGGTGGAATCCGGCGGCGGCGCGCGGGCCCGAAAAGAACATCCGCACCTGGGGCCAGCTGGGCCTGAAGGGCGCGTGGGCGAACAAGCCGATCCACATTTATGGACGGCCGCTGAAGTACAACATCCAGCTCGGCTTCGAGCGAAAAGTGTTCGCCGGCGGCGACGTCTGGAACGAGAATACGCGCGAATATTCGCACGAAATGAACCCCGACGGGACTCGCTACACCTCCTCGGTCGAGATGGTGAAGGACATGGCGGCCGATCCGTACGGCATCGTCTTTTCGGACATGGGGTCGGCGATTCCGGCAGTACGAGCGGTGCCGCTGGGCGCGACCGCGAAAGGGCCGTTCGTGCCGATTTCGCTGACATCGCTGCGCGATCGATCCTACCCGCTGTTCATCGAGGAATGGGCCGAAGCACGGCTCGCGCCGGGGCAGAAGCTGGCGCCGCTGGTCAAGGAATTTCTGACCTTCATGCTCAGCCGTGAGGGGCAGGACGCGATCCAGCGTGACGGCAAGTGGATCCCGATCCCCGCCGCTCGCGCCCGTGCGATGATCGCCAAGCTCGACCAGGCCGGGGAGCGCGTCGATCCGCGCGAACTCGGGCTGCAGTTGAGCCAGCTCGCGCCCAAGAAATGGGAAAGCGAGTCGCCCGACGAGACGGGCAGGATCGTCGCGACGCGACCCTATTATGCCAGGCGCTTCGACCTGTCGGCGCTCCCTGCTTATACGCCCGGCGCGCAACTAGACGGCACGATCCGCATGCCAGCCAGCGGTCAGCTAATGGAAAGCACGATCGGCAAGGCGCTGATCGCCGCGTTCGCGAAATACCAGCCGGGCATCGGCTTCGCGCTCAAGGACGGCGACCTCAACAATGCGGAGGTCGATCTGTCGATGGGGCGCCGCTGGAGTAGCTATTTCGCCGGCGAGTTTCTCGACTTCCAGCTCAAGCACAATCGCAGCCCGCGCGAGATCCAGATTGCCACGGGGTCGTTCGACGTGCCCGGCTGGAGCCCGGCGTTCGGCATCCTGGTCAACCGCGAGAATCCCATCAAGGGGCTGACCATCCGCCAGCTCGACGACATTTTCGGCGGACCGCGGCGCGGCGGCTGGGTGTCGACGACGTGGCGGCGCCAGGCCGGGCGCGGAGCCGACGAGAACATCCGGCGTTGGGAGCAATTGGGGTTGGCCAGCCTCTGCCCCGGCAACGCGATCGACGTCTTCGTGCCGCCGCTCAAGTATAACGTCATGTCGGTGTTCGAGCGCAAGGTGCTGGTCGGCGGCAACATGTGGAACGACGGCGCGCGCGAAGTGCCGCTGATGCTCAAGCCCGACGGCAGCCGCAGCATGCCGAGCGCGGATCGCGCCGCGTTGGTCGGCCGCGATCGCTGCGGCATCACCTTCGCATCGGCGGGTTTCGCGACGCCGGCGACGCGGCTGGTGCCGATCGCGGCGCAGGCTGGCGGGCCGTACGTGCTGCCCACGCTCGAGACCGTGCGCGACCGCTCGTATCCGCTGTTCCTCGAACTGTTCGCCTATGCCGACCAGCAGCCGGGCGAGCCGATGGATCCCAAGCTCAAGGAATTCCTGCGCTTCGTGCTGAGCCGCGAGGGGCAGGATATCATCCAGCGCGACGGAAAGTGGCTGCCGCTGACCGCCGCGGTTGCCGCCACGGAACGCGCCAAGCTCGATGCGGTGATCCCGCAAGTCGTCGCCCCGAAAGTGGAGAAAAACAAATGAAGGTCCGGTTCCTCGCCGCCGCTGCGCTCGCTGCCGCCACCCCGGCGCTCGCTCAGGATCAGCCGCCCGCCAAGACCGCAGCGCCGGCACCGACGACGCCCGCTCCGACTCCGCAGACCAACGCCAACCGCTCGATCTGGACGCTCGACGTCACCGGCTTCCGCAAGGCGCATGCGCAGGAGGGCGGCTATACCAAGAAATGGGACTTGAGCGCGCTGCCGCATTATAAGCCCAAGCAGCAACTCACCGGCACGCTGCGCATCTGGGGCAGCAACTACCTGAAGGATGGACCGATCGGCCAATATTGGGCCGACGCGTTCAAGAAGTTCCAGCCCGGCATCACGATCGAATACAATTTGCCGACCGCGGGCATCGCTATCCCGGCGCTCGCCGCCAAGGTCGCCGACCTGGGAGTGGGCCGCCCGGCGACGCTGATGGATTATCTCACCTTCCAGCAGGTCTATAAATTCACCCAGACCGAGGTGGAGGTCGCGACCGGGTCGTACGACGTCTACGGCTGGTCGCCCGCTTATGTGATCGTCGTCAACAAGGACAATCCGCTCAAGCAGATCAGCATGAAGCAGCTCGACGGGGTGTTCGGCACCGCGCGCAACGGCGGCTACGATCATAGCGTCTGGCGCACCGATTACCCGTTCAAGCGCGGGCCCGAGGAGAATATTCGCACCTGGGGTCAGCTCGGCCTGACCGGCGAATGGGCGAACAAGCCGATCCATCCCTGCGGTCAGTCGGCGCATGCCAATATCATGAGCGTGTTCTCCGACAAGGTGCTGTCAGGCAGCGACCAATGGGTCGAGGGGTATCGCGCCTATGCCAATTACGCGACGCCCGACCAGAAGATCGCGCAGTGGACCAACCAGGTGCGCGCCGCCGTCGCCGCCGATCCGCTGTCGCTGTGCGTCATCGCGCCGAACGGTCTTGGCCCCGAGCTGCGCGAACTGGCGGTGCAGGGCAAGAACGGTGGGGCCTATGTGACGCGCTCGCTCGAGAGCGTGCGTGACCGGTCGTACCCGCTGACCAACGAAATCTATTTCTACGCGATCAATGGCCCGGGCCATCCGATCGACCCCAAGGCGGAGGAATTCCTGCGCTTCGTGTTGAGCCAGGAAGGTCAGCAGGAAATCCAGCGCGAGGGACGGTACCTGCCGCTCACCCCGGATATCGCGAAGGCGCAGCTCGCCAAGATCGTGCCCGCCAGCAAATGATTCGCGCGCTCCTCATTCCGCTTCTGCTGATCGGCACCGCGGCGCTGGCGCAGGACGGGCCGAAGGACGGGTCGCAGAATTCGCTCGATCTGCAAAAGGCGCGCGCCGACGCGCTCAAGACCAAGGGCCTGCGTCGCGCCTATACCAAGGAGTTCGATCTGTCGGGCCTGCCCGATTACAAGCCGTCGAAACAGCTGACGGGGGTGATCCGTCAGGCGGGGTCGAACTACCTCGCCGATTCGAGCCTCGAAAAGCGGTTCGAGGACGCGTTCCGCAAATATCAGCCCGGCATCCGGTTCGAGAACAATTTGTCGAGCACGTTCATCGCGATGGGCGCGCTCTACATGCATCAGGCCGATCTCGCGCCGATGGGACGCCGCCCGACCTGGGACGAGCTCCAGTCGTACCAGCGCATCTTCGGCACGTTGCCGGTCGAGGTGGTGATGGCGACGGGTTCGTTCGACGTGTCGGGCTGGACCTTCGCGCTGGTCCCTTTCGTCAACAAGGACAACCCGCTGTCGAAACTGTCGATCGAGCAGCTTGACGGCATCTTCGGCGCGCAGCGTGACGGCGGGTGGGACCGCAACAGCTGGAACGCCAAAGCGGCGCGCGGGGCCGACAAGAACATCCGTACCTGGGGGCAATTGGGCCTGACCGGCGAATGGGCGGACAAGCCGATCCACGTGCTCGGCTACAACCTCAATTACCATTTCCCGCGCGACTTCGCCGAGAAGGTGATGGGCGGCGGGTATAAGTGGAACGAGGCGCTGGTCGAATATTCGAACAAGGTCCGCACCGGCGGCGGCGCGGGCGATTTCGGCAAATTGTGGGTGGCGGGCGACCAGATGATGGACGACCTCGTCAAGGACAAATACGCGATTACCTACACGTCGATGCTCTACGCCTCGAAGCTTGGGGCGAAGACCGTGCCGCTCGCCCGCGTCGCCGCCGGGCCCTATGTCATGCCCACGCTGGAGAGCGTGCAGAACCGCAGCTATCCGCTGGCGCGCGAAGTCTATTTCTACACTAACCGCAAACCGGGCGGAAAGATCAATCCGCTGGTCGCCGAATATCTGCGCTTTGTGGTCAGCCGTCAGGGGCAGGCCGCGGTGATGGCCGACGGCAAGTATCTGCCGATGACTCCGGCGATGGCGAGGGCGCAATTGAAGGAGATCGAGGCGGTAGGCTCGGCGTCGAGCGGGGACAGCGGCGGATGAGGATCGCCGCGCTCGTATTGGCGTTGCTAGCGATCGTGCCCGCCGCAGCGCAGGACGCGCCCGTCGTTCGCGACGCGCTCAAGGTGCAAAAGGCGCGTGCCGCCTTTGTCGCCGAGCAGCAGGCGAAGCATTTCTACAAGCCCGGCCAGTTCGATCTCCGCGACCTGCCGGCGTATCGGCCGGAGGCGAAGGTCAGCGGCGCGATCAGGATTTGGGCATCGGACCTGTGGGGCAATCCCGGCTTCCAGCAGCGGCTCGAGGCGGCGTTCCGCAAATTCCATCCTAAGGCGCGGTTCGTCTATACCGGCATCTCGCCGAGCGGCGCGTTCGCCGGGCTGCTGACGGGGCAGGGCGACGTCGCGATCGCGCGGCGCATGACATGGGTGGACCTGCTGTCGTTCCAGCGCCGTTTCAACCGCGACCCGCTCGAGATAGCCGGGATGACCGGATGGTCGGTCGACCCGCCGTTCGTGATCGCGGTGCACAAGGACAACCCGCTCGCTAGCGTGACGCTCGCCCAGCTCGACGGCGTTTTCGGCGCCGAGCGCAGCGGTGGATGGCACGGCACCAGTTGGGACCCGAGCGTCGCCCGCGGGCCCGGCAAGAACATCCGCACTTGGGGGCAGCTCGGGCTGACGGGCGATTGGGCGGCGATGCCGATCGATCCCTATGGCTACAATCTGCAATATCTGTTCGCGCCGCGCTTCTCGACCGACGTGCTCAAGGGCAGCGGGCAGTGGAACGAGCATTTGCGGCAATTCACGATCAGCGCGACCGGCGACGGCAAGCTGGTGAGCGTCGACCAGCAAATGGCCGAGGCGCTGGGCCGCAACCGCGCGGCGATCGCCTATTTCGCGCCATTGCGCGGGATCGACCCGAACACGCGCGCGATGCCGATCCGGCTGGCCGACGGTCGGACCATCGCGGCGAGCATCGATGCGGTGCGCGACCATAGCTATCCGCTCACCGACAATATGTGGTTCTACGCCAATCGCGGCGCGGACGGGAAGCTGCCGCCCGGGGTGCGCGAGTTCCTGCGCTTCATCCTGAGCCGCGAGGCGCAGGAAGAGGTCAATCGTGATACGACGATGCTGCCGCTGACCGCGGCATTGATTGCGGCCGAGCGCCGCAAGATCGACAGCGACAAATGAACATGACCGGGGGCTGATCGTGAAGCGTCAACTCCTCCGCGTCCATACGTGGCTCGGTATCGCGCTCGGCATCTTTTGGGCGTTGCAAGGGCTCAGCGGCGCAACCCTCGTGTTCAACCGCGACCTGCAGGATGCGGCATTGGCGCGTCCGGGCGGCGCGCGCCTGGTGCCGCTCGATAAGCTCATTGCCCGGTCGAGCGCGGCGGCGGGCGCGAAGGTGACCAAGCTGGAAAGCTTCGGCCCCAATCCCATGCTGCTGCTCGCTTACTACCAAGGCGCGCAGGGCGAACAAACCTTGGTGATCGACGGCCGCAATGGCGCGGTGCTCGACCGCCGTGACCCCGGGGGAATGCTGCCGGCGGGCGGCGCGGCCTGGGGCTGGCTGTTGCGGCTGCACGAATCGCTGCTGCTCGGCGATTCGGGGTTGTTGATCGTCGGCACGTCGGGGTCGTTCCTGTTCGCGTCGCTGTTGATCGGTTTGTGGAACGCCGGCTGGTTTGCGAAATGGCGCGCAGCGGCGCGCATGACGCGGCTGCCCGCCGAGCGCGCGCGCCTGATGGGCTGGCACCGGCTGGTCGGCATCGTCGCGGTGCCCGCGCTGCTCGTGATGGTCAGCGCCGGCATCTATCTCGCCTTCGCGCCGCAATTGCGCGCCGTGCTCGCATCGACTGCGGGGTATCGTCCAGCTTACAAAGCCAAATCGCAGGACCGCCCGCCGGCAATCCGCCTGTCGGCCGAACAGGCCTATACGGTTGCGCGCACGCGTTTCCCCGGATCGACGCTGGTGCGCATCGCGCTGCCGTCGGCCAAGTCGCCGGTCTATTTCTTTCGGCTGCTGCAGCCCGATGACAGTCGCCGCTGGGCAGGAACTTCGACACTGGCGATCGATCCGGCGAACGGCGCGATCGTCGATGCCTATGATTCGCGCAGCGGGCCGCTCGCCAACCGGCTGACCGACGCGATCTATTCGGTGCACACTGGCGATGTCGGCGGCGTGGTCGGGCGACTGCTCGTGATGCTGGCGGGACTCGCGCTGCCTACCCTTGCCGTCACCGGAGCGATTACCTGGTTTCGCAAGCGGCGTGTGCGTGCCGGGCGGGCAATCGCATGATCGCGCGGCGCGCCTTCATCGGTGGAACCGCGGCGTTGCTCGCCTGGCCCGCTTATGCCCAGCGCCTAACGCCCGCCGACCAGAAGATCGATCCACGTCCAGCCGTTCCGGGCAGCCCGGCGGCACGCGCCGCGGCGGCGATGCCGCGCTACGTGCCCGAGCAATCGGTATCGGGCGCGATCCGGCTATGGGGTCACGGCAACCGTAAGCTGCCGTGGATGCACTATCTGACCGACCAATGGGGGGCGGACTTCACGCGCTTTCATCCCGGCGCGTCGCTCGAATATGATCTCTACGGTACCTCGTCGGGAATTCCGGCGCTGTACAATGGGCTCGGCGATATCGCGATCCTTGGCGAGGAAATCCTGCCCGATGCGGCCAAGGCGTTCGAGCGGGTCAAGGGCTATGCCCCGACCGGCATCCAGTTGATGACCGGATGCATGGACGTGCGCAATTTCGACTATGCGCAGATGGTGTTCGTCCACCGCGACAACCCGATCACGCGCCTGTCGCTGACCGATCTCGACGCGATCCTGGGCACCGAACATCGCCGCGGCACGCGCAACGTGCGGTCGTGGGGCGAGCTAGGGCTGACGGGCGGGTGGGCGAAGCGCGCGATCGTGCCGTACAGCTGGGCGATCGACGACAGTTTCGGCTTCTACCTGCGAAATGCCGTGCTCATGGGCAGCCATCGCTGGAACTCGGCGCTGCGCGAATATGCGCACATCATTTATCCCGACGGGCGCATCTACGACCACGGGCAGCAAATCCTCGATGCGCTGGCCAAGGATCCGGTGGGAATCGCGGTATCGAATATCCGCTATGCCGGGCCGATGGTGAAGGCGCTGCCGTTGGCGGTGATGTCGGCGGGGCCGTTCGTCGCGGCGAGCGATACGACGCTGATCGACCAGAGCTATCCGCTCGCGCGTACGCTGCCCGCGGTGATCGACCGACCGCCCGACGGGCGCATCGACCCGAAAGTGCGCGAGTTCCTGCGCTACATTCTCAGCCGGGAAGGGCAGCAGGCGGTCAATCGCGACGGGCGTTATCTGCCACTGTCGCCCGCGATGGCCGAACAACAACGGCGGATCATCGCATGAGGGTCCTGCTAGCCCTCGCCGCGCTGATGCTGGCGTGGCCGTGCGCCGCACAGGACAAGCCGATCCGCATCTGGGGCAATCCGGCGATGCTCGGGATCGCCGAGCGCTGGGCCGAGGCCTATCGCCGTCTTCACCCCGATGCGCGGTTCGAATTCGCGATGAAGGGTTCCGACAGCGCGATCCATGGACTGACCGGCGGGGTCGCCGATCTGGCCTTCATGGGACGCGCCAACGATGCGGTCGACGACAACGGTTTCTCGCGGCCGATGGAATATGACGCGACGCGGATTGAGATCGCCAACGGCAGCGTGTCGGTGCCGGGCAAGTCTGATGCGATCGCCGTGCTGGTCGATGCGGCGAACCCGCTCAGACAATTGTCATTACAACAACTCGCGGCGATCATCGATTGCGCCGGCGCGACAAAACCGATCCGCACATGGGGCCAGCTCGGCCTGACCGGCGAATGGGCCGCCAAGCCGATCCGTGTCGATGCGTATGACTTCGCCAGCCGCACCGGCGCGTGGCTGCAGGACCGGATCGCCAGGGGCAGCCGCCGGATGTGCTGGGACCGGATCACCGAATATGGCGACGCGCGGCGGCTCGACGGCACGATCGACTACGCTGCCGATCGTGCGGGTGCCGCGGCGCGAGGCGACCGCTATGCGCTGGCGATCGCCAATCCGGGCCAGGCGGTCGATGGACTGCGCGTCGTGCCGCTGAAGGATGGTGCCGATCCGGCGATCCTGCCCTCCACGGACACGATCGTTGCGCGCCGCTATCCGCTCGCGCGCCGCGCCTACGCGTTCTTCGCGCGCAAGCCGGGCACCACGCTCGACCGGCGCGTTGCGGACTTCCTCCGCTTTGTTCTGTCGGACGAGGGGCAGGGCCTGCTCGCGCAGGATCGCGGCTACCTGCCGCTGACATCGGCCATCGCCGCCGACCAACGCCGCATCGTGGACGGTGACCGATGAAACGATTGATCCTGCTCGGCGCCTTGTTGTCGATTGGCGCAATGGCCAGCCCGCCGAAGGCCGCGCCGCTCGCGGAAGGGCCACCGCCTTCGCTGATCGCGACGCGAACGCTGGCCACGTTGCCGCCGTATGTCGCCGGCCCCAAGGTCACCGGCACGATCCGCATCTGGGGGCATGGCAGTCCCAAGCACGACTTCGTCGGCGACCTCGTGCGGCGCTGGTTTTCAGAATTCCAGCGTGGCCAGCCCGGCGTCGTGCTCGACTATCGGATGTACGGCACCGCATCGGCGATCGGCGCGCTGACCGACGGCGCGGGCACGCTCGCAATTCTCGGAGAGGAGATCAGCCCTGCGGCGGAGCGCATGTTTATACGCGCGCACGGCTATCCGCCGACCAAGATCGAGATCGCCAACGGCAGCGTCGCGACCAATTATTTCGACTATGCGCACATGATTTTCGTCAACAAAGCCAACCCGCTGGCCAAATTGACGATCCGCCAGCTCGAGGCGGTGTTCGGCGCGGAGCATCGCTGCACCGCTCGCAACATCCGCACTTGGAGTGAACTGGGGCTGACCGGGGATTGGGCGCGGCGACCGATCACGCCCTATGCGTGGAAGACCGATGTCGATTTCGCACTGTTCTTCCGCGAGCGCGTGCTGTGCGGCAGCCACCGCTGGAACCCCGCCGCGCGCGAATTTATGCCGGTGACTCGACCCGACGGGACCGTCGTCCAACACGGCCAGCTCATTCTCGAGGCACTGGCAAAAGACCCCTACGGCATCGCCATTTCCAGCGTCGTTTTCGCCAATTCCGAGGTGAAGGCACTACCCATCGCCTGGGACGCCAAGCGCGGCTTCGTCACAGCGAGCGACGAGACGTTGATCGATCGGCGCTATCCGCTCGGCCGCATCATCCCCGCGTTCGTCGATCGCGCGCCGGGCAAGCCGATGCCACCGGTCGAGCGCGAGTTTCTGCGGTATATCCTCAGCCGCGAAGGGCAGACCGCGCTGGTTCAGGACAGCGGATATCTTCCGCTCGACCGGGCGACCTTGCTGCGCGAACTGGACAAGCTGAAATGAAGATCTGGCGCCTCGTCCTGCTGGCCCTGGCCGCGCCCGCCGCGGCACAAATCGCCCCGCCGGAGCGCGACGGCGCGATCGTCGAAATCGCCACGACAGCGCAACTGGCGCCGACGTTGAACGCGATGGCCGCAGCGTATCGCATCGACCATCCGGGGGCGGTGATACGGATCGATGCCGTGGGCAGCGACGTCGCGATGGCGCGATTGTCGACCGGCCGTGCCGACATCGCCGTGATCGGGCGCGACGCCAGCGATCCGGAGATCAAGGCGTATGAATGGGTGTTCCGCCGCCCTCCCGTCGCGATCCCGGTCATGCTCGGCAGTATCGCGACACCTGGAAGCTCGCCCGCGCTGGCGGTTCGTGTAAATGCGAGCAATCCGTTACGAGAGATTTCGCTGGCGCAGCTCACAGCGGCATTCCGGATCGGCGGCGCGCCGCCGAGCTGGGGATCGGTCGGCGTCGCCGGGCCGCTCGCGTCGCGCACGATCAGGCTGGTCGTACCCGACATGGAGAGCGGCACGGGGCAGTACATGCGCAAGGCGCTGCTCGCCGATGCGACTCAGTTGGATTGGTCGCGCGCGCGCGAAGTGACTGAACCCCTTTTGCCGCCAAGTCATGTCGATCGGTTCGGCGCGGCCATCGCGGATGCCGTCGCAGCCGATCCAGCGGCGCTGGGTGTCGGCGACGCAAGGCCGCTCGCCGGAACCCGGATCGTCGCGATCGTCGATGCCGGCAGGCGTAGCGTGCCCGGCGATGCCGCTTACCCGCTCGATCGGCGAGTGATCGCGTACGCCAGCGACAGGCAACGCGCCGCGGTGGGAGCTTGGCTGGCGTTTGTTCGAAGTGACCGGGCGCGGGCGATCGTCGCTCGCGGCCCCTATCGGGCGCTTTGATGGCCTAGAGCGCCGCCGATGAGGCGACAGCGTAGTGAAAGCAAGATCCGCTAGTTCCGGATCGCGGGTAAATGGCCGGAAGAGCCCGCCCCGAGGAAAAGGAGCAGGGTCTAGGTGCGCGACCATCGCATCGCCGGCATCGTCCGGTACCATCTGAAAAACCTGCTGGCGTGCTGCCTGACGGTGTTCGCTGTCTTGACGCTGGTGGAGCCGGCCCTCGCGGGGGGAGGCTGGAACTCCACCGCCAAGGCCATGAAGACCGCGCTCGACCGCGAAAATTTGGTCGGGCAGGTCTCGATCGTCTCGGCAGTGATGATCGTGGCGCTCGCAGCGGTTGCCGGATCGCTGTTCTGGCAATTGCGCCGCCGTCGTCGTGCTGCGCTGGAACTCGAGCGCCGGTGCAGCGAACTCGCCGACGAACTCCGTCAGTCCGCGGCATCGACCGGCAAGCTGGTCAAGGACGGCATCGACGACGATTTCGACGAATGGAAACTGTCGATCGCGGAAAGCGATATCGCCTGGTTCATGCTGCGCGGCCTCCCGTTGCGCGAGATTGCGGAATTGCGCGGCACGAGCGAGCGTACGGTGCGCCAGCAGGCGCAGGCGGTTTACCGCAAGGCCGGGTTGGACGGCCGGTCCGACCTCGCCGGCCGCGTGCTCGAACGTTTCATTTAGGGTAAAGTGCTGAAATTGCGCTGAAAGGGACAGTCACACTACGAACCCGCATTGATCCGCCGGCGTGCGTGTATCCATGTTACGCCCGCGGTTAAGGTGATCGTCGATCTCCGCTGCCGCACCGATCATCCGGCCGTAGAGGAAGATGTTGAACGCGGCGGTCTCGAGTGCGGAATCGGCCAGCCGCCCCTCGCTGTGATCGCGCCAAAGCAGGCCGAGCAGTAGTGCCGCGATCACCGCGTCGATATTGACGCAGAAGACGTTCCGCGTCGCGCCGACGTCGTGCAGCGCCTGAACGAGCTCGCGATAATAAGCGTGGAACACGTTATACTCGCCGCGCTCCGCCATCAGTCCGGCCAGGAAGCGCTCGCGCGGATCGTGGTTGACGGCTTCGCCGCGAAACACCGGATGATTGATCCCGGGTAGCGCACGGGGCTCGGCGGTGCCGCCCTCCTTGGCGTCGCGGCGCTTGGCGGCATAGCGCGTTGCGAACGCCGTCGCCATCGCGCGCAGGTCGAGTCCATGGTTCGGGTCGGCGGGATCGGTCAGCCCGACATCCCGGAAGGTATCGAGCAGGAAAGCGATCCCTTCATACCCGTTGCCACCATGGCTGTAGCCGGAATGGCTGAGAAACCCGATCATCGCCTTGTTGATCTGGACTCGCTCGGGCGATTGCGGGCCGTCGGCGGCGACGGCGCCCTTGGCGCCCTGCGCGCTGATCGCGCCGGGGCCATTGGAGATCAACAACCCGACCAGGATCTGCAACGGCCGCGCCATGTCGCCTTCGGGGCGCCGTCCGGTAATAGCGAGGAACAGGAAATCGGCCATCGTCCAGTTGTTGAACCGCTCTTCGCGCGACACGCCGTGGAGCATGCCCGGCTGATGGTGCTCGCCGGGGATCGATGCGCCGATCATCACGCCGTAAAGCCGCAGATACCAGGGTAGCGTCTCCGCGGTGAGCCGCGAGATGCGCTTTTGCATCAACGGCACCCAGGCGATCGTCGTGGCGATCGCCGCGAGCACCGCATCTCGCGAAGGACGGCCGTCGAGCTGATCGAGGAAGCGCAGGAAGACCGATCGTCCGCCGCGCGCGCGCACCGCTGCGAGCATCGCCTCGGGGCGCGGATCCGCGGCTTCATCGGGTGTGGCGAGAAACAAGGCGCGATTCGCATCGTCGATGTGGATGGTCGACAGATCGAACGCTTCGTCGCGCGCATCGCCGAGGCCCGACCGTGCAAACAGATCGATCAATGCCTTGCTGCAAGCGAGCGCGCGCTCGACTCGCTTGGGTCCGACGATGGCAGCAGCGGCGGCCATGATCGTGTTGGGCGAATTCCCCGCAGCACGCGCGGCATCCGCCGCCATCAGTGCGGGATCGCCGACCAGGTTCATTTCGGCCGCCACCGCGACATCGAGCATCGCGCGGTCGTCGGCGTTGGCGATATCGTGAACCAGCGGCAGCGCGAAGTTCGCTTCGAGCGGCTGCAGTGCGAGATCGAGTACCGAATGGCGATGGACGCTGGTCACCTGCGTCTTCGCGTCCATCACGCTCGCGCCCGATTTGTCCTTCATCGTCTGCCGCGGAATGACCTTGCCGATCTGGCGGCCGAGCGCCGCGATCTGGGTATCGTAGGGTTCGATCGCGCGTACCGTGGGGAGCGCGAGATGCGACGGCAGCGCCAGCCCCTGATCGTTCGCAAGCCAGGGCTTTAGCGACAAGTCGCCGCGCGGAGTGAAATCGGGCCCGATGCCGTTCAGCCGCATCACCGCGGACAGCGCGACGGGAATATCGGCAATGTTGGTGACGAGCGCACCCTTGGCCGAACATATCGGGTTATCGATCGTGAACGGCGCATCGACGCCGAACGCGTCCATGAACCAGCGTTCCTTGGCCTCGGCATTGTCACCCGACCCGGCCAGCGCGCCGGCATGTCCCACCGCCCGCGTCAGTCGCGACTTCCACCGTCCGACCACGCACGCAACCACCGGTTTGCCGAAATCGACGCCGTGTTCGTAATAGCCGCCCGGCTCGACATAGAGCACCGCCGCCTGCGAGCGATCGTCGGCCTTGAACCCGATCGCGAAGTCGCGCGCTGAATAGTGGATATAGACGTCCTTGCCCGAAGAGATCAGCGTAGTCGTGCCCCAGCCTTCTGTCGCCAGATATTGCGCGATCGTCGTGGTGAAACCGCCCGAATTGGAGAAGATCGCGATCGAGCCTTTCAGCAGGACCTCGTCGGGATGGTCGCCGCCCAGCGCACCGCCGATCCGCACGCGGTTCCAGCTGTCGGCCATGCCCAGGCAATTGCCGCCGAAGATGTCGACGCCGGCGGCCTGCGCGATCGCCCGGACCTCGCGCGCGTCGTGGACCGATACCTTTTCGGTGATGATCACGATCTTTTCGAGCGCGGGATTGACCCTTACCAATTCGGTCACGCCGTCGCGTACGCCGCTCGGAGGAAGGTAGACGACACCGGTGTTGAAGGCGTGACCGGCGTCGAGTCCTTCGCGAACATTGTTGAAGACAGGAATGTCGCCGATCGCGGTTTTCAGGGATTGCCCCTTTCGACCGGGTGAGGTGCCGAACGCGATGTTGCCCCCCGAAAAGGCGTGGCAAACCGGGGTCACCTGGCTCGATTCTCCGCCCATGATGTTGAGCACGCACACCCGATCGGCGCGCGTCGCGACATCGCCGAGCGAGGGGACGCCGAGATGATAGGGCAGGCCGGCCAGCCGCTCGCGCATTACGCCGCCTCCGCTTTGTTGAGGCCCATGCGCGCGGCGATCTCCGCTCGTCCGCCGGCCTTCATCCACGCATCGACGTTGCGCGCGTAGAGCACCACTTCGGACATCGCGCTGTCAAAGCCGAACTGGCGGTACGGGATCCCAAGCCCGTCGCACGCCTCCGCTAGCGCGCCCATGCCGCGCACCAGTTTGGGGCCACCGCGTCCGACCACGACGTAAAGCGGCGATGGGCCATGTGCGCTGAAATGCTCGCGCAACGCATCGCCCATCGCACGGAAGGTCTCGTAGATATCGGTGTTGTTCGATTTGCCGCCGACGATGAACAGCACGTTCGATTGTTTCAGCCAGTGGCGGTAGCAAATTCGCGCCACCGACTTCATTTTCTCATAGGGCGGGTTGCCGCCGAAGTCCGACGAGATGATCGCGGCGTCGCCGAGCAATTCCGTCACCAGCGAATTCGCGCCACCGCCGAAGGTCGGCGCGAGGATCGTTCCGCGGTCGTTAATCACGAACACATCGGACTGGCCCTGGTGCGTGCGCAACTCGTTGACCTCGCGTTCGAAGTCCGACGTGTCGGCGGTGAACAAATCGGCCGGCAGGTCGAACCGCGCGACGCGGTGATCGTCGCGGTCGAAGCCGCATTTGAAATCGCACGCCACTGGGGTCAGCCGTCCGCTGCGGTCGGGCCGCATCCGGATCGGATTGAGCTCCAATGTGGTCATGCCGTAATGGTGAACCAGGTCCCACAGCTTGGGCAGTTGCTGGACGAGCGGCGAGATGATGTTGCGCGGCGCGCCGATATCGGTCAACGCATTGGCGACGACGAAAGCCTTGAGCCCGGTCAGCGCGTCGAATGGTACATGCGCGATCTCCGACGGGTCGAGTTCCTCAATATCGACGCCACCGCGATGCGTCAGCGTCATGGTCGGGGCGCGATATTCGGTCGAATCAGTGATCGAGAAATACACTTCGTGTTCGGCCGGCACGCCGGCTTCGAAGGTAACGCCGTTGGCCTTGGCGACCGCATTGCCGTGGCGATGCTCGGCGAAATAGAGTCTTTCCTTCTCCGCTAGCGCTTCGCGCAGACTGGTCGCCCTGCCGATCAATCCGGCCTTACCCTTCTTGCCTACGCCGCCCTTGAACACCGGCTTGACGAAAACGAACTTGTGCTTCGCGATCAGCGCTTGGATTGCCGCTTCGCTAGCGTCGGGCCCGAGTATCTCGGGCGTGGGAAAGCCGACATGCCGCAGCAGCCGCGATCCGTGTAGCATTCCCGTAACCAGCATAAGCGCCCCACTTCGGGGTCAGTCTCTGCGCAATGGACCTTTTGAGACAATCCGACATCGGACGGACACTCTGGGCCGAGGGGAAATACTGCGGCTGACTGTTTGTTGACTACGCTGAGCCGGAGAATGCTTATCTTTGGGCGGGACGGTGGGATATGAACCCGCGACTCTCACACCACCAATGTAGTCTCATCGACATCTCCACTTCGCACAGTCGGGGCAACACCTGCTGCGCATCGCGTTTTTGACCCGTCCCCGGGGGAGGATGGTACCAAACGCACCAACGAGAGATCAGCCGCCAGAGACGGGTTCGGCGGTGACTGCCTCCACCTCGGCCAGTCGCTTGCGAACCCGCGGTACCAAAGCACACCAATGAGAGATCGGCCGCGAGAGACGGGTTCGGCGATGACTGCCTCCACCGCCACCGCGCAGCGCGGGACAATTTAGCGTAGCTAAATAGACCTCGCGCCAGCGCGGCCAGCGTCGCGCAGCGACGACTGACGACGCGGCTTTGCCGCGGCGAGTTACTCCCGCATAACGTCGCTCCAAATTCCCCCGGAGAGGCGATGACACCCGAACTGCGCCACATCGGCGACGCGCAAATCCCGGTCGTCGTCATCGATGACGTCACGGGCGCCCCCGGCGCGGCGGTCGCGCTGGCCGCGGCGATGGCGCCGTTTCCGCCGAGCGCGGGCAATTACTATCCCGGGCTCCGCCAGCCGATCGCGCCCGACGCCCGCGCGAATGCCTATGTCGAGCACCTGCTGGAAATCTCCGCGCCGTTCATCGGCGGTGCGTTCGACGCCGATGGGTTCGACCTGATCGAGGCGAGCTTCTCGATCGTCACGACGCCGCCCGGCTCGCTCGACCCTGCCCAGCGCGCGCCGCATTTCGATTCGACCGACCCCGATCATCTCGCGGTGATGCACTACCTGACCGACACGCCGGGCACGGCATTCTTCCGCCAGCGCGCCACCGGGATCGAGCGCGTCGATGCCCGTAACCAAGGCACGTTCGTCGATCACGCGAAGCGCGCGGCGGCGACGATGGCCGGCTATGTTCAGGGGTCGAACGCGCATTACGAGGAGATCGGGCGGATCGAGGGGCGACGCGACCGGCTCGCCATCTATCCCGGCGCGCTGCTCCATTCGGGGATCATTCCGCCGGACGCGATTCTCGATTCCGATCCGCGTGCCGGGCGGCTGACCACCAACATCTTCGTCCGCCTCCGGCGCGACTGACCGCGGCGCGTTGGCGCGAGACACGGTCGGTTCGATCGGCCATAATCCGCCCAACGCATCGACGGAGAGAGCAATGGGGCATTTCGGCGACTATCAGAACGAGATCTACGGCGCGGGCTTGCGCGGCGTGCTCCCCAAGCTCCCGGTCGATTACGCGACGCTCGTCCAGCGCGCGACCGCCGCGATGCCGCCGCACGTGCTCAATTACGTCCAGGGCGGCTGCGGCGACGAATGGACGCAGGACCAGAATGCCGCCGCGTTCCGCCACTGGGGCATGATCCCGCGGATGATGGTCGGCACGACAAGTCGCGATCTGTCGACCACTTTGTTCGGCCACACCTATCACAGCCCGATCTTCATGAGCCCGATCGGCGTCACCGGCATCTGCACCCCCGACCAGCACGGTGACGTCGCGGCGGCGCAGGCATCGGCGATGAGCGGCGTGCCGATGACCGTCTCGACGCTCGGCAACGACACGATGGAGGACGTCGCGAAGCACCTCGGCGACGTGCCCGGCTTCTTCCAGCTCTACACCCCGCGCGACAAGGATCTCGCCGAAAGCCTGATCCGCCGCGCCGAAGCGGCGGGGTATCGTGCGCTGGTGGTCACGCTCGACACTTGGGTCACCGGCTGGCGCCCGCGCGACCTCAACGCCGGCAATTTCCCGCAGCTCCGCGGGCACGTTTTGGCCAATTATTTCGCCGATCCGGTGTTCAAAAAGATGTTCGGCAAGGACCCGGCGACGGCGCCCGCCGAAGCCACGATGCTATGGGCGTCGCAATTCGCCCGACCGCTGACCTGGGACGACATGGCGTGGCTCAAGTCGGTCACCGAGTTGCCGATCGTGCTCAAGGGCATCTGCCATCCGGACGACGCGCGGAAAGCAGTCGATCATGGTGCCGACGTGCTGTTCTGCTCGAACCATGGCGGGCGCCAGGCCAATGGCGGCATCGCCGCGATCGACATGCTCCCCGGCGTGGTGAAGGGGGCGGGTAGCACGCCGGTGTGGTTCGACAGTGGCATCCGGTCGGGCAGCGACGTCATCAAGGCGCTGGCGCTTGGCGCGCAGGCGGTCGGGGTGGGGCGGCCGTTCGCTTATGGATTGGCGCTCGATGGCGCGGCAGGCGCGGCGCACGTGCTCAAGTGCATTCTGGCCGAGGCGGACCTGATGATGGCGGTCAACGGGATGCCGACGCTTGACGCGGTGCGCGCCGCGGGGGCGCAGCGGGTTTAGCGGCGGCGTTTGCCGCCATTCCCTGTGGTCATCGAATCGGGCTTGGGCGGCGGCTTCCAACCTTCGGGTGGCGTCATTCGCTGCTGGCTGGTGCCCAGACCCATCTTACCCGGCTGCTGACGCGTCAGGTCGGACGTGTCGCTCGCTTCGGCTTCGGCCAAACTCGCGCCGCCGCGGATCAGATTGAGCTGGTCGCGCAGGCGTTTGGCTTGCTCGAAATCGAGCGCTTGCGCGGCGGCTTCCATACGGAGGCGGACGGTTTCGATGTCGCTGGTCATGGTGGGACAACGCGCGAGGAACTTGTTCGCTCAACTCCCGCAAGAAGCGACGTTGATCAACGAGATGAATGGAACCATTTTCCTACACACCAGCCGAAATGCTATGCTTTCAATCGCTCTTTGACAGTCTGAATATCATGCCGCCCTGCGCCGGATCGTCGGCGCGAAGGAAAGTCACGTCCGCGCAATGCGCTAGGTTCGGTCGCACAACGACGGTGTCTCGCCTGTTTCCCCGCCATCCGGGGCCGAATAACCGCTCATCTCCGGCACCCAATCGCAACTTCGGCACGCGGTTATCGCCCCCGTACGAGGAGAAAGGTCCACGATCCCGCACACGCGCTTAATGGGGCACCGGCTTTTGCGACGGGGCTTGAGACTCAGCCGACCGGCGCTTCCGCCTTCGCCACCTGCTCGAACGCATCGAGCACCGGGCCGATCAGCGGTTCGGGCAGATTGTGTCCCATGCCCGGTATCTCGACGATCTTGGCACCGGGAATTGTCGCCGCCGTGTCGCGGCCGGCGGCGAGCGGGACGAGCGGGTCGTCGGCGCCGTGGATCACCATCGTCGGCGCGGTGATTGTTCTCAGCGCGGCGCGGCGGTCGCCGCTGCCGACGATCGCCGCCATCTGGCGCGCGAAGCCGGGCGGGTAATGCATGCGGCGAAAGCTGGCGCGGACTCGCTCGGTCAGCTCGGCCTCGTTGGCGGGGTAGCCGGGGCTGCCGATGATCTTTTCGGCGCGGACGCCGTGGGCGACCATCGAGTCCTCGTCGGCGCCTTCGGGGCGCTGAGTCAGTACCGCCATCGCCTCCGGGCTAGCGGGCGGCAGCGTGGGATTGCCGGTGCTCAACATGATCGAGGTCAGCGAGAGCACGCGATACGGATACGTCGCCGCGACCATCTGCGCGATCATCCCGCCCATCGACGCGCCCATGACGTGGGCTTTTTCGATGCCGAGGGCGTCGAGCAGACCGACCGCGTCGGCGGCCATGTCAGCGAGCAGATACGGGACGTCGGGTTTCTGCCCCATCATCAGCGCGCCGACGATCGCGGTCATCGATGGCGCCTCGGCATCGTGGAACTTGGTCGAGAGGCCGACATCGCGATTGTCGTAGCGGATCACGCGATAGCCGCGCTCAACGAGTTGCTCGACCATCGGCATCGGCCACAAGGTCAGCTGCGCGCCCAGGCCCATGATGAGCAGGACCGGCGGCGCATCGTCGGCGCCATAGACTTCATATTCGATCTCGATGCCGTTCGCCTGTGTCTTCACGCGCGCTCTCCTGTTTGCGGTACGCTGGCAGGCGGGAGCCTTGTCGGCAAGTGCTCAGCAGAGCAGGGTGGGGCGATGGACCTCGACGACCAGCTCCGCCGCTATTTCGGAACGACCGACATCGCGTCGCTGTCGCCCGACGGCCTTGCGGCGGGCGCCGAGCGGATGCGGGTCGATTTCGGCATGACGCAGGATCGCGGGCGGCGCTTCGCGCTGTGGGCGCTGATGCACATGCTCGGCGTTGCGCCCGATCTCGACGTGGCGTTCAAGGATCCCGCCGACCGCGACGCGGCGCGGGACTTTATGGAACTGAGCGAAGGCGAGGACGACTAAGGCAGGTTGGCCTTTAGTTCGTCGAGGAACGGCTTGGCATTGCCGTCCGACGGCGCGCGCCAGTCGCCTCTGGGGCTGAGCGCGCCGCCCGCCGATACCTTGGGTCCGTTGGGGATCGCCGAGCGCTTGAACTGGCTGATCGTGAAGAAGCGGAACAGGAATTTTTCGAGCCACTCGCGGATCGTCGGCAAATCGTAAGCCGTGCGCGCGGCGGCGGGGAAATCGCGCGGCCAGCGGCCCCGGCCGGCATCCTCCCACGCCTTGAGCGCGAGGAACGCGACCTTGGACGGCGCCATGCCGTGGCGGACGATGTAATGCGCGAAGAAGTCGTTGAGCGCGTAGGGGCCGATCCTGCTCTCGGTCGATTGCAGCGCCCCGTCCTTGCCCGCGGGGACCAGCTCGGGTGAGATTTCTTGGCCCAGGATCGCCTCCAGCACGCGGTCGGTCTCGGCATCGTACTGATCGGTGCGGATGCACCAGCGGATCAGGAACTGGATCAGCGTCTTGGGCACGCCGGCATTGACCGCGTAATGGCTCATCTGGTCGCCGACGCCGTAGGTGCACCAGCCGAGCGCGAGCTCCGACAGGTCGCCAGTGCCGACCACCAGGCCATTACGCTGGTTGGCAAGGCGGAACAGGTAATCGGTGCGCAGGCCCGCCTGGACGTTCTCGAACGTCACGTCGTATGCCGGTTTTCCCTCGGCGTACGGGTGGCGCATGTCCCTGAGCATCTGTTCGGCGGCGGGACGGATATCGATTTCGTCGGCCGACACGTCGAGCGCGCGCATCAGCGCCCAGGCATTTGCCTTGGTCCCGTCGCTCGTCGCAAAACCGGGCATGGTGTAGCCGAGAATCGACGAGCGCGGGCGACCGAGCCGGTCCATCGCCTTAGCCGCGACGATCAGCGCATGGGTCGAATCGAGCCCGCCCGACACGCCGATCACCAGCCGTTCGGCCTTTGCCGCGACCACGCGCTGGGCAAGCGCGGTGACCTGGATGTTGAATGCCTCGTAGCAGTCGGCGTCGAGCTTTTCGGGGGTGTTAGGGACGAACGGGAAGCGGCGGATGTCGCGCTTGAGGCCGACATCGGCGAAATCGGGCTTGGCCTCGAACGCGACGCGGCGAAAGCTGGTGGGTTCGACCCCGGCGAATCGCGCGGCGTCGTTGAACGTGCCGTTGCGCATCCGCTCCTGCCGCACGCGCCCGCAATCGACATCGGCGACCAGCAGTTCGGGGTCGTCCTCGAACCGCGCGCTTTCCGCGATCAGCTCGCCGAGCTCGTGGATCATGCCCTGGCCGTCCCAGGCGAGGTCGGTAGTGCTCTCGCCCGGCCCCGCGGCGGAGAAGACGTAGGCGCAGATCGCGCGGTCGGACTGTGCCGCCGACAATAGCATGCGCTGCCGCGACTTGCCGATGACGACGTTGGACGCCGACAGATTGCAGCACACCAGTGCCCCGGCCATCGCGGCGTAGGTCGAGGGCGGGGCCGGCGCCCAGAAATCCTCGCAGATTTCGGCGTGGAAGATGAAGTGCGGCAAGTCGCTGGCGGCGAAGATCAGGTCGTCGCCGAACGGCACGTCGGTCTGGCCGGCGAGGTCGATCGTCCCGCTCGTTCCCTCGCCACTGACGAACCAGCGCTTCTCGTAATATTCGCGGTAATTAGGCAGGTAGGTCTTGGGCACGACGCCGAGGATGCGCCCGCGATGAATCGCCACCGCACAATTGTAGAGCCGCCCGTCGCGCGGGATCGCGGCACCGACGAGCAAAACCGGGCGCAGCTTGGCGGTGGCATCGGCAACGTCGGCCAGCGCGGCGTCGGTCGCGCGCTGAATTGCGTCCTGCAGATGCAAGTCGTCGATCGCGTAGGAGCTGAGGCTGAGTTCCGGAAACACCAGCAGATCGCAGGTCTCATCATGCCCGCGCTTCGCCAGCGCGATCGCCGCCGCGGCGTTCGCGGCGATGTCGCCGACCGTCGCGACCGGCGTGCACGCCGCCACCCGCAGGAATTCGTGCGCATGGTGCGAAAAAAAACGATGCGTCTTCGCCATCCAGCGCCGCTTAGCGCCGTTCTCGGCCTAGCGCCACCGCATCAGGCTCTAGCGTCGCGCCGTCTGGTGTCCCAGCCCTTGTGCGCCGCCGCCGATCGCGCCTCGGGCGTCCCAGCCTTATGCGTGAGCCCACCGCGTGCGGAGGAGACATGCGTGTCCTTCTTGCCGCGTCCCGACCCGGACTTGTTGCCGCCGCCCGATTCCTTGTTGACCGTCGCCCAAGCGCGGGCCTCAGCTTCCTTCTTCGGCGTGCCGCGCTTTTCGTAGCCTTCCTCGATATGTTGCGCCTTGCGCTTCTGCTTGTCGGTGTACGCGCTCTTGTCGCCTTGGGGCATGTCGGCCTCCTCTCATGATCGCTGGCGAAAACGCGCAAGGCTGGGGAGCGATCCGAATCCGATTGCATCGTCTGAAATAGAACATATCATGAACAAATATGGCCGAGTCGGTAGCCTCGCTCAGCAAGCTGCGGCGGCGTCTGGCGCGTCTCGAACAGGCACGCCCGCGTGATGAAGCTTTGCGCTTTGCGACCGGGCATGCCGGGATCGATGCCTGTCTGGGCGGTGGGCTCGGGCGAGGGCGGCTGCACGAGGTGGTGGCCGAGGATGGCGAAGCAGGCAGTGCCGCGGGGTTTGCGGCGATGCTGGGGCTGCGGGCGGGTGAGGGAAAGCCGTTGTTTTGGCTGCGCACCGAGGCGGCGGAACGGCGATGCGGGCGGCTCTACGCCACCGGGCTGGGCGAGCTGGGGATCGCGGGCGGTACGGTGCTGGTCGGGCTGGTCGCTGATGATGCCGCGCTCCTGAAAGCAGCGAATGGCGCGGCGCGGTGCGCGGGGCTGGGGGCGTTGCTGGTCGAATGTTGGGGCGATCCCAAGGCGCTCGATCTGACCGCGACTCGGCGTCTCATGCTCGCGGCGGAAGCGTCGGGGGTGACGGTGCTGTTGCTGCGGATGGCGGCGGCAGAAAGTCCGAGCGCCGCCGACACGCGGTGGCGGGTGGCGGCGGCGCCGTCGGTACCGCTGGCCGACGGGACGCCCGCCGGAGCACCGGGGCATCCGGTGTTCGAGATCGAATTGTTGCGCCGCCGCGCCGCTCCCGCCGGTGCAACGTGGCGCGTGGAGTGGAATCGTGAACGACATGCCTTCCAGGACCCCGCCACAGCGCCGCTATCTGGCGCTGTACTTCCCGTGGCTGCCGGCTGAGCGGCTGCGGATCGCGCGGCCGCACGTGTTCGCGGGGCGTCCAGGCGTGCCCTATGCGGTGATCGAGAAGGTCAAGGGTGCGCAGCGGCTGTACGCGGTCGATCCGGCGGCGGCACGGCTAGGGATCGAACCGGGCATGACGCTGGCCGATTCGCGTGCCCGCGTCGCCGAGCTCGAAGCGTTCGATCATGTCCCGCACGACGATCATGCCTGGCTCGAACGGCTGGCGGACGGGTGCATACGCTACACGCCATGGGTGATGATCGATGCGCCCGACGGACTGGTGCTCGATGTGACGGGCTGTGGGCATCTGTTCGCCGGCGAAACCGCGTTGGCGGGGGACGCCATCGTGCGGCTGGCGCGGCTCGGCGTCGTCGCGAGCCATGCCTTTGCCGGGAATCCCGACGCGGCGCGCGCATTGGCGCGGTATCGCACCACCGGTGCGAGCGAGGACGAGGCGGTGCGGCGCTTGCCGGTCGCCGCGCTTGGGCTCGACGATGAAGCGACGCTGGCGCTCAAACGCGCTGGGTTGAAGACGATCGGCGACGTCGTCGTGCGGCCACTATCGGCGATCGCCGCGCGGTTCGGTGGTGAGGCAGCGACGCGTGTGCGGCGCGTGATCGGCGAAGCCGACAGCCCGCTATCCCCGCGCATCGTCAAGCCGCCGATCTTTGTCGAGCGCCGCTTTGCCGAACCAGTGGCGCGTACCGAATTCGCATTGGAGGTGCTGGGCGAACTAATGGCCGAAGTGATCGGGCGATTGGAGGAGACTCACGAAGGCGGGCGCAGGTTCGTCGCACGTTTCTTCCGAACCGATGGCCTAGTGCAGCTTCTGGCGGTCGACACCGGCAGGCCGAGCCGCGACGTCCCCGCGGTACTGCGGCTATTCCGCGAACGGATCGACACGCTCGCCGATCCGATCGACCCGGGGTTCGGATTCGATCTGATCCGGCTCGACATCCCCGTCGCCGAGCGGCTCGACGCGGCGCAATTGAAGCTGGAGGGCGGGGCAGTCGCAGAGGCCGAGCTGGCGGCGTTGGTCGATCGCCTGACGACGAGATTAGGGCGCGGACGGATACGACGGTTCGCGCCGCGCGACCGGCATTTGCCCGAACAGGCTGAGTTCACGCTCCCTGCCGCCGATCCCGCGCCGCCCGGCGATTGGCCCGCGCTCGAACCCGGCGAGCCGCCGCTCCGCCCGATCCACCTGTTCGATCCGCCGCAGCAGATCGAAAGCGTGATTGCCGGGGTTCCCGACGGACCGCCGCGCCAGTTCCGCTGGCGCCGTACGCTCCACGACGTCGCACTGGCAGAGGGACCCGAACGAATTGCCGCACCATGGTGGGCGCCGCGCGAGGCGCCGACGCGCGATTACTACCGAGTCGAGGACCGTCGCGGGCGGCGGCTCTGGATTTTCCGTCATGGCCTGTTCGTAGACGGCAAACCGGCGCTCGATTGGTACGTTCACGGGGTGTTCGCATGACCGGCTTTGCCGAACTGGTCGCGGCGACCAATTACTCGTTCCTGCGCGGCGCATCGCATCCCAAGCAGATGGTAGGCGAGGCGATCGCACTGGGAATGCGGGGCATCGGCATCGCCGACCGTAATACCGTGGCGGGCGTGGTGCGCGCGTATGTCGCGCTCAAGGAAGCGCGAGAACAGTTCAGTGAAGTGTGGGCAAAGGCCAAGGCGAAGCACGAGGCGGACCGCCCGTGGGAGGATTTTCCCGAACCCGACGCCATACCCGAACCCGCTTTCGACTTTCGCCTGGTGGTCGGCGCGCGGCTGGTGTTCCGCGATGGCACGCCGGATATCGTCGCCTACCCTGCGACACGGTTCGGCTGGGGACGGCTGACGCGATTGCTGACCGTAGGCAATCGTCGCGCGTCTAAGGGCGGGTGCCTGCTCGATCTCGGCGACCTGATCGCGCACCATGAGGATTTGCTGCTGATTGTGCTGGCGGAGAGCAGCTTCGATGCGGGCGAGGTCGAGGAACTAGCCGAGAAACGGCGCATCGCCGAGGAGCAGGATCGCGGGGTCTTGCGGTTGGGCGAGGATGAAGCGGTAAATACCAATGTCATCCCGTTTCCCGACCGTCATGCCGGACTTGATCCGGCATCCATCGAGCCACGAGCAACTGGCCACGTGGTGAGGTGGACCCAGGATCAAGTCCGGGGTGACGATGTGCTGGGGGATACTATGCGCCGCCTCAAACGCATCGTGGGCGGCCGGTTATGGCTCGGTGTGTCCACGCTCTACGACGGGCGCGACAATCGGCGGCTGCGCGATCTTGCCCGAATTGTTTCGACCGTCGGCGTTCCGCTGATCGCGACCAACGACGCGCTCTACGCCTCACCCGGCCAGCGCCAGCTTCACGACGTCGTCACTTGCATCCGCAAGGGCACCGATGTGAAGCACGCCGGCCGCATCCTCGCGGCCAATGCGGAGCGGCATTTGAAGCCGGCCGCCGAAATGGCCCGCCTGTTCCGCCGCTATCCTGACGCGATTGCTCAAACCGAACGCCTGCTGGCTCGCATCGACTTCACGCTAGACCAACTCAGCTACGAATATCCGCACGAGCCGGTGCCGGAGGGATGGCAGGCTCAGGACTGGCTCGAGCACCTCGTCTGGCAGACCGCGCTCGAACGCTACGATTATCGCGTTCCCGACAAGCTGTACGCCCTGCTGCACGAAGAGTTCATGCTCATCCGTGATCGTGGTTACGCGTATTATTTCCTGACCGTCCATGACGTGGTGAAGTTCGCGCGGACCCAGGATCCACCGATCCTCTGCCAGGGACGCGGATCGGCCGCCAATTCGGTCGTATGCTTCATCCTGGGGGTCACTTCGGTCGATCCGATGAAGTTCGATCTGCTGTTCTCGCGCTTCGTGTCGGCCGAGCGCGACGAGCCGCCCGATATCGACGTCGATTTCGAGCACGAGCGACGCGAGGAAGTGATGCAATATGTCTATCGGCGATACGGCCGAGACCGCGCCGCGATTGCCGCGACGGTGATTCACTATCGCTCGCGCTCGACCGTGCGCGAAGTCGGCAAGGCACTCGGCATGACCGAGGACGTCACCTCACGACTCTCCAGCACGATCTGGGGCAGCTATTCGAGCAAGATGGAGGAGGAGCGCTTTACCCAGGCGGGGTTCACGCTCGACAATCCGGAGATCGGGCGGCTGAAGACTCTGGTCGATCAATTGCTCGAATTTCCCCGCCATTTGTCGCAGCATGTCGGCGGGTTCGTGCTGACGCAGGACCGGCTCGACGAAACCGTGCCGATCCACAATGGCGCGATGGACAAGCGCACCTTCATCGAATGGGACAAGGATGACATCGACGCGCTTCAGTTGATGAAGGTCGATGTGCTGGCGCTCGGCATGCTGTCGTGCATCCGCAAGGCGTTCGACCTGATCGAGGAGAGCGGGGGCAAGCGGCACACGCTCGATACCGTCCCGGCCGAGGTCGCGCAGGTTTACGATATGCTGTGCGAGGGCGACAGCCTGGGCCTGTTTCAGGTCGAAAGCCGCGCGCAGATGAGCATGCTGCCGCGGCTGCGCCCGCGGCAATTTTACGACTTGGTCGTTCAAGTGGCGATCGTCCGGCCCGGTCCGATCCAGGGCAATATGGTGCACCCCTATCTGCGGCGGCGTGCCAAGAAAGAGGCGTGGTCCTTTCCGGCGCCTAATCCGCGTCACGGTCGGCCCGACGAACTTGAAGGCGTACTTGGCAAGACGATGGGCGTGCCGCTGTTTCAGGAACAAGCGATGAAACTGGCGATCGTTGCGGCCGATTTCTCACCCGAGGATGCCAATCGCCTACGCCGCGCGATGGCGACGTTCCGTAATGTCGGCACGATCCACAACCTGGAGACCAAGATGGTCGAGGGGATGGTCAGGCGCGGATATGAACGCGATTTCGCGCAGCGTTGCTATGACCAGATCAAGGGGTTCGGCAGCTATGGCTTTCCGGAAAGCCATGCGCTGGCGTTCGCGCGGCTGGTCTATGTGTCGGCCTGGTTGAAGTGCTTCCACCCAGCGGCGTTCTCCTGCGCGTTGCTCAATTCGCAGCCGATGGGTTTTTACGCGCCGGCGCAAATCGTCCGCGACGCGCAAGAGAAAGGCGGGGTAGAGGCGCGAGCAATCGATGTGAATGCGAGCCGGTGGGACAATAGTCTTGAACCGGGCGATCGCGACCTCGCACTCCGGCTCGGCTTGCGTCAGATCGATGGCTTTCGCGAAGATTGGGCGAAGTCTCTCGCGGACGAGCGTGCCGCCAATGGCCCCTTTGTCTCGATCGAGGAACTCGCGCGCCGCGCCCATCTACCCGCGCGTGCACTGCGGTTGCTCGCTGACGCCGATGCCTGGGGGTCGATCGGCAAGGGCCGACGCGATGCCTTGTGGGAGGTAAGGCGGACGCCATCTGACGAATTGCCGCTGTTCGCCGCCGCCGGTGCGCGCGAATTGGGGGTTGAGACGGACGCCGGCCTGCCGACGATGCCGCTCAGCGAGGAGGTCAGCGCCGATTATCAACTCACCCGCCTGTCGCTCAAGGGACATCCGATGCAGTTCCTGCGGCCGATGTTCGATGCCGAGAAGGTGCTGACATGCGAAGGCGTGTCCAAGGCGACGAACGGCGCGCGCGTCACGGTCGCCGGGGTCGTGCTGGTGCGCCAGCGGCCGGGCACGGGCAACGCGATATTCATGACGCTGGAGGATGAGACCGGGATCACCAATGTGCTGTTATGGGCGCGGATATTTGAGGCACAGCGGATGCAAGTGATGGGATCGCGACTGATGACCGTCGAGGGGGAGGTGCAGCGTAGCGCCAAGGATGAAGGGGGTGTCGTCCACCTGATCGGCACGCGCGTCATCGACCGCACGCACGAGCTCGGCCGGTTATCGGAGGATCGCAAGTCTCGCCCCGCAATGGCGCAGGCCGATATCGGCCTGATCCCCGATCCGCGTTACGAAAAGGCGCGTCCGACCGGCGGGCGGCATCCCCGCAACGTCCGCATTCTGCCCAAGTCGCGCGACTTCCACTGACCGGCCAGAAAAAGGGCGGCGGGCCAAAACCCACCGCCCCGTATCACGTCACGCAAAAGCGCGCCGGATCAGGTCACGACCGCCGTGTCGCCGCGGCAGACGTTGATGTTGTCGCGTTGCTGGATGACCGAATCGCTGAACTGAACCTTGATATCGTACAGGCAGACATCGCCCGCACCCATGGTGAAGTTCGAGGTCCGGCCAGGCTTGACGGCGTAATCGAGCATGACTTCATGCCACGGATCGCCCTCCTCGCCAGCCCGCGCGTACCATACGCGCTGCACCGAGACGCTTGCGTTGGTATTCTTGATCGTGAAATTGCGCCCCGACGGCATTCCGGCCGTGGCCATCCCCGCTACCAGCAGGCTGGCTGCCACGCCGACCTTGATCAACTTAAACATCGCTGTAACCCCCAAACCGAGATTGCACACGCCGGACGGATCCGACGGTGCGCAGTCTAATAGATCGTCTCCATTTTGGCGAGAACAAAGTTGAGCGAGCAACAGGATTGCAACGCCAAGGTCGGCTAGTCTGTTGCCTATCTTAGACCAATTGTAAAATAACGACATTTCGGGCGACGCAACTCGACAATTGCGCTGTCCATTTTGTCCAATTGTCCAAAGTTAGCGCGCCTTCGCCTCGGCGCGGAAGCGGTGGAGCAGGGGCTCGGTATAGCCGTTGGGCTGCGCCGTTCCCTCGAACACCAGCGCGCGGGCGGCGCGATAGGCGGCACCGTTGGGGTTGGCGACGAGCGAGCCATACAGCGGATCGCCGGCATTCTGCGCATCGACCTTCGCCGCCATCCGCGCGAACGCCGCTTCGATCTCTTCGGGCGCGCAGACGCCGTGGAGCAACCAATTGGCCAGCGCCTGGCTCGAGATGCGCAGCGTTGCGCGGTCCTCCATCAGCCCGATATCGTGGATGTCGGGCACTTTCGAGCAACCCACGCCCTGATCGATCCAGCGAACGACGTAGCCCAGAATGCCCTGCGCATTATTATCGAGCTCTGCGCGGATTTCGTCAGGGGTCCAGTTGCGGCCGAGCGCGAGCGGGACCGACAGTAGGGCATCGAGCGATGCGATCGGCTCGGATGCGCGCTCCTTCTGCCGTGCGAACACGTCCACGCGGTGGTAGTGCGTCGCGTGCAGCGTCGCCGCGGTGGGGCTGGGCACCCAGGCGGTGTTGGCGCCCGTCATCGGGTGGCCGATCTTCTGGTCGAGCATATCCGCCATGCGGTCGGGCGCGGCCCACATTCCCTTGCCGATCTGCGCCTTGCCCGACAGCCCGCAGGCGAGCCCGATCTGGACGTTGCGGTTCTCGTACGCAGCGATCCAGGCGCTCGTCTTCATCTCGCCCTTGGGCACCATCGGCCCCGCCTGCATACCCGTGTGAATTTCATCGCCGGTGCGGTCGAGGAAGCCGGTGTTGATGAACGCGATCCGGCCGCTGACCGCCGCGATGCAGGCGGCAAGGTTGGCGGAGGTACGGCGCTCCTCATCCATCACACCGACCTTGATCGTGTGACGGGCGAGGCCGAGCAGATCTTCGACCGCGTCGAACAGCGCATTGGTGAACGCGGCTTCTTCGGGCCCGTGCATCTTGGGTTTGACGATGTAGATCGATCCCGCGCGACTGTTTTTCCGCGCGCCGTTGATGTCGTGCAAGCCGATCAGGCTGGTGACGATCGCGTCGAGAATGCCCTCGGGCGCCTCGCCGCCATCGGGCAGGCGGATCGCGGGCGTGGCCATCAAGTGACCGACGTTGCGCACGAACATCAGCGCGCGACCGGGCAGGGTGAAGGTGCTGCCGTCGGGGGTGGTGTAGACGCGGTCGTCGTTGAGTTTGCGCGTGAGAGTCGCGCCGTTTTTATCAAACGTCTCGACCAGGTCGCCCTTCATCAAGCCGAGCCAGTTGGCATAAGCCGCGACCTTGTCCTCGGCATCGACGGCGGCAATCGAATCCTCAAGGTCGACGATCGTCGTAAGCGCGCTTTCGAGGATGACGTCAGCAATGCCGGCTGGGTCGGTCTTGCCGATCGGATGCTCGCGATCGATCACCACTTCGATGTGCAAGCCGTTGTGACGGAACAGGTAGCTTTCCTGCGCGCGCCCTACCAGCAACGCCGGGTCGGCCAGTACCGGCGCGCCGGTCAAATCGGCCCAGCTTCCGCTCGCCAGCGGCACCGCCGAATCGAGAAACGACTTCGCCCAGGCGATCACCTGCGCGCCACGCACCGGGTCGTAGCCGCCCGGCCTAGCTGTGCCGGGGATAGCGTCTGTGCCGTAGAGCGCGTCGTACAGGCTGCCCCAACGCGCATTGGCGGCGTTGAGCGCGAAGCGGGCGTTTAGCACCGGCACGACGAGTTGCGGCCCGGCGGTCGTTGCGATCTCCGGATCGACGTTCTCGGTGGTGATGGCGAACGGCACAGGTTCGTCGACCAGATAACCGATCGACCTCAGGAACGCTTGATACTCGGCCTGATCGATTGCGGTGCCGGTGCGCTGGGCGTGCCAGCCGTCGATCTCGGCCTGAAGCAAGTCGCGCTTGTCGAGCAGCTTCCGATTTTCCGGCGCGAACTGCGCGAAGATGTTGGCAGTGCCCGCCCAGAACGCATCCGCCCCGATGCCCGTGCCCGGCAGCGCGCGTTCCTCGATGAACGCAGCGAGCTCGCTCGCGACCTGCAATCCGCAGCGATCGATCATGAGACCTCCAGACACGCGCAACTCCATTCAGCTTGAGCGGGGAGGAACCGTGCCAATACACCGACCGGTGCCGCCGTCCACCCCGCAAATTCGCTTGCCGCTTCCGTCAACCGGTGGCTATCTGCAACTCAAATAAAGGAGAGGCTGGATGGCGGAAGCATATATCGTCGCGGCGGCGCGCACGGCGGGCGGGCGGCGCGGCGGCAAGCTGAAGGACTGGCATCCGGCCGATCTGGGCGGCGCGGTGCTCGACGCGCTGGTGCAGCGATCGGGGATTGACGGCGCGGCGATCGAAGACGTCATCATGGGCTGCGTGATGCAGGCCGGCGAGCAAGGCGGGCATATCGGCCGCAATGCGGTGATGGCCTCATCGCTCCCGGACAGCGTGCCGGCGGTGTCGATCGATCGCCAATGCGGGTCGTCGCAACAGGCGATCCAGTTCGCCGCCCAGGCCGTGATGTCGGGGACGCAGGACATCGTCATCGCGGCGGGCGTGGAGAGCATGACTCGCGTGCCGATGGGATTGTCGGTCACGGCCCCCGCTCAACTCGGTATCGGCGTCGGGCCGCTCTCGCAGCGGATCAAGGACCGCTACGGGGTGCCTGGGTTCAGCCAGTTCGTCGGTGCCGGCATGATGGCGCAAAAGTACGGCTTCAGCCGCGAGGAACTCGACGCCTTCTCGCTCGAAAGCCACAAGCGCGCGGCCGCGGCGACGCAGGCCGGCGCGTTCACCGACGAGATCGTCCCGCTCGCGATCGTCGACGAAGAGGGCAATGAGGGGTTCCATACGACCGACGAGGGCATCCGCTACGATGCCTCGATGGAATCGCTCGGTGCGGTGAAACTGTTGCAGGAAGGCGGGGTGCTGACCGCGGCGTCGGCGAGCCAGATTTGCGACGGGTCGTCGGGCGTGATGATCGTCAGCGAGCGTGCGCTCAAGGATCATGGCCTGACCCCGCTGGCACGGATTCACAATCTGACGGTGACCGCGGGCGACCCGGTGATCATGCTCGAAGAACCGCTCCCCGCGACGCAGCGGGCGTTGCTGCGGGCGGGTATGAAGATTGAGGATATCGACCTGTACGAAGTCAACGAAGCGTTCGCGCCGGTGCCGCTGGCTTGGTTGAAGGTGATCGGCGGCGACCATGCCCGGCTCAACGTTAATGGCGGCGCGATTGCGCTCGGCCACCCGCTCGGCGCATCGGGCACCAAGCTGATGACGACTTTGCTCCACGCATTGAAGGCGCGCGACAAGAGATGGGGCTTGCAGACGATGTGCGAGGGCGGCGGGATCGCCAACGTGACGATTGTCGAGCGGCTGTAATGGTCAACGCACATTAACCGTCACCCCGGCCTTGAGCCGGGGTCCCGCTTTATCCGCTGAACGGAAAAAAGCGGGATGCCGGATCAAGTCCGGCATGACGAATAGGAGAAGACGGGAATGAAACTCGACAACACCGTATCCGCAGTGGTCACCGGCGGCGCCTCCGGCCTCGGTGCGGCGACAGCGCGGGCGCTGGCCGCCAAGGGCGTCAAAGTCGCGATCTTCGACATGCAGGCGGAGAAAGGCGAAGCCGTTGCCAACGAAATCGGCGGCGTCTTCTGCGAGGTTAACGTGACCAGCGACGATAGCGTCGATGCGGGCTTCGTGAAGGCGCGTGCGGCGCACGGACAGGAGCGCGTGCTCGTCTGCTGCGCCGGCACCGGCAACGCGATGAAGACCGCCAGCCGCTCCAAGGAAGACGGCAGCATCAAGCATTTCAGCCTGGCCGCGTTCGACTGGCT
Source organism: Sphingomonas bacterium (assembly GCF_028289855.1). Classification (GTDB taxonomy): domain Bacteria; phylum Pseudomonadota; class Alphaproteobacteria; order Sphingomonadales; family Sphingomonadaceae; genus Sphingomonas. The sequence goes on along the minus strand of NZ_JAQGKZ010000105.1, from coordinate 36,590 downwards.
CATCCAGATCAACCTGATCGGCACGTTCCGTTGCGTCGCGAAATCGGCGGCGGGGATGTTGACGCTCGAACCCGGCGAGGATGGTGAGCGCGGCGCGATGGTTATGACCGCGTCGGTCGCTGCCGAGGACGGCCAGATCGGCCAGGCGGCCTATTCGGCGTCGAAGGGCGGCGTGGTCGGCATGACGCTCCCGATCGCGCGCGACTTGATGGGTGAGGGCATCCGCATCAACACGATCCTGCCGGGCATTTTCGAAACCCCGTTGATGCAGGGTGCGCCGCAACAGGTGCGCGACAATCTCGCGGCGTCGGTGCCGTTCCCGAAACGACTCGGCAATCCTCCCGAGTACGCCAACTTGGCGTTGACGATGATCGAGAACGGCTATTTCAACGGCGAGGACGTGCGTCTCGACGGCGCGATCCGGATGGCGCCGCGCTGACATGGCGGCTCCGCTAACCGGCATTCGCGTCGTCGAACTGGCGGGGATCGGGCCGGGGCCGTTTTGCGGGATGATGCTGGCCGATCACGGCGCGGAGGTGATCCGCATCGATCGGCCTGGGGCGACGCTCAATCCGCGCGATCCGTTGCTGCGCGGGCGCGCGGCGATGCAACTCGACCTCAAGTCGCCCGGCGATATCGCGAAGTTGCGCGACCTGGTGAAGACCGCTGACGGTCTGATCGAAGGGTTCCGCCCCGGCGTGATGGAGCGGCTCGGTATCGGGCCCGACGTGCTCCTCGGCGACAATCCCAAACTGGTGATCGGGCGCATGACCGGCTGGGGGCAGGACGGGCCATATGCCCCGGCGGCCGGGCACGACATCAACTACATCGCGCTGTCGGGCGTGCTCGGCGCGATCGGGCGGGCGGGCGAGAAACCCGTGCCGCCGATCAACCTGATCGGCGATTTCGGCGGCGGCGCGATGATGCTCGCCTTCGGCATGGTCAGCGGATTGCTCGCGGTCAGGAACGGCGCGCCGGGACAAGTGATCGACTGCGCGATGACCGACGGGTCGGCACTGTTGATGGGAATGATGTGGGGCTTTCGCGCCAGCGGCATGTGGACCGACGAGCGCGGTGTGAACATGCTTGATGGCGGCGCGCCGTTCTACGATGTCTACGAGACCGCCGATGGCGGGTTCGTGTCGATCGGATCGATCGAGCCGCAATTCTACGCGCTGCTTCGCGAAAAACTGGGGATCGACGGCGACCCTTTGTTCGACGCCCAATTCGACCGCGCGCAATGGCCCGCGCAGAAGGAGCGGCTGACCGCGATCTTCAAGTCGCGAACTCGCGACGAGTGGTGTGCGGCAATGGAGGGCAGCGACGTCTGTTTCGCGCCCGTCCTGTCGATGGCGGAGGCGGCGGCACACCCGCACAATGTGGCGCGCGGCACTTTTATTGAACAACACGGCGTAATGCAGCCCGCGCCGGCCCCGCGCTTCTCGTAATAATAATGGCGCGCCCGGCAGGACTCGAACCTGCAACTCCAAGCTTAGAAGGCTCGTGCTCTATCCAGTTGAACTACGGGCGCCCGCCGATGCGCCTAGCGCGGATTGCGCGGTCGCGAAACGCCCATCATAACGCCGCCATGAGCGACGGGGATCGGGGCAAGCTGCGGACGGTGACGGCAAATGCCGTCCAGAACTTTCGCTATTACGATTTCGTGATGGCGGCGTTCGTCGCGATCCTGCTCCTCTCGAACGTGATCGGCGCGGGCAAGGTCGCGCAAGTGTGGTTGCCCGGCTACGGTTATTGGCCGTTCGGCGCGGGCATCCTGTTCTTCCCGATTTCCTACGTGATCGGCGACGTACTGACTGAGGTGTACGGCTATGCCCGCGCACGGCGCGTGATCTGGGCGGGGTTCGGCGCGGTCTTATTCATGGCGTTCATGAGCTGGGTGGTGGTCGCGCTGCCGCCCGCGCCCGACTGGACCAACCAGGCGGCATATCAGACGATTTTCGGCCAGGTGCCGCGGATCGTCTTCGCCAGCTGCTGCGCGTTCTGGGCGGGCGAATTCGTCAATTCGTACGTGCTCGCCAAGATGAAGATCCGGACGAGCGGCAAGCATCTGTGGTTGCGGACGATCGGCTCGACCATTGCCGGGGAGGGCGTCGATAGCCTGATCTTCTACCCGCTCGCCTTCTGGGGTGCCGAAGGATTCACGCACACGCTGGTGATCAAATTGCTGTTCACGCAATGGGCGCTGAAGGTTGCGTGGGAAGCGCTGCTCACGCCCGCGACTTATCTCGTCGTCGGTGGTCTCAAGCGCGCCGAGGGTGTCGATGTGTTCGACGAAGGCACAGATTTCTCGCCGTTCAAGGCGAAGGTCTAGGCGACCAGCTCGAGCAGCCCTTCGAATAACCGCCGCCCATCAATCCCGCCATGTGCGGCTTCGATCTTGCGTTCGGGATGCGGCATCATGCCGAGCACGTTGCCCGCCGTGTTGAGCACGCCGGCGATCTGGCGTGCGGAGCCGTTAACCTGGCCGGTATAGCGGAATGCGACGCGGCCTTCGCCTTCGAGCCGGTCGAGCGTCGCAGCGTCGGCGAAGTAGTTGCCGTCGTGGTGCGCGACCGGGATCAGGATTTTCTCGCCTTGGGCGTAGCGGCTGGTGAAGGCGGATTGCGCGTTGTCGACCGACAGTTCGACGTCGCGGCACACGAAATTGAGTCCCGCATTGCGCATCAACGCGCCGGGCAGCAGCCCGGCTTCGGTCAGCACTTGGAATCCGTTGCACACGCCCAGTACCGGTACGCCGCGCTCCGCCGCGTCGACCACCGCGCGCATGACCGGCGACCGTGCCGCCATTGCGCCCGAGCGGAGATAATCGCCGTAGGAAAAGCCGCCGGGCAAAGCGATCAGGTCGCATCCGGCGGGAAGCTCGGTGTCGGCGTGCCACACCATCGCCGGCTTGCGCCCGGTCACCGCCTCGATCGCCACCGCAAGGTCGCGGTCGCAATTCGATCCCGGGAAGACGACGACCGCGGCGCTCATACGCGCTCGACCCGGTAATTCTCGATCACCGTATTGGCGATCAGCCGTCGGCACATGCCGTCGAGATCGTCGTCGCTGGTCCCGTCGGCGACGTCGAGCTCGATCACCTTGCCCGCGCGAACGTCGTTGATGCCGCCAAACCCGAGCCCCTCGAGCGATTTGTGGATCGCCTTGCCCTGCGGGTCGAGCACGCCGGGCTTGAGGGTGACGACGATGCGGACCTTCATAGGCGGCGCTTCCTGGCTGAGGTAGGAGTCGGCGCCGCTATGGCCGCGCCCGCCGCTCGTCGCAAGTTTCACGTTTCGTTAATACGGGCGGAGCAGCTTCAGGCAGGGACGGGGCCTGACTCGCGAGGGCGTGCGAGAGGTATTGGGGGTGCGGACATGGCCGTGGTGGCAATGTTCATGTTCATTTCGCTGTTCGCGTTCGGCGGCGACTATTTCGGCTGGACCGACCCGGCGGGGTACGTTCAGCTATCGCTCGTGTCGTGCTTCGTCTTCGGAATCATTTGCGGGATCCGGGTGAAGAGCTGACGCTCGTCGCCAGCGCCTGCAGGCGCGGATCGCGGAACACGATGCTTCCGACATAGGCAGCGCCGGCGCTTGTCAAATGCTGGCGGTCCTGACTGATGAACTTGTGGTCGGGCGTGAAAACGGCGACGCGATGCTGGCCGTCCATCAGCATGCCGAGCAGGTTGACGAATTGGGCGGGCGGGACGGCGCGGCGTTCAAATTCGTTGGTGGCGAGCGCGCTGTCGAGCACCTTGGCGCGGTAGGTGTAGCGGATTGCGGGGTCGAGCAGCATCACCGCATTGTTGTTCCAGCCGAAATTCTTGGTGCCCAGCACGATGATCCGCGCGCCGGTGTCGAGCGCTGCGCCCGGCAGCCAGCGGTCCAGACAGCGTTTCGCGAACGACCCGAACACGACGAAATCCGCGTTTCGCAGATTGCGGTGCTCGACCGGGGTGAAGCGCAACGGGCAGGTTTTCTCGTCATAGCTGACGACGTGATGGCTAAAATTGCCGCTGGCCTGGCCCATATTGATGAAATCGCGCGCGAACGAATTGCCCAGCACAAGGACGCGGATTTTGGGGCTGGCATCCGGTAGCGGTATGTCGCGGAAAGCGAAGGCAGAGAGGTTGTAGGCCTCGTTTTGGGCAGCACCGAAGCCCGCATCGCGTTCGGCGAGTTCGGGCCAGCGCGCCTTGAATCCCGACGTCGCCGCCATCGCGCCGCCGATAACCAAGAGCATGAAGCTGCTAACTAGCCAGAATGCGACAACGGTACGTGAGCGCGTCCGGTCGCGATCGCGGAACGGGCGTTCGACGAACCGCCACGACAGCCAGGCCAGCAGAAATACCGGCGCGATCAGCAAGGCCATCGTCGCTCGGCTCGGCTGGTCGAGGCTCGCGATGCGCGCGAACGCGAACACGGGCTGATGGTAGAGATAGAGCGAATAGCTCATTAGCCCGACGATCACCGCTGGCCGCCAGGCCAGCGCGCGCCCAGTCATAGTACCGTCGCGGCCATAGGCGAGAACAAGGCATGTCGCCGCGACCGGGATCGTCATCGGCCAGACCAAATCGGCGAAGCGCTCGCCCGCGAGCAGCAGCGACAACACAATCACCGCCAGTCCGGCTGCGGCGGGCGCCTCTCGTCTGCCGACCGGTTTTGCGAGCAGTGCGACCAGCGACCCCGCGCCGAGCTCCCAAGCACGTGACGGCAGCAAGTAGAAGCCCGCGGTTGACGCATACCGCGCGCAGGCCAGCGCCACGACGAAGCTGATCGCCGTAACGCTGACGATGACGACGATCGTCAGCCGCCGCCCGCCCCAGCGGAACATGCCCGCCAACAACAGCGGCACGATCAGGTAATATTGCTCCTCGACCCCCAACGTCCAGGTATGAACGAGCGGCTTGAAATCGGTCGCAAGCTCGAAATAGCCCGAGGTCAGCGTGAGCAGGACGTTGTTGGCAAACGCGGTCGTTGCGACCAAGGACTGGCCGAAATTCTCCAGGTCGTCGGGCAGCATCAGGCGCCACGCCAGCGGCACGCACAACAGCATCATCATCGTCAGCGCGGGAATGATCCGGCGGATGCGGCGCTCGTAGAAGCGCAGGATCGAGAAGTGCCCTGCGGCCAGTTCGGCTTCGATGATTCCGGTGATGAGGAACCCGCTGATGATGAAAAAGATATCGACGCCGAGATAACCGCCGGAGAGGATCCCGAGCTGCGCGTGATAGAGGATGACCGCGACCACCGCGACCGCGCGCAGGCCGTCGATTTCCGGTCGGTACCCGTCGCTCGCACCCGGCGCGGTCAAGCCGGCACTACTTGCCGCGGTTCAGGCGATGCTTTTCGAGATCGAGCACCGCGCCCTCGGCCTCGTCGGGCAGAAGACCGAGCCGCCGCGCGACCTCCTGATAGGCCTCGACCTCGCCGCCCAGGTCGCGGCGGAAGCGATCCTTGTCGAGCTTCTCGTTGGTCTTCATGTCCCACAGCCGGCAGCCGTCGGGACTGATCTCGTCGGCCAGGATGATCCGGCCGTAATCGTTATCCCAGATCCGCCCGAATTCGAGCTTGAAGTCGACCAGACGGATGCCGATCCCGGCGAACAGCCCGCACAGGAAATCGTTGATGCGGATCGCCAGGTCGGCGATGTCGTGCATCTCCTCCTGGCTGGCCCAGCCGAACGCGGCGATATGCTCGTCGGTGATCATGGGGTCGCCGAGCGCGTCGTCCTTGTAATAATATTCGATGATCGTGCGCGGGAGCTGGGTGCCCTCCTCGATGCCGAGACGGGTGGAGATCGAGCCGGCGGCGACGTTGCGCACGACGACTTCGATCGGCACGATTTCGACCTGGCGGATCAATTGCTCGCGCATGTTGAGGCGGCGGATGAAGTGCGTCGGGATGCCGATCAGCCCGAGCAACGTGAAAATGTGCTCGCTGATGCGGTTGTTGAGCACGCCCTTGCCGCTGATCGTGCCCTTTTTCTGGGCGTTGAACGCGGTCGCGTCGTCCTTGAAATATTGGATCAGCGTGCCCGGCTCGGGACCCTCGTAGAGGATCTTGGCCTTGCCTTCGTAGATCTGGCGGCGGCGTGCCATATTCGGCGCAACCTCTCGTGAAAGGAGCGCCCCGGCAACGCTGGCGCGCACCGGGGCGGGAAGGTTGAGGCCGTTACAGGAAAGCGTCCCGGCGTGCAATCACGCCGCCGTCTCGACGGGCTTGCGGCGCGGGCGGAAGCGACGCCACAGCAGGAAGCCGCCGAGCACGATGATCCCCGGCGGGATCAGCACCGCAAGCATCGTCAGGACGAAACCGATCGTCACCGTCGCCGACCCGACGAACACATTGGCCGCACTGGTGATCGGCGCGCTGCCGTCGAAGCCCTGAACGGCGGGGCCGGATTGATAGTCGAATTCCATCGGCGTGTTCGCGAGCGCTTCCTGCTGATCACTCGTCCCGGTCTTAGCGTCGGTGATCTGCGACGTGATTGACGCGCGCTGGCGCTGCAGTTCGGCGCGTTCGTCCTCCTTCAAATCCTTGCGCGCCAGTTCGCGGTCGATCCGCTGCAATTCGGCGGCGGCTTGCGCCTTCAGCGATTGCAGCTTGGCGATCTCCGCCCCGGCATCGGTGCCGGTGATCTCGGCATCGGTCAATTTGCCCTCGGCCGCGACGATCGCGTCGATCCCCTGCTTGCCGAACGCACGGGCGAGACTCGGGTCGAGCTTGAACAGCAATTGCCCTTCGTTGCTGTTCTCGCCGAGCACGCGATAGCGCATGCCCGTAATCCGGCAGTGCGCGACGCCGAGCTTCTCGCACGCCTGGGCATGCGCTTCCTGCGCGGCGGCGAGCTTCGCGGCGGGCAGGCGGAAGGCGTAGCGATAGGTGAACGCGACGCCCGGCGCTGCGGTCACCGCGATCCCGGGCGCGGCGCCTTCGGCGACGTCGCGCATCGCCGGCTCGGATTGGGGTATGCTCGCCGGTGCGGCGCTGAACGAGCCGTTATTGAAAGAAGAAGAATCGGTCTTGGAGCATCCCGCAAGTGCGAGGCTCGCCACGCCGACCGTTGCCATCAACACGTACCGCATGATCGCTCTCCATCTGTCTATAATACACCATCTCATCGATGGGGTATAACGTCAAGACGTGCGGTTTCAGCGACGAAATGCTAGCGCGATCAGTCTCTTGGTTTCTTTCCAGGCCGGTGTGTCGGGGGCGATCAATTCGACATGGCCGGTATTCGCGACGGTATGGAGCGTCGCGGCGCCCCCCGATTTGGCGACGTAATCGGTCGCGAGTCGGTACGGGATGATCGAGTCCTCCCGCCCGTTGACGAGGTCTTGCGGCACGCCGAGCGGGAACAGGCGTGGGACCGACGTGTCGGCGTAGATGTCGGCGCGTGTGGTGCCCGGTTTGCCGACCAATTGGGCGACGACATCCGTGCCGCACCCGTTATCGGGACTGGCAGCAGTTTGCTCGAGGTCGGGAAGCCCGCCAAGGCTGATGACGTGTGCGATCGGCAGCGGATCGGGGGTGCGCAATGGGCTGGATGCCGGGAGTTTCGGCCGCGCCGCGAGCCACAAGGCCAAGTGCCCGCCCGCGCTGTGCCCGACCGCGACAACATTGCTGAGGTCAAACCGGTATTTGGCGGCATTGGTACGCAAGAGATCTGCCGCTGCGGCAGCGTCTTGAAACGTGCCGGGATAGCCCCCGCCGGGCCGATCGACCCCGCGATAGTCGATGTTCCACACCGCATAACCCGCCTTTCGCAGGTCCTCGGCGGCCCAATCCATCAGGCTGCGATCGGCGATGCTCGTCGTCCAACATCCGCCGTGAACGAGCAGCACCACCGGAAACGGCCCGGTGCCGGCGGGGAGCCAGAGATCGACCTTCTGGTACTCGTCGGCACCGTACGCCACCGTCGCTTGCGGTGCCGGGCGCGAACGCGACGTCAAATCGGCCCAAGTCATCGGCGTGAAGGGCGTATCGAGCGTCATTGCGCTGCAAGACGCCAGCGCCGCGATGAAGGCAAGCCGGATCATCGCGGCTGAGTACAGTAGAACCGGGCCGATCGCGAGGGAGCGACGATCGGCCCGGCATTCGTGTCGGTCAGCGCTGTCCGCTGATCCGAACCTGGCGCCAGCGGCGCTTCCACGGTGCGTCGAACTGCTGGCGGTGCAACGACGCGAACGTGTCGCCAAAAACAGTGACGAGGCGCCCCATCGCCTTATCGATGCCCGCATTCAAATGATGGCGGTTGGCGGCCCAATCGCCGCTCAGGAAATCGTCACGCATGGCCGTATCCTTCTCGGTCGGAGGTGTCGCTAGCCATTTCGATATGCTCGCCGTGAGCGGATTGCGCCAACAAATCGTTGGACATGATCGACAAGCGAGACTTATGGATAAGCGATGCGCCGTCTGCCGCCTCTCGCCGCCGTTCGCGTGTTCGAAGCCGCCGCCCGGCACGAGAACTTCACCAGCGCCGCGGCCGAGCTCGGCATGACCCAGGCCGCGGTGAGCTATCAGATCAAGTTGTTGGAGGAGCGGCTCGGCGCGCCGCTGTTTCGCCGCGAGAAACGCCGCGTTGTGCTGACCGACGCCGGCCGGCGTGCCGCGCCCTCGATCACGCGCGCGTTCGATGCGATCGATGCGGCGTTCGGCGCGATCCGTGCGGAAGACGAAAGCGTGCTGACCGTCTCCACCTCCAACACCTTTGCCAATACGTGGCTAGCGTGGCGGTTGGGTAGTTTCCAGATGGCGCATCCCGACATGGCGGTGCGGTTGCTGACGAGCGACGCGATCGCGGATTTCGCCAGCGACGATGTCGATGTCGCGATCCGCTCGGGGCTGGGAGGCTGGAACGATGTCGTCACGGACAAGATCTTCGACGTCGACTTCACCCCGATGTGCTCGCCGGGCTTCCTGAGGCGCCACGGCCCGTTCACCCCAGAATCGCTGATGCGCGTGCCCCAGATCAGCCCGCACGATCAATGGTGGCCGTTCTGGCTGCGCGAGGCCGGGGTCGATGTCCCCGAAGGCCCGCCGCGCCCTGGCGTCCGCCTCGACAGTCAGGCGCATGAGGGGCACGCCGCGATGGCGGGGCAGGGGATGGCGATGCTGACCCCATTCTTCTGGCGCAACGATCTGGCCGAGGGGCGGTTGGTGCGGCCGTTCGAGCAAGCCTCGACCCGGGGTTACGCCTACTGGCTGGTCTATCCAGAGTCGCGGCGCGGGGTGCCGAAGATCAAGCGGTTCCGCGAATGGCTGATGGCAGAGCTCGCGCGCGACCTGCCGAGCCCGGTCTAATTGCCCCGCACATAATCGCGCGACTGGACGATCATGATCTGGTTGCCGACCACGACCCATTCCACGTCTTGCGGCCGGCTGCCGAAATTTGCCTCGATCGCCAATCCTATCTTCGAAAGCCGGCGCACCAGATCGTCGGACAGCACTGCGCGGTCGGTTTCGACCTTCACTTCCCTGACCCCACCATCGGGTGCGAAATGCAGCATCACGTCGTCCTGCGAGCGCGTGAGAATCTGGATCGAATCGAGTTCGGGGCGATAGATCAGTTGCTCGGCGACCTTGCGGCCTTCGACCACGCGGATGCCGATCCCGCGCTTCGCCGCAATGAACAGCCGCCGCTCGTCCGATCGTTCGTCGAACGGGTCTACCGTGGTCATCACCCCCGCCGCGTCGGCGTCGATCCCGATCTGGATCAGGACCGCGGCACGCACCGCGCGGTGGTCGATCCGCGCCTTTTCGCGCGCCAGATAGGCGCGGTCGTTCCACAACGATCCCCAGACGGTCTTCAGCGCGGCGGCGAGCGCGTCGCGGCCGGTGACGTTGGGAACGGTGTCGTACAGCCCCGCGCCGTTGAAGCCGGGAAGGTCTTCGGCGTTGGTGGACGAGCGGACGAACACGCCCTTGTCGCCCAGCAATGCGCTGCGTCGGGCCGCGATGGCGGCAATATCGGCTTCCGGCACATGGCCGCCAGCAAACCGCGCCCGGAGCGCCGCCAGTGCCCTGGCGCGCCATGCCGGGTCGCTGCGGCGCGGGTCTTTCAGGAATGCCTCGATATCCCCGCCGACCCCGTTGGCGGCGACGAAACGGTCGTAAAAGGCGAACGGCACGCTGAAGCCCGGTGGTACGGTGAAGCCTGCGCTGGACCGGCGCGTCATCGCGGCGACGGTGCCGAGATTGGCGGCCTTGGTGCCGGTGCGATTGACCCAGCTCGCGGTCTGATCGGCCAGCGCGGGCAGCCCGGTATAGGCCAGATCGGCGCGCGGCGCGCGGATCGCCCTGGCGCCTTGCGCCTGCTCGGCCTTGCGCACTTCCGCGGCGGTGGCGAGACGCAGCGTCACGGTCGCGCCGGCTGCATCGAGCACCACCTGCTTGCCCGCCAGCGCGGCCCATAGCCGGTCGGCATCGGCGCGGTAGACGTTGGGAATGCCCCACGTCTTGGCGAGCAGGCTGACATGGTTGATCGGCGTGGTGAAGGTCGCCGAGACGATCCCCGCGACCGGCGGCATCCGGATCGGCGTGGTTCTCAACAGCGCGATGTCGCCGGGCAGCAGCGCATCCTCTTCGCCCTCGCCGACCAGGACGAGCCGCCCGACCGCCTTGCCGCGATTGAGCACGAGCTGTTCGCGGCTGCCATAGGCCTCCTCGATACCGATCGTCGGCAATCCGGCCTTAGCGGCGGCGGCGCGCTGCTGATCCGAATTGGGCTTGAAGGTCAACGGAGCATGGAACGTCGCCTGGAGCTGCGTCATCATCGCGGTCAGGAGCGCCGGTTCGACCACGTCGCCTTCCCACAACTCCACCCCGTATCGCGCCAGCCGCGGATAACGCACGACCGCGCCGAGCACGAAGCGACGATCGGCGTTCGAATAATTGGCGGTGTTGAACGTCGCGGAATCGGCGAGCGTGAGGTAGCGCGACTGGAGAAAGTCGAAATGAAAGCGATATTGCCGGGTGTTGATCCAATGGACGCGCGGCGGCGAGGCGCTGCGGTCGATCGCGAACATTACTTGCGGCAGTTCGTAAAAGCGCCCCCCGCCTTCGGTTCGCGCGATCCGATCGAAGACCGCGTCGCTGGCGATCCGATCGACCGCGGCCTTGTCGGACAGCGCGGCTATGAGATCTTTGCCCAACAGAGCCGCGACGGGCACGTTACGCTTGCACCCGGGGCCCCGGCATCGCGCCGCCGCCGGGTCGGTAATGATCGCCGACAGCGATATCGCTGCGACCAAGATGGCGTGGATGACCGACCTGATCGAACCTCTCCCTGCTAGCGATCGACATCGTGCGTCAGCACGTCGCGGTCGTCCACACCTTCCGCCGTGAAGCCCTTCCCCAATATGGCGATCCGCATTAACCGCGCCTGATGCCTTCCGAAATCACCGACCTTCCCGACAACCCGCCGATCGGCGTGCTCGATGCGCCGTTCGATAGCGCGCTGTCGGAACGCTACCTCGTCTACGCGCTGTCGACGATCACCGCGCGGTCGCTGCCCGCCGGGCGCGACGGGTTGAAGCCGGTGCATCGCCGGTTGCTGTGGGCGATGCGGCTGCTGCGGATGGCGCCGGGCGATGCCTACAAGAAGTCGGCGCGCGTCGTCGGTGACGTGATCGGCAAATATCATCCGCACGGCGACCAGTCGGTCTACGATGCGATGGTCCGGCTCGCGCAGGACTTATCTCTGCGCTCTCCGATGGTCGACGGGCAGGTCAATTTCGGCACTATCGACGGCGATAACGCCGCCGCCTACCGCTATACCGAGGCGCGGCTGACCCAGGTCGCGCAAGACCTGATGGACGGGCTCGACGAGGACGCGGTCGGCTTCCGCCCGACCTATAACGGCGAGGACCAGGAACCCGAGCTGATGCCCGGGCTGTTCCCCAATCTGCTCGCCAACGGCGCGGCGGGGATCGCGGTCGGGATGGCGACGAGTATCCCGCCGCATAACGCCGCCGAATTGCTCGATGCCGCGGTCGCGCTGATCGACGATGCGAATGCCGACGTGCTCGAATTCGTCAAAGGCCCGGACTTGCCCACCGGCGGGCTGATCGTCGATTCGCCCGCCGCGATCGCCGAAGCCTATGCCACCGGGCGCGGCAGTTTCCGCACCCGCGCGCGGATCGAGCGAGTCAACGAAAAGGGCGGCGGCTGGCACCTGGTGGTGACCGAAATCCCGTACGGCGTGTCGAAGGGCAAGCTGATCGAGAATATCGCCGACCTGATCAACGACAAGAAGCTGCCGATCCTCGCCGATGTCCGCGACGAATCCGCCGAGGACGTCCGCATCGTGCTCGAACCGCGCAGCCGCACGGTCGATTCGGACACGCTGACCGAAAGCCTGTTCCGGCTGTCGGACCTCGAAACCCGCGTGCCGCTCAACCTCAACGTGCTCGACGCGACGCGCACCCCGCGGGTGATGAGCCTGAAGGAAGCGCTGAGCGCCTGGGTCGATCACCAGTTCATCGTGCTGCGGCGGCGGTCGCAGCACCGGCTCGACAAGATCGCCGACCGGCTTGAATTGCTCGGCGGGTATCTGATCGCGTTCCTCAACCTCGACCGCGTGATCGCGATCATTCGCACCGAGGACGAGCCCAAGCCGGTGATGATCGCCGAGTTCGACCTGACCGACCGGCAGGCCGAGGCGATCCTCAACATGCGGTTGCGCAGCTTGCGGCGACTTGAGGAAATGGAGATTCGCAAGGAGCGCGACGGGCTGGAGAAGGAGCAAGGCGAGCTCGAACTCTTGCTGTCGAGCGATGCTCGTCAGCGCACGCGGTTGAAGCGCGATTTGGGCAAAGTGCGCGAGCGCTACGGCCCCGAAACCGCGCTCGGCAAACGGCGCACGACGATCGCCGAAGCCGCGCCGGCGCGCGAGATTCCGCTTGAGGCAATGATCGAGCGCGAGCCGATCACCGTCATTCTGTCGCAACGCGGCTGGATCCGCGCGATGAAGGGGCATGCCGAGCTGGCCTCCGCCGACGCGATGAAGTTCAAGGAAGGCGACGGCCCGCGCTTCGCGTTCCACGCGCAGACCACCGACAAGCTGTTGCTCGCCGCCGAAACCGGGCGCTTCTACACGCTGGCCGCGGACAAATTACCCGGCGGGCGCGGCTTCGGCGAACCGGTGCGGCTGTTGATCGATCTGGATGGTGAGGTGCCGATCACTGCGCTGCTTCGCGCCAACGAGGCCGAGCGTTTGCTGGTCGCAGCATCCGACGGGCGCGGCTTCGTGCTCAAGGCCGCCGATGCGATCGCCGAGACGCGCAAAGGCAAGAGCGTGGTGACGCCGCGGCTCGGCGCCAAGCTCAAGCTGGTCCGGCCGATCAAGCCCGAGGACGATTACGTCGCGGCGATCGGCGACAATCGCAAGATGCTGGTCTTCCCGCTCGCCGAGGTGGCCGAACTGGCCAAGGGGCAGGGGGTGCAGTTGCAGCGTTTTCGCGACGGCGGGCTGGCCGATGCGGTGACGTTCAAGTTCGCCGAGGGGCTGAGCTGGGCGATGGGCGGTGACAGCGGACGAACGCGGACCGAAACCGACCTTCAGCCATGGCGCACCGCGCGCGGTGCGGCGGGGCGGATGCCGCCGACCGGATTCCCGCGGGACAACAAGTTTTGAAGCCGAGCAAAACCGTAACCAAGTGGCTGATTTCGCGGGCATGCTTCAGGGCGCTTTAACTAATCCAGACTAGTCCGGCGAACATGCCGCTCGGATTCCCCCGCGTGAAGACTGCCCCAGCCGTTTCCGCTCCACCCGCGGAAGGCGAATTGTTGCCGAGCCAGCTCGCCGGAATCGCCGCCTCGATCGAATTGATACCGGTGGCACTCGCGCTGGTTGGGCCGGTTGAGAATCGCATCGGTATCGCCGCCGCGAACGGCGCGTTCCGCCAGGCCGGACTCGGCACGACGGTAGGCGAATCGGCGCTGATCGAGCAATTGGGCGATCGATTCGCGCGCTTCCTTGGCAGCGACGGCGAGCGCGAGGAATTCTCGTGGGAGTTCGGCGACGCAGTCGATTGCCGCCATTTCCGCATCATGCTCGCGCGCCGCTCGCCCAAGTCGACCCATTGTTTTGTCACGCTGACCGACCACACCGGCGAGTTGCGCACGGAACGCAACCTGCGCCGCGAAATGATGACCGACAGCCTCACCGGGCTACCCAATCGCGCCGCGTTCAGCGAGCGGCTCGAGGACAAGATCGCGGCCGGCGGCGACGCAGCGCATTATGCGGTGCTGATCATCGATCTCGACCGGTTCAGCCGAGTCAATGCGTGCCTCGGCTCGATGGCCGGCGACGAATTGCTGATCACGGTCGCGCGACGGCTGAAGGGCGCGTTGCGCGCGGTCGATGTGCTGGCGCGTACCGGAGGCGACGAATTCGGCATCCTGCTGACGCTCGAAGGCGATTCGTCGGAGGCCGATCATGTCGCGCAGCGCATCGAGCAGGCATTGGCGACACCGTTCCGGATGTCGGATTTCGAGATACGCGTCGCGTGTTCGATCGGTGTCGCGTTCGGGTCGGACGAGATCGACGACCCCGAGGATCTGATCCGTCACGCGCAGTTCGCGGTGAAGCGGTCCAAGACGTCGGGCCATGCCGAGCATTACCAGACCCGCGCGTTCGACGCCGCACGCGCCGCCTTCGGGATCGAAACCGAGCTGCGTCGCGCGATCGAGCAAGGCGCGCTGCGGCTGACCTATCAACCGATCTGCGACCTTGCCACGGGCCGTGTCGTCGCGTTCGAATCGCTCGCACGCTGGACGAGCGAGAGCGGGCAGGAATATCTGCCCAACGATTTCATCCCGGTTGCCGAGGAATCGGGATTGATCGTGCCGCTCGGGCGCTGGGCGCTCGACGAGGCAGCGAAGACGCTGCGGGCGTGGGATATCAAGGCGGGCGGAGGGTGCGGGGTCAAGTTCGCGGTCAATCTGTCGGCGATCCAGCTCCACCGCGACGACATCGCCCCGGCGGTCGAAAGCGCGTTGATGGCGCACAAATTGGCGGGCAGCCGCTTCACGCTGGAACTGACCGAAAGCGCGCTGGTCGCCGATCCGCAGCGCGTGTCCGACACAATGCATGCGCTCAAGCAGCTCGGCGCGACGATCGCGATGGACGATTTCGGGACAGGCTATTCGAACCTGGCCTATCTACAAAAACTGCCGATCGACGTGCTCAAGATCGACCGCAGCTTCGTCACCGGGATGCTCGCCGACCGCGACAAGATCGCGATCGTCCGCGCGATCCTCAGCCTGGCGCAGGCGCTGGGGATGGACACGACCGCGGAGGGGATCGAGACCAACGAGCTGGCGCAGACTCTCGCGGCACTCGGCTGCACGTTCGGGCAAGGCTATGTCTATGCCAAGCCGCTCGAAGCCGATATGGCTTACGACTTCCTGATGTCGGCCAACACCTGAGCGACTTCCTCGTCGGCGATTTCCGCGACGCGCGCCGCGTCCGGAAAACCTTCGGCAATCCAGCGATCCTCGACTCGGTGCAGCGTCCGCGCGACGTCGGGTCCCGCGGTCAGGCCTTTGGCGACCAGGGCGCCGCCCGATAGCGGCAGAGCGGGGGGCGTCCAGCCGTCGAGATCGCCAAGACTATCGCCGGCAAGCAGCAGTCGATCGACCGCGAATTCGGTGCCGAGCCGATAGGCCAGCGCGCGCGGCTCCATATCGACCGGTTCCGCCGCGCTTTCCAATCGACGACGCTGGAGCTTGGACAGTTTGAGCCGGGCGCCGATGGTCGCCACCGTCGCAGCGTTCGACGGCAGGATCGCGGCGAGCCGGCGAATCGGGTCGGGCGCTATCCCCGCTTCGTCCTCGCGCCTCGCCAGTGCCGCCAGTTGCAGCACGTCGACGATCTCCGGCAGCACTGGCACGAAAATACCGTGCTCGACCATCGACGCGACGACTTCCGGCGCGCGCGGCGCGACCAACAGGCGAAGCAACTCGTTGGCGATTCGTTCGCGGGACAACGCCATCAAATCGTTCGCGCGATCGGCGCAGGCTTTCAGCCCCTCGACATCGGCCACATCACCGAATCGCGCGAGGAAGCGGAAAAAGCGCAGGATGCGCAAATGATCTTCGGCGATGCGGGTCAGCGGGTCGCCGATGAAGCGCACGCGTCGCGCAGCCAGATCATCGATCCCGCCGAAATAGTCGAAAATCTCGCCGCTCGCCGGGTCGGCGTAGAGCGCGTTGATCGTGAAGTCGCGCCGCGCGGCGTCCTCGCGCCAGTCGTCGGTGAACGCGACGGTCGCATGACGGCCGTCGGTTTCGAGGTCGCGGCGCAGTGTCGTGACTTCATACACTTCGTCACTGGCGACCGCGGTGATCGTGCCGTGCTTTATTCCGGTCGGGACCGCCTTGATCCGCGCCGCTTCGAGCAGGTCGACGACCGTTTCCGGCGCGTGGGTCGTCGCCAGATCGACATCGGCGGTGTCGATTCCGAGCAAGGTGTCGCGCACCGCGCCACCGACGATTCGCGCGGTGCCGGACCCCAATGCATCGATGACGCGCGCCAGCCCTGCGCGGTCGCGCCACGCGGCGGGGGGCAGCGTCACGCCACCCATCGCAGCCGCCGCGACAAATTGACCATCATCGCCGCGGTCGCGCCCCAGATGCGGCGGTCGCCCCAGTTTATCTCGTAATAGGTACGCATGCGGCCTTGCCATTCGGCGCTCGTCTCGATTTGGTTGGCGGGGTCGAGCACGAACGCCAGCGGCACTTCGAACACGTCGGCGACCTCGGCCTCGTTGGGATGATAATCGAGGTCGGGCGCGATCACGCCGATCACCGGCGTCACCGAATAGCCGGTGACGGTGAGATACAGGTCGGCAGCCCCGATGACCTCGACCGCACTCCGGGGCAGCGCGATTTCCTCCTCGGCCTCGCGCAGCGCGGCGGCGGCGGCATCCTTATCCCCGGGATCGATCCGGCCGCCGGGAAAAGCAACCTGGCCAGCGTGCTTGCGCATCGTATCGGTGCGCTGGGTCAATATTACCCCCGGCGCCGGCCGGTCGGTGATCGCGACCAGCACCGCCGCAGCGGCCGGCTCGCCCTGATCGAACGGCGGATGGCGCTGGTCGCCGGGCAGCATGATGGGATCGTGATCGTCGGCCGCCAGCGCCGCGCGCAACCGCTCGGCCAATGTCATGCGACAGGCTCCAGCGCGAAAAACGCGCCGTTGCTCCACACGCCGGC
This sequence comes from Sphingomonas bacterium, assembly GCF_028289855.1. GTDB lineage: Bacteria > Pseudomonadota > Alphaproteobacteria > Sphingomonadales > Sphingomonadaceae > Sphingomonas. Next base: position 19,365 of record NZ_JAQGKZ010000105.1, on the reverse strand, counting down.
GGGGTCGTCCTCGCCGGACAGTGCGCGCTCGGCAATCTCGTAATAGACGCTGCGCACGACCAGCGCCTCCAGCCCGCCGCGCACATGGAGATACGGGTGCGGACCGTCGTCCAACTGGACAAACCGCAATGGGTGATCCGGACCGGCGGTGACCAGGTCGCCGGTTTTGAGGCGGAACGCGAGTTTGGCGTCGCGCCCGTCTCCTTCGGCCTTCATCTCGACCGCGACAAAGGGCGCATCCTCGACCACGATGTCGAGCTTCTCGACCGGCGTGACCAGCACATACCCGCCAGCGGGCTCGCGCCGCAGGATGGTCGAAAACAGCCGCACCATTTCCTGCCGCCCGATCGGCGATCCCTGGTGAAACCACGTCCCGTCGCGCGCGATCCGCATGTCGCTGTTGCCGCAATGCGTCGGGTGCCACTGATCGACCGGGGGCAGGCGCTGGGTGCCTGCCAGCCGCGCGATGTCGGCGAGCGACAGGCTGGCGAGGTCGGGCGGCGGCTCCATCGGCATGGGGCAAGCGCTAGGGCAGCGGGCGTTAGGCCGCAACCGTCACGCGCGGGGCGACAATACCAGCGACCGCCGGGACCTCTGTGCCGCGCGCCAGCAGGCGGTGGCGCTCGACCGGGCCGGGCAGCCGCCAGCCGCCGGTCGCGTCGGCGCCGAACCCCCAGAAGCGGCCATAATATTCGGGGTCGCCGATCAGCATCATCGCGCCGTCGAGCTCGAGTTCGACCGCGGCGTCGAGCGCCTGGTGCATCAATTCCTTGCCCAGTCCGCCGCGCTGCCGCGCCGGCTCGACCGCCACCGGCCCGACAAGCACCAGCGGCCATCGAGCGCCGTCGTCGCTAACCAGTTCGACCGGCCAGCACTGGATCGTGCCGACCAGCTCGCCGTTCTCGATCGCGGCAAAACTCAGTTCCGGTATCGCGCCGACGCCCTCACGTAGGCGATACGCGGTGCGGCCATGCCGGTCGCGGCCGAACGCGCGGTCCAGCAACGCCTCGACAGCGGCGGGCTCCACGGTTGCGATCGGCACGAACGTCGGCACATTCTATCCTTCGGATCAGGGGCGCGGGGTCGTACCGGCAATGCGCGCCATTGCAAGCGGGGCTTGATCGCCGAGAGCAGGACGGGCAGGGCGCGCGCGATGACCGATCGCCTGCAACTGCATGTCCACGACCTGGAGGTCATGGTGCTGACGGGGATCTATTCCGAGGAAACGCACCTGCCGCAGCCGCTCAGGATGTCGGTGACGGTCGATCTCGACCTGCCCGGCCGATTCGATCCCGACACGCCGCTGACCGCGTCGAAAAACTATCTCGACCTCAAACACGCCGCAACGACCGCGTTGCCGCCGGGGGTGCATTTCAAGCTGGTCGAGGCGGTCGCCGAGCATATCTGCGAGACGCTGTTCCTGCAGGACAAGCGAGTCGCGCGGGTCGAGGTCAAGATCGTCAAACTGGCGATCGCCGAGGCGGGCGAAGCGATCGGGATCACGCTGGTTAGAAACCGCCGCTAGCGGCAGGCGCCCAGTCCCGTTTTCACCAGCGCATAATCATCGCGAATCGCGGCCGAATCGGACGGGTCGAGCCCCGACAAAATATCCGCCGGCAGCTCGCGGGGCAGGCCGCAAGCCAGACGGTACCATAAAAACGTGTCGCGCTGCGGCGGGGGCAAGGCATTGTCGACCACCTCGCTCAGCGAGACCGTCCAGACCGGGCTCTGATCCTGCTTGCGGATGATCGACAGCGAAATCGGATGGCCCTCGGTCTTGAGGAAAATCTGAGTCTCGCCTTCGCCGGGCAGCGATCCCGCGGCGTGGAACGCGTTAGAGATGCCGGCGATCGCCGGGGGCGAATCGGAGGCCACGACGTCGGTTGCGATTCGCCGCGTCGTCGCCTCGGTCGGGGGACTCCAGGCCAGTTGCGCGCCGTCCGATATCAATTGCACCTGATCGGCCGCGCTCGCGACCGGACGCGCGAACAGCAACACGCGCTGCTTCTTCAGCTTGGGCGCCTGCCCGCGCGAATCCAGTTTGGCATCATAAAGATAGCCGAGCTGTGGCGGCACCGCACCGGGTCCGCGGATCAGCGCGACGACATCCACGGTCAGGTACAAGCGCACATAACCGGGCGCAACCTTCGCCGCTTCAGCGCCCTTGATTCGGGCGGCGTCGCGAACGGTGGCGACGATCACCATCGGCGCCTTCAGCGTCAAATCGGCGACGTCGGCGTACCGGTACGTGGGGGCAGGCGCCGGGATCGTCGTGCCGGGGCCGGCAATGGCGGGGAAAGGTGCGGCAAGGGCGAATGCGACACAGAATCGCCAGATGGGAACACTCGACATACCGAAAGGGTTAGTGGAAGCGATCGTTCCTAAACAGAAATAATTCTGCCACGGTGCGATTGTACGTTTGTTGCGTCCGACAAAGCGTTTGCGTCGGTCCTAACGTGGCGATAGAGACTCGCGTTCTACCCGATCCGGCGCTAGCCGAAGGGTTCGTTGCCGGGCCGTTAACGGTCGGTAGCATGTGGGTCGGATGAGGGAGTTGGGTTTCTGAATGGCATATGCTGATCGTGATACTAGTGGCAGCCGCATCGTAGCGATCGTTATCTGTTCGATCATCGTTGCGGCATTTGGCTACGCATTCGTGACCGGCTTGGCGTCGAGCGTCGCCAAGAAGATCAGTGAAAAGCTGAATACCTTCGACGTGGCACCACCACCGCCACCGCCGCCGCCTGACAAGCCGCCGCCGCCGCCGCCGGATCAGCCGAACCTGCCGCCGCCGCCGACCGCGCCGCCGGTGTTCAATTCGCCGGTACCGACGCCGTACGTCGCGCCCTACGTGCCGCCGGCGCCGATGGTCGTCACGCCGCCGCCGCCCACCATTCCGCCCCAGCCCACCGCGCCGGTGCCGAAGGCAATTGGTGTGAAGGGTGGTCCGAAGGGCAATCCGGGTGGCTGGTTCACCGATGAGGATTTCCCGGCGGCAGCCAAGCGCGCCAATGCGTCGGGTCGAGTCGCGGTGTTGTTGAACATCGATACGTCCGGCCGTGTTGCCGGGTGCCGGGTTACCGCATCGAGCGGCAATTCCGATCTCGACAATACGACGTGCAGTCTGGCGACGCGTCGTGGCCGCTTCATAGTCCAAAAGGACTCTGACGGGACGCCGCAGGCCTATTCCTGGCCGATCAGTACCCGGTGGGTGCTGAAAGATGGTGATTAATTAAAGCCGGCGTCCGGCGGCTTGGCCGTCGGCGCCGTATTATCCGGACGATCTAAAGAGGAAGCATCGAATGAGCATTTCCATCCTTAATTCCGGCGCCTCGGGAGGCGCTCAAGAACAGTTCGGCGTGATGAACGCCCTCCAGCAGGGCGGTTTCATCTCGTGGACCGTGGCCGGCATTCTGACGATCATGCTGTTCTTCTCGCTCTACATCATGTTCACCAAGCTGTTCGAGCAGCAGAAGATCATGAACCAGGCCCGCCGCGTTAAAGCCAGCTTCTGGAACGCGAACTCGCTGCGCGAAGGCGCCGCCAAGCTCGAGAAGAACTCGGCCTACAAGCAGCTTGTCGATGACGGTCTCGCCGCGCAGGAACTGCACGGTCGGCTGACCGATCCGGTCGAGGCGCATGACTGGCTGCACGGCTCGCTGCGCCGCTCGGAAGACTCGATCAACTCGCAATTGGGCGGGGGTCTCGCCTTCCTCGCGACGGTCGGCGCGACCGCGCCGTTCATCGGGCTGTTCGGTACGGTGCTCGGCATCTATCGCGCGCTGATCAACATCGGCCAGGCCGGTCAGGCATCGATCGACAAGGTCGCCGGCCCGGTCGGCGAGGCGCTGATCATGACCGCGTTCGGTCTGGTCGTCGCGGTTCCGGCGGTGCTCGCATACAACTGGCTGCAGCGCCGCAACAAATCGATCGCGGAAGACCTCAGTGCCTTCTCGACCGACGTGCTCGGTTACCTCGCGTCGAACGGTGCAGTGCGGCCGGCGGCAGCGCGCAAGGCTGCTGGGTCCGCTCCGGCGGCCAAGCCCGTCGCGACCACCACGGCCGGCCAGACCGGCGGCGTGCCGATCAAGTCGTAAGGCAGACGATACGGGACGGAGTTGAACGGCTCCGTCCCGCCTGCCCCCCGGCGCATTGCCGTGGGTAGCCGAAGTTAAGGATAGGATTGCTCAATGGCGTTCAGTTCCGGAGGTGGCTCCGACGATACACCGATGTCGGACATCAACACCACGCCGCTGGTCGACGTGATGTTGGTGATGCTCATCATCTTCCTCATCGCCGTTCCCGTGGTGGTTCAGAACATCAAGCTGAAGCTGCCCGATGTGAAGTACGACCCGACGACGACCAAGCCCGAAAACGTCTCGCTGTCGATCACCAAGGACGACAAGGGCCAATGCGCGGTTTATTGGGGCATGACCCGGATGGGTCACCAGGAACTGCACGACAAAGCCAAGAAGAAGATGGACGCGGACATCGAACGGCTGAAGGCAGCCGGTCCGATCGACCCGGAAAAGATTCCGGAGGTCCATATTCGTGGCGACGTCGATGTGCCGTACAAATGTGTCGGCGGCGCGATCTACACGATGCAGAGCGCAGGGTTCATCAAGGTCGGCTTCATCTCGCAGCCGCCGCCCAAATCCTGACCGCCAGCGATATTACGGAGTTTTGAATCATGGCAATGAGTGGCGGCAAGGACGATGGCTCGCCGATGATGGACTTGAACATGACGCCGATGATCGACGTCCTGTTGGTGCTCCTCATCCTGTTCATCATGACGATCCCGGCCCAGACGCATGCGGTGAAGGTCGACCTGCCGGTCAATTCCAATCAGCCGCAACCGGCGGTCGAGCCGCAGAAGAACAAGATCATCATCTATGCCGATGACCGGATGACGTGGAAAGGCACGGAGATCACGAGCGATGAGCAATTGGCGCAGTTTCTCGAGGCGACCAAAGCAATCGTCCCCGAGCCCGAACTGCACTTCCAGCCGTCGCCCGATGCGCGGTATGGCAAGATCGACGACGTGCTCGCGGTGATCAAGCGCTCGGGCATCACCAAGCTCGGCTTCATCGGCAACGAATATTACGCGAACGAATTCTGACGCTGTCGTTCAGCACCGGGTTGGCAAAAGGGCGGTCGCGCGAGCGGCCGCCCTTTTCGTTTGGCGATGAGGTGTGGCTGGTGATCCATCGCGCCGCGGCAAAGCCGCGTCGTCAGGCCTCGTAGGTGCGAGGCTGGCCGTGGTCGGGCCCGCGACGCGGATTAGCGACCGCTAATCCGCTGACCCGACCTCAGAGTTTCGGCAGCGTCACTCCGCGCTGGCCCATATATTTACCGGCGCGATCGGCATAACTCGTCTCGCACGGCTCGTTGCCCTGGAGGAACAGGAACTGGCACGCCCCCTCATTTGCGTAGATCTTGGCCGGTAGCGGCGTCGTGTTCGAAAATTCGAGCGTGACGTGCCCCTCCCATTCGGGCTCCAGCGGGGTCACATTGACGATGATCCCGCAACGCGCATAGGTCGATTTGCCGAGACAGATCACCAGCACGTCGCGCGGTACGCGGAAATATTCGACCGTCCGCGCCAGCGCAAAGCTGTTGGGCGGGATGATGCAGCAATCGGTCTTGCGATCGACGAAGCTGTTGTCGGAGAAATTCTTGGGATCGACCACCGCGCTGTCGATATTGGTGAAGATCTTGAACTCGTCGGCGACGCGCGCGTCATAGCCGTAGGAGGACAGGCCGTAGGAAATGCACCCTTCGCGGCGCTGCGCCTCGACGAACGGCTCGATCATGCCGTGTTCGGTAGCCTGCTCACGGATCCAGCGGTCGGACAGGATGGACATTCGGCAATCGCTCCCTTTTGCCAACGATGTCGCGTGGGCACGCCGCGGGCAAGGCGACGGCCTACGAAAAGTTGTGGACGGTGCGGGTCAGGCCAGACCGAGGCTCGCCGGGCCGAACGCGTGTGGCAGCAGGTCGGACAATCGATACTCCTCGACCGGGCCGCCGGTTAGCCCCGAGCAATAAATCGCGAGATCGCGTTTACCGACCTGCGCGGCTTCGTTGAGCACCTGGCGGCAGCGGCCACAGGGCAGCACCGGCTCGATGCCGTCCTTCCCCGTCATCCCGCCGACGATGCCGACCGCGACGATCTCCCTCAGTCGTCCGGCTGCGCTGGCGGTGGCGGTCGCGACGGTTTCCGCGCAAAGCGTGAGGCCGTAACTGGCATTCTCGAAATTGGCGCCGCCGATCACGTCGCCATCGCTCATCAGCAACGCCGCGCCGACCGAGAAACCCGAATAGGGCGCATAGGCGTTGGCCGCCGCCGTGCGCGCCGCTGCGATCAGTCGTTCCGCATCGCTCATTTCGCCACCACGTCCCAGTTTACCGGCCCGTTTATGCCGTCGATCCGACGCATATCGCTCGCGCGCCACATCCGCCATGGCCGCTCGGCATAATCGGGGGACAAGAAATTCCCCGCGCTCCATATCGGGCGGTCGATCGCTTCCGTGACGCGATACTGCGCCTCGAACGCGCGCGACGCGAGCAGGATCACCGGACGGTCGGTATGCGCCTCGACCATCGTGACAAAGCGGCGGATTTCGCCCAGCACGGCATCGCGCATGGGCCGCGCATCGCAACCGGCCGCGAAATCCATCGATAGCGCCGGCGGTAGCGAATCGTCCGTCTTGGGCACCACGGTATTGAAATTGTTCGCCTGATCGGCGGCGGGTTGGCAAAGCGACCAGACATGAACCGCGCCACGCCTGACATCGGCCGCGGCGGCGGCGCGCCAATTCTCCTCGAACCGTTCGTCGCGCGTGCCCCCGTCGGTGGCGGCGATGTAGCCGAAGCTGGCGCCAGCCGCCTTGGCCGCGTTCCAGTCGATGGCGCCGTTCGCCGCGGACACGTCGATTCCCTGGACGTCGTATATGTCGGTCGATGGCCGCCAGCTCAGCGCAAACAGATAGAGCGCGCCAGCGAACAGCGCCGCGATGACGCTCAGCCCGCCCCACAGCAAAACCCGCCGCGACATCGTCAGCCCCGGATGTGCAGCACGCAGATCAGCGTGAACAGCCGCCGCGCGGTGTTGAAATCGACCTCTATCTTGCCCCCCAGCCGCTCCTTGAGGAGCTCGGCGGCATCGTTGTGGACACCGCGCCGCGCCATGTCCACCGTCTCGATCTGTGCCGGGCTCGCGTTGCGGATTGCGTCGTAATACGAATCGCAGATCGCGAAATAGTCCTTGATCGGCCGCCTGAGCGTGCCGAGCGACAGGATCAATGTTTCCAGCTGCGAGCCGTCCTCGCGCGCGACGTCGAGCACCAACCGGCCTTCCTCGACCGCCACGTTGAGTAGATAGGGGCCGGCATAATCGTCAGGATATTGGCGCTCGGGCCGGAAACTATTGTCTTCCAGCAAGTCGAAGATCGCGATGCGGCGTTCCTGCTCGACATCGGCGTTGCGCCACATGATCGTCCGCTCGTCGAGCTTGATCTCCTTGATGCGATGATCGGCCACGCTTCGCGCTTATCGGTCCACGGCTTTATGCACAACGCCGGTCGCAACCATGGTTGAGCCAAACCGACGAGCGCGTAGAAGGACTGGCATGGCGACCGCGATTCATTCTCTCACAACGACCGAACCCCCGACGTTGCCGCAGAATGTCGAGGCGGAAGCCGCGCTTCTCGGCGCGATGATGATCGACAACCGCATCGCCGATGAGACCGACCGGCTGACCGCGGATCATTTCTTCGAGCCGCTGCATGGGCGGATCTTCGCCGCGATCAAAGGCTTACGCGAGCGGGACATGAATGCGACACCCGTGACGCTACGGCCGATGTTCGAGGCCGATCCGGCGATGAAAGAGCTTGGCGGCCCTGGCTATCTAGCGCGGTTGACCGGATCGGGCGCGGGCATGATCGGGGCGCGGCAGTTCGCGCAGCAAATTTACGATTTGGCGATGCTGCGAACGCTTATCGAAGTCGGGCGCGGCTTGGTCGACAAGGCGATGGACACGTCGAAAGAAGTCAATCCGCGCGGTCAGATCGAGGCGGCGGAAGAGGAGTTGTTCAAAGTCGCCGCCGATGGCGGTAGCGAGGCGGCGGTCAAGACATTCGGAAAGGCGGCAACACAAGCGGTGGCGATGGCAGATCGCGCCCTAAATTCTGGCGGTAAGGTGTCCGGAATTACTACCGGGCTAACGTCCATGAACGCTGTTATGGGTGGACTGCAAAAATCAGACCTAATTATTCTTGCCGGTCGACCAGGTATGGGGAAAACCGCGCTTGCAACAAATATTGCATTTAATGCTGCCCAGCGTTGGATGCGGGACGTTGAGGATGAGATCGCTGTCCAACGGCGTATCGGTGCGAAGGTCGGGTTTTTTAGTTTAGAAATGTCCGCCGACCAGTTGGCGACGCGCATCTTAGCTGAACAGGCTGGGCTGAGTTCGCATAGGCTCCGCTTGGGAGACATCAAACAACACGAGATGGATAAGCTTGTAGCTGCTTCGGGGGAGCTTCAGGATTTGCCTCTTCTTATAGACGATACAGCTGGCCTGACGATCGGACAGCTCCATACCCGCGTACGAAGAATGCAACGTCGGATGAATGGCGAGCTCGGATTGATTGTTGTGGATTACCTGCAGCTTTTGCAGGGTAGTGGTCGAAGTTCAAACGATAATCGAGTGCAAGAAATCTCCGAAATCAGCCGTGGGCTGAAGACACTTGCGAAAGACTTGAATGTGCCAGTGTTAGCACTGTCGCAGCTTAGTCGCGCTGTCGAGCAGCGAGAGGATAAGCGTCCGGTTCTATCCGACCTACGCGAATCGGGATCGATCGAGCAAGACGCCGACGTTGTGCTCTTTGTTTATCGCGAGGATTATTATCTTGCGATGAGCGAGCCTGAGCACCCGACGCCGACGAGCGCCGCGGACGTCCACACCAAACACGCGGTTTGGTCGGAAAAGTTCGCAGAGCACCAAGGTTTGGCAGAGCTAATTATCGCTAAACAACGCCATGGCTCTACGGGAAAGGTCAAGCTTCGCTTTGAGGCCGAAATAACGAAATTCAGTAATTATGAGCTCGACAGGAATTATTTAGCCGCGCCCTAAAACACTGGCTCTTCGCCCGGTTTTTCTGGCACGTGTATCCCGCATTCGGTCTTTTCCCACCCGCGCCAGCGGCCCGCCCGGGGATCTTCGCCCGGTTGGATCTTCGACGTGCATGGTTGGCAGCCGACCGATGCGTAGCCATCGGCTTCGAGCGGATGGCGCGGCAGATCGTGTTCGGCGAAATACGCGTCCAGATCGGCTTTCACCCGGTCGCCGAGCGGATTGACCTTCAGCCGACCGTCCTCGACTTCGAACCGCGCGATGTTCTGGCGAGTCTGCGACTGGAACGCCTTGCGACCCGAAATCCAGCTGTCGAGCCCGGCCTTGGCGCGGCGAAGTGGTTCGACCTTGCGGATGTCGCAGCAGCCGTCGGGATCAAAGGACCAGCGCAACCGCTCCGCATCCCTGGCCGCCAGCACGAGCGGATCGGGAGTGATCGTGCGGCTGTCGCGCAGCCCCAACGCCGCGACCAGCGTGTCGCGATAGGCGAGCGTTTCGGGGAACATCCGCAGCGTATCGACGAAGATCACCGGCGTCGCCGGATCGGCGCGCGCGACGAGATGGAGCAGCACCGCGCTTTCGGTACCGAACGACGACACCACCGCGGTGTTGCCAAGCGTGCCGTCGGCGAACAGCGCGCGCAGCATCGTCAGCGTATCGACGCCCGCGAACCGCGTGTTGAGGCGGTCGGCATCTGCCTGCGTGAAGGCCGGCGCGGTGTCGATCAGGTCGATCTTGCGCAAGGGGTTAGCCATGCCGCAGCTTCCACACCGGGACGGCGGCATCGGCGGCCGACTGATAGTGGTATTCGTAGCGCGCCAGCGACGCCTCCAGCACCGCCGGATCGATCGGCGCTTCGGGCGCGAAGCTGTCGAAGCCGCAGCGCCGCATGAACGGCACCTGGTCGATCAGCACGTCGCCGGCCGCGCGCAACTCGCCCGCATACCCCGCCTCGCGCAACACCCGCGCCGACGAATAGCCGCGACCGTCGCGGAAGGCCGGGAACGACACTTCGATCAGCGCGAGTTGGCCGAGATGCGGGATCAGCGCGCGCGCATCGTCGCCCGCCTCCAGCCGCACCGACGTCGCATTGGTCTGGCCGTCGAGGAATGCGTCGAGCGTCACCGCGGGTTCGTCCTGCTCAGCCATAGATCGCTTCCTTGAACGGCTCGAACCCGATGCGGCGATACGTGTCGAGGAAGCGCTCGCCGTCGGCGCGCACCGCGAGATATTTGTCGGTGACGCGCTCGATCGCGTCGACCACGCCGTCCTCGTCGAATCCCGGACCGGTGATCTTACCGAGGCTGACGTCCTCCGCGCCCGATCCGCCGAGCAGGAGCTGGTAATTCTCGGTGCCTTTCCTGTCGACGCCGAGGATTCCGATATGGCCAGCGTGGTGATGCCCACATGCGTTGATACAGCCAGAAATCTTGAGCTTGAGTTCGCCCAGTTCGCGCTGGCGCCCGAGATCCGCGAACCGCGTCGCGATCTTCTGCGCGACGGGGATCGATCGCGCGTTGGCGAGGCTGCAATAATCGAGCCCGGGGCAAGCGATGATATCGCTGATCAAGTCGAGATTGGCCTCGGCGAGTTCCGCGTCAGTGAGCGCCTGCCACACCGCATACAGGTCGGCGGTACGGACATGCGGCAGGACGATGTTCTGCGCGTGGGTGACGCGCAATTCGTCGAAGCTGTAGCGTTCGGCAAGGTCGGCCATGACGTCGATCTGATCGGCACTCGCGTCGCCGGGGATGCCGCCGATGGGCTTGAGGCTGATGTTGACGATCGCGTAGCCGGATTGCTTGTGTGGCTTGACGTTCTGGTCGACCCAGACCGCGAAATCAGGGTCGCTGCGGTCGATGTGGGTGGCCGCGCCGGTTTCGAACGCGGGCTCGCCGAAGAACGCGGTGATGCGCGCCAGTTCTGCCGCGGGCGGGTCGATACCGAGCGCTTTCACCGCGATGAACTCTTCCTCGACCTGACGGGCATATTCGGTAGCGCCGATCTCATGGATCAGGATCTTGATCCGCGCCTTGTAGATATTGTCGCGCCGGCCGTGGCGATTGTACACGCGCAAGCAGGCTTCGAGATAGCTCATCAGGTCGTCGGCTGTGATGAAGTCCTTGATTTCGGGCGCGATCATCGGCGTGCGGCCCATGCCGCCGCCGACGAAAATCTTGGCGCCGAGCACACCGTCGCACTCGATCAATTGGATGCCGATATCGTGCAGCCGCATCGCCGCGCGGTCCTCGTTGGCGGCGATCACCGCGATCTTGAACTTGCGCGGCAGGAAGCTGAATTCGGGGTGGAAGGTGCTCCATTGGCGGATCAGTTCGGCCCAGGGGCGGGGGTCGGCGACCTCATCCGCAGCGGCGCCGGCGAACTGGTCGGATGAAATATTGCGGATGCAATTGCCGCTCGTCTGGATCGCGTGCATTTCTACGGTCGCTAGGTCGGCGAGGATGTCGGGGCATTCCTCCAGCTTGATCCAATTGTACTGGATGTTCTGCCGCGTGGTGAAATGGCCGTAGCCGCGGTCGTATTTGCGCGCGATGTGGCCGAGCATCCGCATCTGGCGGCTGTCGAGCGTGCCGTACGGCACCGCGACACGCAGCATATAGGCGTGCAGCTGTAGATACAGCCCGTTCATCAGGCGCAGCGGCTTGAACTGATCCTCGGTAATCTGCCCGGCCAGGCGGCGCCGCACCTGGTCGCGGAATTCGTCGACGCGGGCATCGACGATCGCCTGGTCGTATCGGTCGTAGCGGTACATCAAATGGACTCCGTTCGCCCTGAGCTTGTCGAAGGGCGTGTACCGGGCATGTGCTTCGACAGCCCCGGATCCAGTCCGGGGATGAACGGGGAAGAAAACGCGCTCATATTACCCAGCTCCCCGCCGCCGGATCGCTCGGCTTGAGCGTCAGGTCGGGCCGCACCGTCGGGCCTAGCGCGCGGACGCGGTCCTTGATGTGCGCGGGGCGCGGGCCGTCGGGCGTTTCGGTCGCGTCGATGATATACGATCCGTTGACCCGGCGCGCGCCTTCCTCGGCCTGGAGGATCGCATCGCCGCCATCGCCGACATCGACCGCATCCTGGACATGGCGCGACCAGCCCTGGCCGGTCCACCAGATGACGTCGCCGGTGGCCAAGTCGTTGCCGGTCGCGAGCTTCACGCTGCAGCACTTTCGGCAACCCGCGCCCAGCGCGCGAGCTTGTCCTCGGCGTCGGACAGATCGACCACTTCGCCGACGACGATGATCGCCGGGCTCTGCACCTTCTCGCGCTCGACCATCGGGCCGAGATCGGCGAGCAACGTCTTGATCGCGCGATGCCCTTCGAGCGTGCCGCGCTCGAGCACGGCGACGGGCATGTCGGGCGCGACGCCATCCGCCATCAATTTGTCGGCAATGTCAGGGCACGTCGCGACGCCCATATAGATGACGAGCGTGCGGCCCTTGCCGGCGAGCCCCGACCAATCCTGATCGGCCAGCCCTTTGCACTGGCCCGCGACGAAGCTGACCGCCGACGAGTGGTCGCGATGCGTCAGCGGTAGCATTGCCTCCGCCGCACAGCCGAGCGCAGCCGACACGCCGGGGATAACTTCGACCGGCAATCCCGCCGAACGCACCGCCTCGACCTCTTCACCGCCGCGCCCGAAGATGAACGGATCGCCGCCCTTCAGCCGAACGACAATCGATCCGGCGCGAACGTGCGCGACGATCAGGGCGTTGATCGCCTCCTGTGGCAGCGTGTGCTTGGCGCGCTGCTTGGCGACCGAGATGCGGTGAGCGTCGGGCGGCGCGATGTCGAGCACACGCGGATCGATCAGCCCGTCATGGACGACGACGTCGGCGCATTTCAGCGCATCCACCGCGCGAACTGTGAGCAGGCCGGGGTCGCCGGGACCGGCGCCGACCAGGATGACGCGCCCGCGCGCCTGGGGGTCGAGAAGCGTTGCCATGATGCGACGCGAAATGGTCGCGACGGGCCGGTCGGGCAACGCATGGATGGTTGGGGCGGGCGTAGCGGAGCTTTTGCCACGCCCGCCCCAAGGAGGATCAGTCGAACAAATCCTCCAGGAACGACCGCTTGCGCTTGGGCCGGTGGCGATCGTCAAGGCTGGGCCGGTCGCCGTAGGATGGGCGCCGTTCCTCATACGCCATCTCACGCGATGGTGGCGCGGGCGCCGCGCTGCGCTCGATGATCTTGTCGAGCTCGCCGCGATCGAGCCATATGCCGCGGCACGTGGGGCAATGATCGATCTCGATCCCTTGGCGCTCCATCGGCACCAGGGTCGCGCCGTCGACCGGACAGGTGAAATTGCTCATCGTCATTCCTCCCGCTGGCCCATCAGGCCGAGCAGCAACTGGAACATGTTGATCAGGTTCAGATAGAGCGACAGCGCGCCCATGATCGCCATCTTGTCGAGCGCCTGATGTCCGCGATACTGAACGAACTCGCTCTTCAACCGCTGCGTGTCCCACGCGGTCAGGCCCGCGAACACCACGACGCCGACGATCGAGACGAGCATCTGAAGCATCGACGATCCGATGAACAGATTGACCAAGCTGACCCCGACCACCGCGATCAGCCCGACCATCAGGAACGATCCGAGGCCCGTCAGGTCACGCTCGGTGGTGTAGCCCCACAAGCTGAGGCCGGCGAACATCGCGGCGGCGGTGAAGAAGGCGCTGGCGATGCTGGTGCCGGTGAAGACGAGGAAGATGCTCGCCATCGATACGCCCATCACCGCGGCGAACGCAAAAAAGGCGGCGCGCGCTCCGGCGGTGGTCATCCGGTCGATCCGGAAACTGAAGAACATTACGAAGGCGAGCGGCGCAAAGATCGCCACCCATTTGAGCGGGGTGCCGAAGATCAACGCGCTGAGCGGCGGCGTTGCTGCCACCGCCAGGGCAACCAGCCCGGTCAGCGCGAGGCCGAGACCCATGTTGCGATAGATGCCCAGCATATAGCCGCGCAGATCTGTGTCGAACGCCGCGCTCGACTGCGCCAAGCGCGAGAAGGGGGTGTATGTGTCCATGTCTCTGGCTCCTGGTCAGATTGCCGCTACCGCGCGGCGGCGCAGCGCAATCCGCGCGACGCGCCGCATCTCGGCGGCGTCGGGGACATGCCGGAACAAGCGATCCTTGATCGCCAAGCGGCGCTTCTTGAGGTCGCGGATGCGCAACGCATCGGGCGCCATGCGCGCCAGTTCGCGGCGAATCTCCCGGTTGATAAGCTGGTGAGCGGCAATCAGCCGCTCGATCAAATTGGTCATACAAGCCACTCCATCGATATTGAATCGATCGAAGTCCGCTCGGTTGAGAGTTGGGGCGCCGGATAAAGGGCAACCGAACCTGCACCGAGTTTACCTCGATGCGGTCCGACATCACGAAGGCTTTTCAGCCGTCGCCAGAGGGGCCCGGTCCCGCACGCTATAAACTAGGGAAATCGCGGAAAGTTGCAAGGGGTGGGCGGCGCGCGCCTATTCCGGCTCGTACTCGCGCAACCCGACGCCGATGCTCGCCCGCGCGGAGTCGGCCTCGTTCGACACGACTGGATAGGCGCAATAATCGGCGGCGTAATAGGCGCTGGGCCGATGGTTACCCGACCAGCCGATGCCGCCGAACGGCGCGCCCGAACTGGCGCCGTTGGTCGGCTTGTTCCAGTTGACGATCCCGGCGCGGGCGTTGGCCCAGAAGCGGTTGTAGAGGTCGGGCGTCTGGCTGATCAGGCTCGCCGACAGGCCGTAGCGGGTGTTGTTCGCCTCGGCGATCGCCTCGTCGAAATCGAGCGCGCGGACGACTTGCAGGATCGGGCCGAACAATTCGATGTCGGGCCGGTCGTTCAAACCGGTCACGTCGAGAATGCCGGGCAGCAGGAAGGGGAGATTGTCGTTGGTCCGCTCGAGGTGGCGGATCGGCTTGCCACCACGCATCATCAGTTCGAGGAAGCTTTCGGTCAGTAGATCGGCAGTCTGGTTGTCGATCACCGGGCCCATGAACGGCGCCGGATTGTCGTGCGGCCCCCCCACAATCAGCCGGTCGACGATCTTGCCGATTTCGGTCATCAGCGGCTCGTACAGCGCCTCGTCGACGATCAGCCGCCGCGCTGCCGTGCAGCGCTGCCCCGCACTGGTGAACGCGGATTGAACCACCAGCACCGCGGCGGCGTAGAGGTCGGGCGTGTCCCACACGATGATCGGGTTGTTGCCGCCCATCTCTAGCGCGAGGATTTTTTCCGGGCGGCTCGCGAATTGGCGGTTGAGCGCGAGGCCCGTGTGCGCCGACCCGGTGAACAGCAGCCCGTCGATATCGTCATGCGCGGCAAGTGCCTTGCCCTCCGCCGGCCCGCCGATCAGCACGCGCGCGCAGCCCTCCGGCACGCCAGCCTCGCGCAGGCACTGGATCAGGAACGCGCCCGACGCGGGAGTCTTTTCGGACGGTTTGAACACCACGGCGTTGCCCGCGAGCAAAGCCGGGATGATGTGGCCGTTGGGTAAGTGCGCCGGGAAATTATACGGTCCAAGCACCGCGAGCACGCCGTGCGGCTTATGCCGCAGCGCCATGCGGCTGCCCGCGTCGCCTTCCATCCGGCGCTGGCCGGTGCGCTCCGAATAGGCAGCGACAGAAATGTCGACCTTGGCGATGACCGACGCGACTTCAGTCTTGGCTTCCCATAACGGCTTGCCGGTTTCGCGCGCGATCAGGTCGGCGAAGGCGTCGGCGTGCTTGCGGACGACGTTGGCGTAGCGGCGCAGCGTTTCGATGCGGAAAGTAACCGGTTTGGCCGCCCATTCGGCCCAACTCGCGCGCGCGGCCGCGACTTCGGCATCGACGTCGCCGATGCTGCCGCGCCATAATTCGGCGCCGGTCGCGGGTTCGTGGGAGATCAGGTCGCCGGGCATTCGCCGATGTCCTAGCCGGTCGGCGCGGCGTTCGCCAGCGCCTCCCCTCCGCCATCTTTCCCACGACGCTGCGCGTCGCCGGAACCTTGGATGGCTCCGCCCATCGCGCGGATCGCGGCGATCTTGGCATGGAACGGCGCCCAATCGTCGCGCTCGTCGATGGCAGACCAGATGCTTTCGACCTCGTCGATCAGCATCGAGCAGGGCTCGCCAGACCAATAGGGGTGCGACCGGTCGGCGCGGGGCGCGTAGGCCACGAGTGCGGCGCGAGCCTCGGCCCAAGGCTCGCCATAGCTATCGGGGAGCGTGCCGCCGAACGCATCGAAGAAGAATTGGTCGATCGACGTTTCGGTACCGCGCAATACCGGCTCGATTGTCTGCACGACTTGGCGGTCGCTGTGGGGATCGCGCGGGGTCAGGCCGAGTCGCCACAGGATCGCGTCGCTGACCGCGCGCTGGTAATGCTCGCCGAACGTATCGAGCACTTCGATCAGCGGCTCCGCCTCGCTGATCGGGCGTAGCGATACCGCGAGCTGCATCGCGTCCCAGTGGATCGCCTCAGGCTGGCGGCCGAACGCGTAGAGCCCCGCATGGTCGAAATAGGCGGCGGTGAACGCCGGGTCCCAGGTCGGGTTGAACCGCCACGGCCCGTAATCGAAGCTTTCGCCGGTGACGTTGATATTGTCCGAGTTGAGCACGCCGTGGACGAAGCCGGCGGCCATGTAGCTGGCGGCGAGGCGGGCGGTGCGCTGCACGACGAGGTCGAGCAAGCGAACGGCCGCGTCATCGCCCGGCTCCTCATCATTAAGGTGCCGCAGGACGTAGGCGGTCAAAGCCCTGAGGTTCTCCTCCTCGCGGAAATAAGCGAGCCGCTGGAACATGCCTATGCGGATATGGCTATGGCTCAGCCGTACCAGCACCGCGCCGCGCGTCGGGGAGGGCTCGTCGTTGCGTTCCAGTTCCTCGCCGGTTTCGATCAGCGAGAAGCTGCGTGAGGTTTGCACGCCAAGCGCCTCGAGCATTTCGGTCGCCAGCACCTCACGCACGCCGCCCTTGAGCGTCAGCCGCCCGTCGCCGAACCGGCTGTAGGGTGTCTGTCCCGACCCTTTGGTGCCGAGGTCCATCAATCGATTCGATGCGTCGCGCATCTGCGCGAACAGGAACCCGCGCCCGTCGCCGATCTCCGGGTTGTACACGCGGAACTGATGCCCGTGATAGCGCAGCGCGAGTGGTCGCTGCAGCGAACCGGACAACGGAGTGAACCGTCCGAAATGCGCTAGCCATTCGTCGTCGCTCAGCGAATCCAGCCCGACCTCGGCCGCCGCGCGGTCGTTGCGGAAGCGCAGGAGCGCTTGCGGGAAATCGGCCGCGGCGACCGGGTCGTAGAACGCGTCGCCCAGTTCCAGAATGGCGGTTTCGGGGCGATAAGCTTGCGGGCGGGCGGGCATGCGGCAATATGGCGGTGTCGCCCCAAAGGACGCAACCATGCCGGCTTATGAAAATCGTTACTGGGAGTCCGACGACGAGGTGCGGCTGCACTATCGCGACTATCCCGGCCGCGACGACCGCCCGCCGATCCTGTGCCTGGCTGGGCTGACCCGCAACGCGCGCGATTTCGAGGAGGTCGCCGAACGGCTGGCGGGCGAGTGGCGCGTCATCGCGGTCAATTTCCGCGGGCGCGGGGGGAGCGGGTACGCCAAGGACCCGATGACCTATTTGCCGACGACCTACGCGAAGGACGTCGAGGGATTGCTCGGCGAACTCGGCTGCGACCGCTACGTCGCGTTCGGCACCTCGCTCGGCGGGATCGTGACGATGCTGCTCGCAGCCGCGGCGCCCGAAAAGGTCGTGGGCGTGCTGCTCAACGACGTCGGGCCGGAGATCGAGGCGGCGGGGCTGGGGCGGATCCGTTCCTATGTCGGCAAGTCGAACACCTGGCCAACCTGGATGCACGCGGCGCGCGCGGTGCAGGAGGGCAATGCCGACGTCTATCCGCACCATTCGATCGAGGATTGGCTGGCGATGGCCAAGCGGCTGTATCGGCTCAACAGTTCGGGCCGCATCGTGCTCGATTACGACATGAAGATCGCCGAACCGTTCCGCGTGCCCGGCAATGAGGCGGCGCCGGACATGTGGTCGATGTTCGACGCGCTAAAGCATGTCCCGACGCTGCTTGTACGCGGCGGCCGATCGGATGTGCTGGGCGAGGAGACCGCGAAGAAAATGGTCGCGCGGCTCGACCATGCCGAGCTGGTGACGGTGCCCGACGTCGGCCACACCCCATTGCTGACCGAGCGCGAGGCCGCGGCGGCGATCGATCGGTTGCTCGAACGGGTGGCGAGGGAACCGGTGCGGGCCTGAGGCGTCGCGTGACCATGACCTTCGACGCTCTTGTTCTCGACCCGCGCGACATCGATCTGGCGCGGAGCCCGCTCGCCGGGCATCTCGATACCGAAACCTATGTGCTGGGGGCGTTCAACCCCGGGCTGACTCGGCTGCCCAACGGCAATTTGTTGATGATGGTGCGAATCGCCGAAGCGCTGCACCAGCCGATTTTCGACCAGCATATCCACGCGATCCGGTGGGACGATGGCCACTACGTGCTCGACGCCTGGCCGATCGAGATGGTCGACACCGCCGACCCGCGCACGTTCGTCATGCGCAGCGGCGGGTGGAAGGTGATCGCGCTGACCAGCCTGTCCTGGCTGCTCCCGGTCGAACTCGATGCCGAGGGGCGGCGAGTCGAAGCGATCCATTACGACCGCGTGATCGCGCCGCGCGCCCCGTACCAATGCTATGGCGTCGAGGATGCGCGGATCAGCAAGGTCGGCGATCGGTGGCTGATGACCACCTGCTCGGTCAGTCCCGAGCGGCAATGCACCGCACTCTACACATCCGACGATGCGCGTGACTGGCGGCTCGAAGGGATCGTGCTCGACCACCAGAACAAGGACATGCTGATCTTCGAGGGGCTCGTCGGCGATAAATTTTGGGCGCAGACTCGGCCGCTTGGCGACCTGTACTTCGCCTATCCGCCGGGTAGCGAATGGCGCAGCGGGCCCTCGATCAACCTCGCCAGTTCGCCCGATGCCTTGCACTGGAAGCCGTATGACAAGCCCGGCATCCGCCCGCACGCCGCGACCGTGTCCACCGCGCGGATGGGTGGCGGATCGCCACCTGTGCTGACCGAGGATGGCTGGCTGACGCTGTGGCATGGGGTCGAGCCATCCGGCGTGGTCGGGATCTACAGCACCTATTGGTCGATCCTCGACGCGGACGACCCGAGCGTGGTGATCCGCACCAGCCACCAGGCATTGCTGGA
>NZ_JAQGKZ010000089.1 GCF_028289855.1 Sphingomonas bacterium | reverse complement strand
GTCGCGCCGAGCTGGAGCAATGCGCTGCCCAGCCCGACCAGCGCGTCCGACCCGGTCAGGCGGTGGATATAGGTCGGCATGAAGGTCGGCGCGTAGATCAGCCGGAACCCGGTCATCCCGAGCATGCCGTGGAAGAAATGCGCGATGAAATTGCGGCGCAGGTTCGCGGCGACGAACGCGTCGTAATCGGCTTCACGCTGGGCCAGGGTGCGGGGGTCGCCTGGGGTCTGGATCATTGGACCGTCACACGCTTCACCAACACCGCCCGTCATGCTGAACTTGTTTCAGCATCCATCGCACCGCAACCGCCGCCATCGCCCGTGGAGGGTTGGACCCTGAACCGAGTTCAGGGTGACGGCAGGTGGGAGGCAAACGACTCAATCCCCATCCGGCGCAAACATCGGCACGAGAGGACCGTCTCCGTCGCTCGGCACAAAGCTCACACGCACACGCTGGCCGATCGTGAGCGAATCGTGATCGTCCGTCGCGATATTGGTCAGCACCGCCGGCCCCTCGTCGAGCGTCACATACGCCAGCGTGAACGGCGCGCCCGCGCCACGCCGCATCGTCGAGAGCGAATAGATCTCGCCCTTGCCCGCGCTTTCCACCCAGCGGGTTTCGGCGAAGCAGAATGGGCACAAAGCGCGCGGATAATAATGCGGCTGGCCGCACGCGTCGCACTGGCCGATCAGCAATGTACCCTCGGCCGCCGCGTCGAAAAAGCGCTGGTTCTCGACATTGGACTGCGGCGCGGGGATTTTCCGAGGCTCGCTCATCGCGTTGTTCATTTATTGGCGCTCCAGCACGAGGGTCGCGGCGCCGTGCCGCACGCCGAGCGACCCGCCGATCCCGGTCGCGACTGCGAGGTCGCAGTTCGGCACCTGCACCGCCGGATGCGCCTCGCCGCGTAGCTGGCGCACCGCCTCGATCACCTTGGTAATGCCGCCGCGATTGGTCGGGTGGTTGTTGCACAGCCCGCCGCCATCGGTGTTGAAGGGGAGCTTGCCGGTGCCCGAAATGAGGTTGCCATCGGCGACGAACCTGCCGCCTTCGCCCCTCTTGCAGAAGCCGAGATCCTCGAGTTGGATCAGCACGGTGATCGTGAAGCTGTCGTAGATCGACGCGTATTTGATGTCGCCCGGCGCGCATCCGGCCTCGGCGAACGCCGCCGGTCCTGACACCGCCGCCGCCGACGTCGTAAGGTCGAGGTTCATGCCCCCGCGCGGTCCCTTCACCGCCTCGCCCGCGCCGCGCACAGCGACGAGCGGGCGCTTGAGCGACCTGGCGACTTCGGGCGCAACCACCAGCAATGCGCCGCCGCCGTCGGACACGACGCAGCAATCGAGCCGGTGGAGCGGGTCGGAAATCATCGGCGACGCGAGCACGTCGTCGACCGTAACGACATCGCGGAGCATCGCATGCTCGTTATATTGCGCGTGCGTCGACGCGGCGACCTTGATCCAGGCGAGCTGCTCGGACGTCGTCCCGTATTCGTGCATGTGCCGCGCGGCGCACATGCCGTAGCTGTTGTGCGTCGATTGCCCGACCCAGCCTTCGAACGGCGCCTCGGGCGCGCCGCCGGGAAAGCGCCCGAACGGCTCCGAGCGCGGGCGCCCCGCCAGCGTGATCAGCGCGACCGAGCATTTGCCTGCGGCGATCGCCTGTGCGGCGTGGCCGACATGCAGGATGTACGACGATCCGCCGGTCTCGGTGCTGTCGGTGTGGCGCACCTTCAGCCCCATATAGTCGATCATCGACATCCCGCCGAACCCCGGCGCGTCGCCCGCGCAGAAATAGCCGTCGACGTCCGATAGGCTCAGCCCGGCATCGGCGAGCGCCCCCTTCGCGCATTCGGCGTGGAGTTGCGGGGTCGATATGTCGGGCGCCAGCCGGATCGGATGCTCGAACGCGCCGGCGATGAACGCCTTGCCCCGGATGGTCACGCAGCTTGCTCCCCAAACGCGGCGAGCGCGCGGTCCTTGACCGCCTTGTAGTCGAGCTTGCCGTTGGGCGCACGTGCGACGCTGTCGACCACCAACACGTGGCGCGGCGCCTTGTAGGTCGCGAGTTGCGATTTGACGTGGTCGCGCAATTCTATTTCGTCGGGCGCGTGGCCGGCATGCGGCTCGACCAGCGCGACGATCCGCTCGCCGAAGCGCGCGTCGGGCACCCCGGTCACCGCCGCGTCGCGCACCGCCGGATGGCGCTTCAAGGCTTCCTCGACCTCTTCGGGAAACACCTTCTCCCCGCCGGTATTGATGCATTGCGACCCGCGGCCGAGAATGCGGACGGTGCCGTCGGCGTCGACGCTGGCCCAGTCGCCGGGCATCGACCAGCGCTTGCCCTCATAGGTCGGAAAGGTCTGCGCCGACTTCACCGGGTCCTTGTAATAGCCGAGCGGGATCGGCCCGCCGACCGCCAGCCTCCCGCTCTCGCCCGACCCCGGCTCGACGCGGCGCCCGTCCTCGGTGAAGATCGCGCAATCGGGGCCGAGCTCGAACGTCGCGGTAGCCTTTTCGCCCGCCGCGCTGGTGGTCGACAGCCCCATCCCGAACGCTTCCGACGACGAATAGCTGTCCATCAGCTGGACTTGCGGGATGTGGCGGATCAGCCCGAGCTTGTTCTCGCGGTTCCACATCGCGCCCGACGAGCCGATGATGAACAGGCTGGTCGAATCCCACCGCCCGGGATTGGCGTCGAGCGCCTCCAAGAGCGGTTGCGCGAACGGCTGGCCGACGATCGTCATGCGCGTCACGCGCCAGCGCTCGACCGCGCTCCACACTTCCTCGGGGTCGAACTTGCCCTGCGGCAACAGCACCACCGCACCGCCCGCGCCGATCGCGGTGAACGCGCCGATCAGCCCGGTCGCGTGCATCAGCGGCGGCGCGATCAGCGAGCGCGGCTTGATCGGCGACGCGACTGCGCGGCGGCCGGCTTCCTCGGGCGCCGCCATCGGGCCGGTGCCGAGCAGCGGATTGGCGCCGTAATTGCCCTTCTCCATCAAATCGCCCTGCTGCCACATCACCGCCTTGGGCATGCCGGTGGTGCCGCCGGTGAAGATCAGCAGCAGGTCTTCGTTCTGCCGGCCCCATGGGGCGACGACCGGACGGAGCGCGGGAACACGCGCGGCGAGCGACGCGAAATCCTCGGCCCAGGCGGGCGCGTCGACACCGTCGCGCCCGATCGCGACCCAGCTCTTCACCCCGGGCATCGCGGCGCGGATCGGGTCGATGATCGGTGCGAACCCCGCCTCAAATACCACCGCGTCGGCATCGCCATTGTCGAACAGGTAGCGAACCTCCTCTGGCCCGTAGCGGTAGTTGACGTTGAACGGCGCGAGCCCAGCCTTGAAGGCGGCATAATAGGCAATCAGGAATTCCGGGCAGTTGGTGGCGTAGACCGCGAGCTTGGCCTGCTGCTGCAACCCGGCGCCGAGCAGGTACGCGGCGAGCGCATCGGCCTGCGCTTCGAATTCGGCGAAGCTGACGACGCGGGTCCCCTGGACGATGGCGGGCTGATCGGGGACCGCCGCGGCGACCGATTCCCAGATATTGGCATAGGTCCAGGCGCTCATGCGGCTCTCCTGCCGCGCATTTCATGACGCTACGGCTTTCTCCCGAATTGGAATATCGGGTATGGTGCCGTCAAGGCCTAAAGCTCGGTCCGGACATGCCACAGTTCGGGAAACAGCTCGACCTCGAGCATGCGGCGGAGATAGGCGACGCCTTGCGAGCCCCCGGTGCCCCGCTTGAGGCCGATCACGCGCTCGACCGTGGTGACGTGGTTAAAGCGCCAGCGGCGGAAATAATCCTCGAGATCGACCAGTTTCTCGGCAAGCTCGTACAGCGCCCAATGCTCCTCTGGCGATAGATAGATCGCGCGCCACGCTGCCTGGAGCTTGGGGTTTTCGACGCGCTGTTCGGACAAATCCGCGCGCTCGTCTCCCACGTCGAACCCCGACCGCGCGAGCAGCCGCACAGCCTCGTCGTACAGGCTCGGGCGCGACAGGATCGCTTGCAGTTCGGTGACGATCTCGGGCCGGTGCGCATGCGGTTTGAGCATCGCGGCGTTGCGGTTGCCGCATAGGAATTCGATCGCGCGGTACTGGTGGCTCTGGAACCCCGACGACTGGCCCAGATCTTCGCGGAATTCGGTATATTCGCTCGGCGTGAGCGTGCGCAGCACGTCCCACGCATTGTTGAGCTGTTCGAGGATGCGCGAGACGCGCGCGAGCATCTTGAACGCGTGCGGCAGCCGGTCGTCGGCGATCGCATCGCGCGCCGATTCGAGTTCGTGGACCGCGAGCTTCATCCATAGCTCACTGGTCTGGTGCTGGATGATGAACAGCAATTCGTCATGCGCGCTCGACCGCGGCGCCTGCGCGCCGAGGATCAGGTCGAGGCGCAGGTAATCGCCATAGGCCATCTTGCCGGCGAAATCGGTTTCGGGCGTATCGGTCATGTGACGGCGCTCCGCGTCGCATAGGCCGGGTCGTCCCACAAGCGCCCGACCATGACGCGTTCGAGGATTTTGGTAGCGGCGACTACCTCGTCCTCGCTCAGATAGAGCGGCGTGAAGCCGAAGCGGATCAGGTCGGGCGCGCGGAAATCGCCGATCACGTCGTTGGCGATCAGCGCCTGCATGATCGCATAGCCTTGCGGGTGGCGGAACGAGACCTGGCTGCCGCGCTGCGCGGGGTCGCGCGGAGAAGCGAGCGCGAGGTCGGGACAGCGCGCCTCGACCTCGGCGATGAATCGCTCGCTCAGCCGGATCGATTGCGCGCGGACATCGGCCATGTTCACCCCCTCCCACGCATCGAGTGCGGCATCGAGCGCCGCCAGCGCGAGCACCGGCGGGGTGCCGACGCGCATCCGCTCGACGCTGGCGTGCGGACGGTAATCGAGGTCGAACGCGAACGGCGCCTCGTGCCCCATCCAGCCCGACAGGATCGGCTGTGCACTGTCGGCGAAGCGCGGCGCGACGTAAATGAAGGCGGGCGCGCCGGGGCCGCCGTTGAGATATTTGTACGTGCAGCCCACTGCGAAATCGGCGTCGGCGGCGGTCACGTCGACCGGGATCGCACCCGCCGAATGCGCCAGGTCCCATACCGCGATTGCGCCCGCAGCGTGTGCCTTGGCGGTCAGCGCCGCCATGTCGTGCAGCCGCCCGGTGCGGTAATCGACCTCGGTGATCAGCGTTGCCGCGACGCTCTCGTCGATCGCATCCGCCACATCCTCGGGCGCGACTAGCCGCAATTCGAGACCGCGCCCGAGCGCGTTGAGCAACCCGTCGGCGATGTAGAGGTCGGACGGAAAATTGCCGGTGTCCGACAGCACGACGGTGCGATCGGGCCGCATCGCCAGCGCCGCCGACAGCGCCTGGAACACTTTGATCGACAGCGTGTCGCCGGTCGCGACGCTCCCCGCCGGTGCGCCGATCAGCATCCCGATCCTGTCACCCACGCGGCGCGGCAGATTGATCCAGTCGGCGGTGTTCCACGCCTTGATCAGCTCGCCGCCCCATTCGCGCGTTATCACCGCGCGCACGCGCGCCTCAGCGGCGAGCGGCAAGGGACCGAGCGAATTGCCGTCGAGATAGATCATCCCCGGCGGCAAGTGGAACAGCGCGCGAGTGGCGGCGAAGTCGGTCATCGGCGCGACAGTCACCGAAATCGCGAGCTTGTAAAGACCGGCGATAAAAGAGTGGAAATGTAGGATTTCGCCTGTCAGTCAGCGGTCATGGCCGACCGATTCCGCAACGCTTCGTCGCATTTCGCCCCGCGCGTCCTGTGACTTTCGTGACCTTCGCGAATCGGTGACCGCCATCAGCACCATCGTCATCCTGACCGGCGCGGGGATTTCCGCCGAGAGCGGGATCGCGACGTTTCGCGGGCCGGGCGGGTTGTGGGAGGGGCATCGGGTCGAGGATGTCTGTACGCCGCGGGCATTGGCGCGCGATCCCGAACTGGTTCACCGCTTCTATGATTTGCGCCGCGCGGCGCTCGCGGATGTCGAGCCCAATGCCGCGCATCGCGCGCTGGCGCGGCTCGACGCCGAATGGCCGGGCGAGTTGCTGATCGTCACGCAGAATGTCGACGACCTCCACGAGCGCGCCGGGGCGAGGCGGATGCTCCACATGCACGGCGAATTGCTCTCGGCCTTGTGCGCTGAGTGCGGCGCGCGGGAGGCATGGGCTGGCGAGATGCCGCCGGCCAGCGTGTGTCCGTCATGCGGCGCGCCCGCGCTGCGCCCCGACATCGTGTTCTTCGGGGAGATGCCGTACGCTATGGACGCGATCGAGTGCGCGTTGGCCCGAGCCGATCTGTTCGTGTCGATCGGCACGTCGGGCGCGGTCTATCCCGCCGCCGGGTTCGTCCAGACCGCGAAATATCACGGCGCGCGGACGTTGGAGATCAACCTCGATCGCTCCGAAGGCAGCGGCTGGTTCGATGAGAGCCGGCGCGGGCCGGCTGGGGAATTGGTGCCGGCGTGGATCGACGAAGTGCTGCAACACACCCTTAACCGTCACCCCCGCGAAAGCGGGGGCCCATCTCCCGACCGATCCACTCGATGAAACGGTAGGAGCTGGGTCCCCGCTTTCGCGGGGATGACCAAGTGGAGGTCACTCCACCCAATCCAACCCGATATCGCGATACACCTCGCGGTCCTCGTCCCAATCGGCCTTGACCTTGACGTGAAGGTAAAGGTGCACCGGGCGGTCGAGCAGATGCACCAGCTGCGCCCGCGCGCGCGCGCCGATTTCCTTGATCCGGCTGCCCCCCTTGCCCAGCACGATCGCGCGCTGGGTCGGGCGGGCGACGAGGATCTGCTGGTGGATTTCGACCGATCCATCGGCGCGCTCGTCGAACTTCTCGGTCTCGACCGCCGACGCATAAGGTAGTTCGGCGTGGAGCTGGAGGTAGAGTTGCTCGCGCGTCACTTCGGCGGCCATCGCGCGTTCGGTGGCGTCGCTGACCTGGTCCTCGGGGAAGTGCCACGGCCCCTCGGGCATCATCGCCGCGAACGCCGCCTTGAGCTCGGGAAGCCCGTCGCCGGTCGCCGCCGAGACGAAGAACGTCTCGTCGAACGCGACCGCCGCGTTGAGTTTCTCGGCATGAACGAGCAGCTTGGCCTTGTCGGCCAGATCGACCTTGTTGAGCACCAGGAACTTGCGCTCGGGCCGGTTGGCGATGCTCTCGGCGATCGGCATTACCTTGGCGCCGAGCCCGCCCTTGGCATCGACCACCAGCGCGATCACGTCGGCGCCATCGGTCCCGCCCCACGCGGCGGCGACCATCGCGCGGTCGAGCCGGCGCTCCGCCGCGAAGATGCCCGGGGTGTCGACCAGCAGGATCTGCGTCTCGTCGGCCATCGCCACCCCGAGCAACCGCGTCCGCGTGGTCTGCGCCTTGGGGCTGACGATCGCGACCTTTTGACCGACCAGCGCATTGACGAGCGTCGACTTGCCCGCATTGGGCGCGCCGAGGACGGCGACGAGGCCACAATGGTGCGTCATGCGTCCACCTGCGCCAGCAACGTCGCGGCGGCGGCGGTTTCGGCTTCCTGCTTGCTCGCGCCGATCGCTTCGGCCTCGGCGAACCCGCCCAGGCTGACGCGCACGGTGAAGCGCGGCGCGTGTTGCGGGCCCGACCGGTCGGTCACTTCGTAATGCGGGGTCTTGCGGTTGTGCGCGGCGGCCCATTCCTGGAGCGCCGATTTGGGGTGCTGTGGCGCGCGCGCGCCGGCTTGGACGCGGGTGCCCCAGGCCGACCGCACGAAATCGCGCGCCGGGGCGTAGCCGCCGTCGAGATAGAGCGCGCCGATCAATGCCTCCATCACGTCGCCCAGCACGTTGTCGCTGTCGCTGGCGCCGTCGTCGCGCGCTTGCTTGCCGAGGCGCAGCCGCGCCTGCACGCCGATCGCGCGCGCAACGTCGGCACATACCGCGCCGGTCACCAGCGCGTTGAGCCGTTTCGACAAACTGCCTTCGGGTTCGTGGGGAAAGGTTTCGAACAACCATTCGGCCATGGCGAGCCCGAGCACGCGGTCGCCGAGAAACTCCAGCCGCTCGTAATTGTCCGCCGCCTGGCTGCCGTGCGTCAGCGCGCGGTCGAACAGCGCGAGATCGCTGGGCTTGTGGTCGAACGTCTCGCCAAGCCAGCCGGCGAGAGCCTGCGTCGGCAAGTCGGCACCAGCCCGCTCCCCCACCCGACCTCCCATTTCAGGATACCTTGTGGGAGGTCGGGTGGGGGAGCGGGCTGGTGCCGCGTTTCAGCGCAGCTGAAACCCTCATCAAAAAGCCTGCCCCATCCGGCTCCAGCGCGCCGCGGTGAACCACGTCCAGGGCAGCAGCCACTGCGCATTGCCGTCGGTCGACCAGAAGGTGATAACCGCTTTGCCCTCGACGGTTTCCAGCGGGACGTAGCCCAGCCCGCCCTGTTCGACCGGGAAGCGGCTGTCGCCCGAATCGTCGCGATTGTCGCCCATCATGAAGACGTGGCCGGGCGGGACGGTGTACAGGTCGGTATCGTCCGCCCCCGCGCGCGGCCCGCGGTCGAGCACGTTGTAGCTTACCCCATTCGGCAGCGTTTCCTTATATTGCAGGTACCGGCACACCGGCTGGCCGCCGACATTGGTCAGATAGGGCGGCGGGCAATTGGGCTGATCCTCGGCCGGGCCCTGAATATTGCTGTAATTGGGCGTGATCGGGATGACGAAATCGGCGACGCGCACCTTGGGCACCGCGGCGCCGTTCAGGATCAGTTGGCCACCCCGCATCTGGATCGTGTCGCCGGGCAAGCCGATCACGCGCTTGATGATGTCCTCGCCGCTGCCGGTCGGGCTCTTGAACACCGCAATGTCGCCGCGCGTCGGGTCGCGCGCCAGGATGCGGCCCGGGATCAGCGGCAGGCTCCACGGCAGCGAGTGCCGCGAATAGCCGTAATTCCATTTCGAGATGAACAGATAGTCGCCGATATACAGCCGCGGCAGCATCGACTGCGACGGGATCGAGAAAGGCGAGAACAGAAAGCTGCGGAAGATGAACACGACGATCGCGAGCTTCGCCAGGAATTTGAGCGTGTCGCGCCAATCCTCCTTCTTCACCGGCTTGGTGGGCGCCGGATCGGTCGGGATCGGTTCCGGCGCGATGGGCGCCTCGGTCGTGTCGGTCATGCGGCGCGGTTTGCGCATGGTGTGTGGCAACGTCAAGGCGGACCCGCTTGCTTGAACGGGACGTTATGAACGCCCATTGCAACCCGCGAGTCGAATAGGAGCGTACAATATGGCCGACTGGAGCGAGATCGAGGCGCTGAAGCGCGTGCCGCTAACCGAGCTGTTCACCGCCGATCCCGACCGGCTTGGCAAGTATAGCGCCGACCTTGCGGGCATCCATTTCGACTGGTCGAAGACGCATTTGACCGACGACGGCATCAAGGCGTTCGAGCGGCTGGCCAAGGCGTGCGATCTGGCGGGCAAGCGCGAGGCGCTGTTCACCGGCCAGGTCATCAACACCACCGAGAACCGCGCGGTCACGCATACCGCCGAACGCGGCGAGGGCGCGAAGGACGATGTCGCGGTCGCGCAAGGCTTCCACGCGCGGATGCGCGGGTTGATCGACGTGATCGAGAGCGGCGCGCTAGGGCCGATCCGCAACGTGCTGCATGTCGGGATCGGCGGATCGGCGCTGGGGCCGGACCTGCTGGTCGATGCGCTCGGCCGCGATGCGGCGCGCTACGAAGTCGCGATCGTTTCCAACGTCGACGGGGTCGCGCTGGAGGACGTGTTCAAGCGCTTCGACCCGACCGCGACCTTGCTCGCGGTGGCGTCGAAGACCTTCACCACCACCGAGACGATGCTCAACGCCGAAAGCGTGATCGAGTGGATGCAGGCGGGCGGCGTCGAGGATCCGTACGGCCGCGTGATCGCGCTGACCGCCGAGCCCGACAAGGCGATCGAATGGGGCGTCGATGAGACTCGGGTGCTACCGTTCGCCGATACGGTCGGCGGGCGATATTCGTTATGGTCGTCGATCGGCTTTCCCGCGGCGATCGCGCTTGGCTGGGACGCGTTCAGCGACTTGCTCGAGGGCGCCGCCGAGGTGGACCGGCATTTCCGGCTGACCGCGCTGCACGAGAACGTGCCCGCGATCGCGGCGTTTTCGGACCTGCTCTACACGCAAGTGCTCGGCTGCGAGACGCGCGGCGTATTCTGCTACGACGAGCGGCTGCGGCTGTTGCCGTCCTATCTCCAGCAGCTCGAAATGGAATCGAACGGCAAGGGCGTGACGCTCGACGGCCAGCCGGTCGGGCGCCCGACCGCGGCAATCACCTGGGGTGGGGTCGGCACCGACGCGCAGCATGCGGTGTTCCAGTTGCTCCATCAGGGCACGCATCTGGTCCCGCTCGAACTGATCGGCGTGATCGAGCCCGGCGACACGCTGGCCGAGGATCACCACAAGAATTTGCTCAACAACATGTTCGCGCAGGGTGCCGCGCTGATGAAGGGCAAGCCCAATCCGGACGATCCGGCACGCGCCTATCCGGGCGACCGGCCCTCGACCACGCTGTTGCTCGACGATCTCGACGCGCGGACGCTCGGCGCGCTGATCGCTTATCACGAGCATCGCGTGTTCGTGAACGGCGTGCTGCTCGGGATCAATTCGTTCGACCAGTTCGGGGTTGAGCTCGGCAAGGAAATGGCCAAGGCGGCGAGCAAGGGCGAAGGCGATTTCGATCCATCGACCACCGACCTGATCAAGCGCGCGTTCGGGTAATCCGCTCCTGCCGTCGCCTTGAACTTGTTTCAGGGTCCAACGTGCAACAAGTAATGGCGGCGCCGGCGGCGCGATGGATGCTGAAACGAGTTCAGCATGACGAAAGTGAGAGACGATGACCGACGCCACATACGACTACGACCTGTTCGTCATCGGCATCGGTTCGGGCGGCACGCGGGCGGCGCGCGTCGCCGCCGCGCACGGCGCGAAGGTCGCGGCCGCCGAGGAATATCGCGTCGGCGGGACCTGCGTCATCCGCGGCTGCGTGCCCAAGAAATTGCTCGTCTATGGCGCGCATTTCGCCGAGGATTTGCAGGACGCACGCCGCTTCGGCTGGGACGTGCCCGACTGCAGCTTCGACTGGAAGACGCTGACCGCAAACGTGTTCGAGGAAGTCGACCGGATCAATCAGGCCTATACCAACACGCTCGACACGCACGGTGTCGAGATCATCCACGAACATGCCGAGTTGACCGGGCCGAACAACGTCCGCCTGGCCTCGGGCCGCGAGATCACCGCCAAGTACATCCTGATCGCCACCGGCGCGCGGCCGCACATCCCGACCTGTCCCGGGCACGAATTTGGCATTACCTCGAACGAGGCGTTCCATCTGCCCGATATTCCCAAGCGCATCCTGATCGCTGGCGCGGGCTATATCGCCAACGAATTCGCCGGCATCTTCCACGAATTCGGCGCGCACGTGACGCTGATCAACCGCACCGACGTGATCCTTCGCGGCTATGACGAATCCTGCCGCGACCGGTTGCTCCAGATCAGCATGATGAAGGGCATCGATTTCCGATTTAACGCCAAATTCTCCGGCATCGAACAGCAAGCCGATGGGTCGCTGAAAGTGTCGATGTCGAACCACGACCCGATCGAGGTCGATTGCGTCATGTTCGCGACCGGCCGCGTGCCCAATACCGAGAATCTCGGCTTGGCGGCGGCGGGGGTCGAACTGACCGAAAAGGGCGCGGTCAAGGTCGACGAGGACAATCGCAGCAACGTTCCGAGCATCTATGCGGTCGGCGACGTCACCGACCGCGTTCAGCTGACGCCGGTCGCGATCCGCGAGGGGCAAGCGTTCGCCGACACGGTGTTCGGCAACAAGCCGACGCGGGTCGATTATCACTGCATCCCGGCGGCGGTGTTCAGCCATCCGCAAATGGCCGGGGTCGGCATGACCGAAAGCCAGGCCAAGATGAAACACGGCTCGGTCAAGGTCTACACCAGCGATTTCCGCCCGATGAAGAACGTGCTGGCCGGCCGCAACGAGCGCGCGCTCTATAAGATGATCTGCGACGGCACGACGGGCAAGATCCTCGGCATCCACATGATCGGGCCCGAAGCCGCGGAGATTTTGCAGGCGGCCGCCATCGCGGTGAAGGCCGGGCTGACCAAGGACGATTTCGACGCCACCGTCGCGCTGCATCCGACGATGGCGGAAGAATTGGTCTTAATGAAGTAGCGGAACTCAGGACAGAATCGGGTTCCGCGCGATGCTCCCTCGCGCGGCGCGACGGATAAGCTGCACCAGACCCTTTGCATCGCTGAGAATTCGCCTTTTGTCGAAGAACCCGACGGCGCCCCGGCCGAGCGATTCGATCGCCGATTCTGTATGGCTCGACAGCATGACGACGTGGGTCTGGCCTTCGGCGACCAGGCGGTCGAGCAGCGCCAGTCCGTCCATCCCCGGCATTGCGATATCGACCGTGACCACCGAGGGACGAAATTGGTCGATCATCCGCTCGGCCTCCTCCGCGCTGGAGGCGACTCCGACCACTTTAACGCCGGGTTCGCGCGCGAAAACCGTCTCCAACATAGCGCGGATCGTCATCGAATCGTCGACGACGAGAATACGGATCGGGACGGTCATCTTCTCTCCCGGCGCAAAAAAATACTGGCGCCACCGCTTCTTTGGGCGCAATTGATTGAGAAGCTATGTTTTTTTTGGCGACCGGTTAGACGAGCGGCACACCCGAAATCGTGATCCGGTGCATCAGCCGGCGGTGGCCGTGATAGTCGTTCATCGCCAAATGCCAGGTCGACCGGTTGTCCCACACCGCGAGACTCCCCGGCGCCCATTGCAGGCGGCAGTGGAATTCCGGCCGCATCGCGACCGAATAGAGATAGGCGAGCAGCGGCATGCTTTCCTCGCGCGTCCAGCCTTCGAAATGGAGCGTGAAGGCCGGGTTGACGTAGAGGATCTTTCGTCCGGTCACCGGGTGGCGGATCACCGCCGGATGGACCGCGTTGGCGCTGATGTCCTGACCTTTCAGATCGGCGCCTTGGTCGGTCTTCGCATAGATGCCGTCCTCGCCGTAAATGTGGTCGGCGGAATGCACGGCGCGTAACGTCTCCAGCGTCGCCTTGAGCCCGTCCGACAACGAATCGTACGCCGCGCCCAGGCTCGAAAACAGCGTGTCGCCGCCGGTCGGCGGAGTCTCGCGTGCGAGCAGGATCGATCCCATTGCGGGCACCTGATCGTAGCTGTGATCGGTGTGCCAGCCGCCACCGATATTGGTGGTCTGCGCCTCGGCCTTGCGCACTTCGGCGATCTCGGGATGGCCGCCATTGGCCGGGAAATAATTGTTGATATCGATATCGCCCCAGCGCCGCGCGAAGGCGATGTGATCCTCCGGGGTCAGCTCCTGGTCGCGGACGAACAGCACGCCATTCTCGAACAGCGCCGCCTTGAGCGCGTCCATCCCGGCATCGTCGAGCGTCTTGAGATCGATGCCGGATGCTTCGGCGCCGCAATGATCGGTGATCGGCTGGATATGCATTTTCCCTCTCCTTGTTGATCGACCATAGCGAGTCGCTTGCCGACCGAATGCTACGATCGTAACAATTAGAAATGGAGGTGATGACCGCCCTCAAGCGTGGCCGCTGGTTCGCCGGACTTGATGCGAAACTCGCCGAGGCGTTGGTCGCGGCGGGCCGGGTGCGCGCGCTCGACGAGGGGCAATGGATCTACAGCGAAGGCGACGAGGAGCCGGGGCTGTGCCTGGTGATCGACGGCGTGCTGCGGCTCGAAGCAAGCGCCGGGTACGAGCGCGGTGTGCTGATCGGGCTGGTCGGACCGGGACAGGCGATCGGCCAGTCGCGGCGCTTCGGTGGCGGGCGGCGGATCGTGACCGCTAGCGCGCAACGCGCGAGCCATGTGCTGCTGGTCCCCGACATCGCGCTGCCCGGCATCGCCGACCGCGCGCCCGGCGCGTGGGCGGCGGTGATCGCATTGCTCTACGACCAGCTCGACGCCGCGGTCCACGCCGCCGCGCTGAATCTATGCCTGACCCCGCGCCAGCGAGTCGCGGCGCGGCTGGCGCAACTCGCCGACGCCGAGGGCGTCGTCGCCGTGACGCAAGCCGACCTCGCCGAAATGTGCGGGCTCAGCCGCAAGTCGGCGAGCGGGCATATCCTTGCATTGGCAGCGAACGATTGGGTCGTGCCGCTCTACCGGTCGTTGCTGGTAGTTGATCCAAATTCCCTGCGCGCATTCGCCGGGATCTAGGGCTCGATCACGATCTTCCCCACCACCCGGCTGTCGCGCATCGCCTCGAACGCGGTGCGCCAATCAGTTAGCGGATAGCGCATATCGACGCGGGGGCGGATACGGCCTTCGGCGGCGAGTGCCCAGATCGCGTCCAGATTCTCGCGGCCCTTGTCGGGGAATTGCCGGCCATATTCGCCCGCGCGAACGCCGATCACCGAGAATCCCTTGATCAGCGGGATGTTGGTCGGGACGGTCGCGATCCGGCCCGAGGTGAAACCGATCACCAGCAATCGTCCGCCGAAGCCGATGCAGCGCGTGCTCTCGTCGAACACGTCGCCGCCGACCGGATCGTAGATCACGTCTGCGCCGCCGCCGGCCAGCTCCTTGACGGCCTCGCGGAAGCCGGGCGCGATCAGCATCGCGTCGGGCGCATAGTGGCGCGCGACTATCGCCAGCTTGTCCGCCGAACGCGAGGTAGCGATTACCCGGCAGCCGAGCGCCTTGGCCAAGTCGACCGCCGCCAGCCCAACCCCACCCGTCGCGCCGTGGACGACCACCCATTCGCCCGGCTGAACGTTGGCGCAGCGCCCCAGCGCAACATAAGCGGTGTTATACGCCGCGCCGACGCTCGCCGCCCTGGCGTAGTCGAGGTTGGCGGGTATGGCGCGGACGCTCCGCGCATCCACCGTGACGAATTCGGCAAACCCGCCCAGCCGAGTCCCCGCGACCACCGCGTCGCCCGCCGCGAAACCGCTATCGCGATCGGCCGCGACCACCTCGCCCGCCACCTCCATGCCGGGCACGAAAGGGAGGTCGGGCTTCAACTGATACTTGCCCTCGGTCATCAGCAGGTCGGGGAAGTTGAGCGATGCTGCGCGGACGCGGATCAGCACTTGCCCCGCGACGCGCACCGGATCGGGCACGTCCGCCAGCGCGCACCCGGCGAAGTCCGCGGCCAGTTCGGAAACGACGAGCGCCTTCATGATCGGGGTGTCGCGCGCGCCGCCGCCCTGGTCAATCGCAACCGAATTGCCGCGCGCGCCGTATCCCGGCATAGGCGCTTCCGGGGAGACGATCGATGACGCAGACAGTGCTGGTGTCGGGGGGCAGCGGCTATATCGCGGGCTTCACCATCCGCCAGTTGATCGCCGAGGGTTGGACCGTCCACGCGACGATCCGCAATCTCGCGCGCGAAGCCGAGGTGCGCCGGGCGCTGGCGACCGATAACGACCGGCTCCATTTCTTCGCCGCCGATCTGATGCATGACGCCGGCTGGGCGGAGGCAATGGCGGGGTGCAGCCATGTTGTCCACATGGCCTCGCCGATCCCGTCGGGCGCGGTGAAGGACGAGAACGATCTGATCGTGCCCGCGCGCGACGGGGCATTGCGCGCGCTACGCTTCGCTCGCGATGCCGGCGCGACGCGGCTGGTGATGACGTCGTCGGTCGCGGCGATCTTCTATGGCCGCGCGGCAACCAAGGACAGCTTCACCGAATCCGACTGGACCGACGTCACCGCGCGCAATGTGGGGGCCTATGCCAAGTCGAAGACGATCGCCGAGCGCGCCGCGCGCGACTGGATTGCCGACGAAGGCGGCAGCCTCGAATATGTCTCGGTCAATCCGGGCCTCGTGATCGGCCCGCTGCTCAGCCAGGATTTCTCGCCCTCGCTCGAAGTGGTCAAGCGCGTGCTCGAAGGGGCATATCCGGCGCTGCCCGATCTCGGCTTCAACCTGGTCGATGTGCGCGACGTTGCCGACCTCCATGTTCGCGCGCTCACCGCGCCCGACATGCATGGCGAGCGCTTCATGACGGTCGCGCAGAACGGCTTCCTGCGGCTCGGCGAAATCGGCGCGGTGCTGCGCGCGCGGATGCCGGCGGAGGCGAAGAAGGTGCCGACGCGGCGGATGCCCAATTGGGTGATGCGGTTGCTCGCCTTGTTCGATCCGATGATCCGCCAGGTGGTCGACGAACTCGGCAAGACCCGCCATGCCGAACCGACCCGCGCAGTCGAGAAACTCGGCTGGGCGCCGCGTAAGGTCGAGGACAGCGTGGTCGATACTGCGCGGAGTTTGATCGATATGGGCGTGGTGAAGGTCTAGGGCGCGAAAAGGCGCCCGCGATTGCTCGCGAGCGCCCTTCTCAAAATAACGTCACGCCGTCGGACGAGCCGGGCAAGCCGGCTCGCCGGCCGCCGTGACGAGTCCTGGATTTGCCGAGGCAAATCCAGGCCGTCCGCTCACCAAATATGCACGCGCTTTTCGGGCGACAGATACAATTTGTCGGTCGGCTGGATGTTGAACGCCTTGTACCACGGGTCGAAATTGCGGACGACGCCGTTCACCCGGAACATCGCCGGCGAGTGCGGGTCGGTCAGCACTTGCTGACGCAGCCGGTCGTCGCGCGATTTGGATTGCCACGCCTGGGCATAGGCGAGGAAGAAGCGCTGGTCACCGGTCAGCCCGCCGATCACCTTGGCCTTGCCGTGCTTGGCCTGGTACAATTGATACGCCTCATAGGCATTCTCGATACCGCTCAAGTCGCCGATATTCTCGCCCAGCGTCAGCTTGCCGTTGACCTTGACGCCAGCGACCGGCTCGTACGTGTCGTACTGCGCGGACAGCGCGGCGGTGTGCTCCGAATAGGCCTTCTTCGCCGCCGGGGTCCACCAATTCTCGAACTTGCCGGTCGGGCCGAACTGGCTGCCCTGATCGTCGAAGCCGTGACCCATTTCGTGCCCGATGATCGCGCCGATCGCGCCATAGTTCACCGCCGGATCGGCGTTCGGGTCGAAATAGGGCGGCTGCAGGATCGCCGCCGGGAAGGTGATCTGGTTGGCCAGCGGGTTGTAATAGGCGTTCACGGTCTGCGGCGTCATGCCCCACAGGGTGCGGTCGACCGGCTTGGCAAAGCGCGTCAGTTCGAGTTGGTGCTGGAACTCGCCCGAGTGCATCACATTGCCGAGCAAATCGCCGCGATCGACCGACAGAGACGAATAGTCGATATATTTGTCGGGATGGCCGATCCGCGGTTCGAACGCCTGCAACTTGACCAGCGCGGCCTTGCGCGTCGCATCGTCCATCCACGCCGCGCTCGAAATGCGTTCGTGATAGGCGGTGCGCAAATTCTCGATCAACTCGGCCATCTTGGCCTGACTGGCGGCCGGATAGTAACGCTTGACGTAAAGCTGGCCGACCGCCTCGCCGAGCGCACCGTTCATCAACTGGACGCCGCGTTTCCAGCGGTCGCGCTTGACCTGAACGCCACCCAAAGTCTTCGAATAGAAACCGAACTGCGCGTCGTCGAACGCCTTGGGCAGGAACGTCGCGTGATCGCTGACGAAGTGATAGGCGACATAGTCCTTCCACGTCTGAAGCGGGGTCGCGACCATGATCTTGCCCATCGCGGTCAGCGCGGTGTTGTTGGTCATCAGCACGGTCGGCGTGTTGTCGAGGCCCGCGGTCTTGAGCATCAGCGCCCAATCGACCTCGGGCGCCTTGGCCTTCAGCCCGGCGAGCGTCTCGGGATCGTTGAGCTTGGCGATGTCGCGGCTCTGTTCGGGCGACCATTGTTCCTTGGCCATCGCGGTTTCGAGCGCGAAGATGGCATCGGCCTTGGCGCCCGCGTCGGGAATGCCGGCGAGCTCCTGCATCTGCTTGATGTACGCCTTGTACGCGGTGCGGAAGCCTTCGTATTTCGCGCCCGGCAGCAGATAGTAATCGCGCGGCATGCCGAGCCCGCTCTGCCCGACGGCGACGGTGTAGTGCGTCGGATCCGCCAGGTTCGGGATGATCCCGACGTCGATCGGCGACGTATAGCCGGTGGTCGCGAACAGCGTCTGCAGTCCGGTCAGGTCGTTCACCGCCGCGATCTTCGCGAGATAGGGCTTGAGCGGCGCGGTGCCCTTGGCCTCGATTCCCGCCTCGTCCATCCAGCTGGCGTAGAAATCGCCGACCTGCTTGCCGGTCGCGCCATACGCTGCGGGGTTGGCCGCCATGTCGGTCAGGATCGTGCGGACATTGGCCTCGGCCTCATCCGACAGAATGTTGCCGTAACCGACGCCGCCCTTGTCGGCGGGGATCGGGGTGCGCTTGGCCCAAGCGCCGTTGGCATAGGTCCAGAAATCGTCGCCCGGCTTGACGGTCTTGTCCGCCGCGGTCAGGTCGATGCCGAACGTGCCGTACCGTGCCTTGGTAACTTGCGCGACCGTCGGAATCGCGATCGCCAGCGCGGCGACGCCCAGCATCGCCCGAGTCAAAACCTTGGTTTTCATCGAAAATCTCTCCGCACACTTGTGTGTTACGTCGCTATAGCGGCACGGCTGGGCGCGTGCAATCGACACGAATCAAGTTTCGTGCGACGAAAAATACGATGTCCGTAGCCCGCAAAATCCGCACCCTCGCCACCACAGGCTGGCGCCGTCAGGCGATGGTCGCCGAGGCATGTGGGGCGATGCTGGCGGCGCGGGTCACGCTGGCGATCCATCCGTTCTCGCGCGTGTCGAAATCGCTCGGCGACTTCACCCGGCCCGACGATCCGCGCGCCACCGATCATGCCGCGCCGACCGATGAGGCCGATGCCGCGACCGCGCGCGCGGTGCGCTGGGCGATCCGCGCCTCGGCGCCGTTCCTGCCGTTCCGCACGGTCTGCCTGCAACAAGCGATGGCGGCTCGGGTGATGCTAAAGCGGCGCGGGATCGCCAGCGTGATGCATTTCGGCGCGCCCGCCGAAGGCGAGCGACCGATCGACGCGCACGCCTGGCTCGACGCCGCGGGGATCAAGGTGACGGGCTATCCGCTCCCCGATGGGATGCAGGAGATCGCCTGTTTCGTGGGGCCGCCGGCCCCTAGCGCCGAATGATCTCCTGAACGCGACTGGGCAGGAGCTCGACCTGAAACGGCTTCGACAGGAGAAACATCCCCTTCTCCAGCCGTCCGCCGCCGACCACAGCATTCTCGGCATAGCCGGTGATGAACAGCACCTTGAGGTCGGGGCGGCTCACCCGCGCCGCGTCGGCGACTTGCCGGCCGTTCATCCCGCCGGGCAAGCCGACATCGGTGATCAGCAAATCGATCCTGGCATTCGATTCGAGGATGCGAAGCCCGGTCGGGCCGTCGGGCGCCTCGATCACCGCATATCCCGCTTCGGTCAGCACTTCGCCGGCAAGCATCCGGATCGTCGGCTCGTCGTCGATCAGCAGCACGACTTCGCCGTCTCCGACGGGCTCCGACGACATGGACGAATTTGCTTCGTCTTCCGATACCGCCTCTTCGTCGTGACGCGGCAGGTAGATGCACATCGTCGTGCCTTGGCCGACCTCCGAATAGATCCTGACTTGCCCGCCCGATTGGCGCGCGAAGCCGTAGATCATCGACAGCCCCAGCCCGGTGCCCTGCCCGAGCGGCTTGGTTGTAAAGAAGGGCTCGAACGCCTTGGCGACGATGTCGGGGGCCATCCCCGTGCCCGTATCGCTCACGCAGATCGAGACGTATTGGCCGACCGGCAGATCCTGTTGGCGCGCCGTGCGCTCGTCGAGCCACTTGTTCGCGGTCTCGATCGTCAGCCTGCCGCCATCGGGCATGGCATCGCGCGCGTTGATGCTGAGATTCAGGATGGCGTTTTCGAGCTGGTTTGGATCGACCAGGGTCGGCCACAGCCCGCCTGCACCGACGACCTCGACTCGAACGCTCGGGCCCACGGTTCGTTGGATAAGGTCCTGAAGGTCGTTGATCAGACGGTTGATGTTGGTCGGACGCGGATCGAGCGGTTGGCGGCGCGAAAAGGCAAGCAGGCGGTGCGTCAGCGCTGCGGCGCGTTTAACCGCTCCCTGCGCCGCGAGCAGATAGCGGTCGAAGTCGCCGGTCCGGCCCTGCGCCATGCGGACCTGCATCATCTCGAGACTGCCGCCGATGCCAGTCAGCAGATTGTTGAAGTCGTGCGCGAGGCCCCCGGTCAATTGACCGACCGCTTCCATCTTTTGCGATTGGCGAAGCTGTTCCTCGATGCCGCGTTTCTCGGTCAGGTCGCGAGTCACCTTGGCGAACCCGATCAGTTCGCCATCGTCGTTGCGGATCGAATCGATGATCACGCTGGCCCAGAAACGCGATCCGTCCTTGCGCAGCCGCCACCCTTCGGTCTCGAAGCGGCCTTCGCTCGCGGCTGTCTCCAGCGCAATGCGCGGTATTTCCGCCGCCCGATCCTCATCGGTATAGAATCGGGAAAAATGTTCTCCCATGATTTCGTCGGCTGTGTAGCCCTTGAAGCGTTCCGCCCCGGCGTTCCAACTGCTCACGCGCCCGTCGGGATCGAGCAGATAGATCGCATAATCGGTCACGCTTTGGACGAGCATGCGAAAGCGTTCTTCACTCGCGCGAAGCTCCTGCTCCGCCGCGCGCCGCTCGGTGAGGTCGCGCGTTACCTTGGCATAGCCGATC
The DNA here is from genome assembly GCF_028289855.1 of Sphingomonas bacterium. Classification (GTDB taxonomy): domain Bacteria; phylum Pseudomonadota; class Alphaproteobacteria; order Sphingomonadales; family Sphingomonadaceae; genus Sphingomonas. Next base: position 38,063 of record NZ_JAQGKZ010000089.1, on the reverse strand, counting down.
AGATTGCCGGCATTATCTCGGACCGGGTCGATCACCACGTTCGCCCAGAAGGTCGTTCCGTCCTTGCGGACGCGCCAGCCTTCGGCTTCGAACCGGCCTTCGCGTTCGGCGGTTTCCAGCGCGATCCGGGGGATTTCCTTGGCGCGCTCCTCCGCGGTGTAGAACCGCGAAAAATGCTCGCCGATTATCTCGTCGGGTTCATATCCCTTGAACCGCCGGGCGCCAGCGTTCCAGCTCGTCACGCGACCCTGCAGGTCGAGCATGTAGATCGCGTAATCGGTAACGCTTTGGACAAGGAGTTCGAATTTGTTGCCGGTACTCGAGGGATGTTCGGATCCTGCCATGCCCTCTTTCTGCACTCGTCGCTTCGTACCTAAACAGCGGGCAGCGCTAACCGTTCCCGCTCCATAACGAATTATCGGGGACTATCCGACCCTGTTCGCCACCAGATCGTCGACCACCGCCGGGTCGGCCAGGGTCGAGGTATCCCCCAGGCTCGACACGTCGCCTTCCGCGATTTTGCGCAGGATGCGCCGCATGATCTTGCCCGACCGCGTCTTGGGCAGGCTGGGCGCGAACTGGATCGCATCGGGCGAGGCGATCGGCCCGATTTCCGTGCGCACCCATTGGATCAGCTCGCCGTGCAGCTCCGCGGTCGCGATCTCGTCGGCGTTGAGCGTGACATAGGCGTAGATGCCCTGCCCCTTGATGTCGTGCGGGAAGCCGACCACCGCGGCCTCGGCGACCTTGGGATGGAGCACCAGCGCCGATTCGACCTCGGCGGTGCCCATGCGGTGGCCCGACACGTTGATCACGTCGTCCACGCGGCCGGTGATCCAGTAATAGCCGTCCGCGTCGCGGCGGCAGCCGTCGCCGGTGAAATACTTGCCCTTGTAGGTGGTGAAATAGGTCTGGAAGAAGCGCTCGTGGTCACCCCACACGCTGCGCATCTGGCCCGGCCACGAACGCGCGATGACGAGGTTGCCCTCGCACGCGCCGTTCTGCACGACGCCGTCGGCATCGACGATCTGCGGATCGACGCCCGGAAACGGAAACGTTGCGCTACCGGGCTTCAAGTCGGTTGCTCCGGGGAGCGGCGTGATCATGTGCCCGCCGGTCTCGGTCTGCCACCAGGTGTCGACGATCGGGCAGCGGCCTTCGCCGACCACGTCGTGATACCAGCGCCATGCCTCGGGATTGATCGGCTCGCCGACCGTGCCGAGCAGCTTCAGCGTCGCGCGGCTGGTCGCGGTAACGAAGGCATCGCCCTCTTTCATCAGCGCGCGCAACGCGGTCGGCGCGGTGTAGAGAATCTCGACCTGATGCCGGTCGCACACTTGCCAGATGCGGCTGGCGTCGGGCCAGTTGGGGACGCCTTCGTACATCAGCGACGTGGCGCCGTTCGCGAGCGGGCCGTAGAGGATGTAGCTGTGCCCGGTGACCCAGCCGATATCGGCCGCGCACCAGTATATTTGCCCGGGCCGGTAATCGAAGGTCAGTTCGTGGCTGAGGCTGACCCAGACGAGATAGCCGCCGGTGGTGTGGAGCACACCCTTGGGCTTACCGGTGGATCCGCTGGTGTAGAGGATAAACAACGGATCTTCGGCTGACATTGGCTCAGGCCGGCAACCAGGCGCCGCGGCCGCGAGCAGATCGTGATACCAATGGTCGCCCGCGTCCATCGTCACGTCGCCGCCGGTCGCCCGGACGACGATCACCGTCTCCAGCCCCGGCGCGAGTTTGCGCGCGGCATCGACATTGGCCTTGAGCGGGACTTTTCTGCCTCCGCGCCGCCCTTCGTCGGCGGTGATGACGACGGTCGATCCGCAATCCTCGATCCGTCCGGCCAGCGCCTCGGGCGAGAAGCCGCCGAACACCACCGAATGGATCGCGCCGATCCGCGCGCAAGCGAGCAACGCGACCGCGGCTTCGGGGATCATCGGCAGGTAGATCGTCACGCGATCGCCCTTAGTGACGCCGCGATCCTTCAACGCGTTGGCGAAACGGCACACCTCGGCGTGGAGCTGGCGATAGGTGATCCGCTTCGGCGTCTCAGCCGGATCGTCGGGTTCCCAGATCAGCGCGACGGTGTCGCCGTTCTTGGCGAGGTGCCGGTCGAGGCAATTGGCCGACACGTTGAGGATGCCGTCGGCGAACCAGGTGATGCGGAAATCGGCCTTGTCGAACGACCAGTCGCCGGCGATTTCGGGCCGCTTGATCCAGTCGAGCCGCTTGGCCTGTTCGAGCCAGAAGCTGCCCGGGTCGGCGAGCGACCGGCCGTATAACTTCTCATAGCCCGCGCGCGTCACCTTGGCGCGCTTCGCCCAATCGGCGGGGACCGGATAGAGCGACTGGTCGGACATCGGCTTTTCCTCCGTGCGAAAAACGATGATGGCGGGTGATGCGGGCGCTTGGCAAGCGGCGTCGGTGCGGGCAGCATACGGCCAAGGGGGATTCGATGAGCGACGCGACAACCGATCGGCCGATGCACCACGGCGCACCGGCGCACGCGCTGGAGCGGCTGGTGTTCTTTTCGGACGCGGTGTTCGCGATCTCGATCACGCTCTTGGTGATCGAGCTCAAATTCCCGCATCTGCCACGCGACGCCAGCGACCGCGATTTCCTCGTCACATTAATCAACATGACGCCGCAGTTCATCGGCTTCTTCGTATCGTTCTTCGTCATCGGCGCGTTCTGGAACGGACACCACCGCGCGTTCGATTGCGCGCGGCACTGGTCGCCCAAATTGGTGATGCCCAATCTCTTTTTGTTGCTGTCGGTCGCGGGCATGCCGTTCTTCACCGCGCTGGTCAGTGCCTATTATGGCAAGCTGGTGCCCGCGGCGGCATACTGCTTCTGGCTGCTGTTCGTGGCGGTGTGCAATCTGTGGAACAACAGCATGGCGGTGGCACGACCCGTCGCCGCCGACGATCTCGATCCCGAATATGCCGCGCTGATCCGGCGGCGCGGCTGGGCGGTGCTGCTCGGGACGGCAACGGCGCTGGCGTTTTGCTTCGTCAACCCATGGTTCGGCCAGCCCGCGCTGATGTCGATGCCGGTATGGCGCAAGATACTCGACCTGCTCCACCGCCGCGGGGTGATCCAGAAGGTCTGAGCTATTGCGTCGCCAGCCGGTCGATCCACAGCGTCGCGACTGGTTTGGCCCGGCTCAACAGGAACAGCGCGCCGAACACGATCATCCAGCCGATCACATCGCCCATGACCGCGAGAAAGACCGCGACGATCGCGGCGGCGACCAACGCTAGCACCGCGCCACCGAGCTGTTGCTCCGCCGCCATTCCCAACGCCAGCGTGCGCGGCCCCTTCGCATCGTACCAGCGTGCGGTAGTCAGCAACAGCCGGCCGTCGCCGTCGCGCGCGCCGCCGGCGACCGTCTCGGCGACGCTTCGCAGCGCGCCGGGTGGCTCGGCGATCATCGATTGCGCGGTGGCGTAGCGCGATGGCGGCGGCGCCACCGGCGCAACAGGTTCGGCGAGCGGTTGTTCGTCCATATACGGCTCGTCCAGCACCATCGGCGGCGTATCATCCGTCCGGGACTCTGAAGCCATGTCGGGCAACAAGTCCCTTGCCGTCAGCGGCGCGCCGCCGACCGCCGAATCGAGCACCACCAGCCGCCCGCCGCGTTCGACCACGCGATAGCGCGACGGCGGCGGCTGCATCGTCAGCCGAACCGTTGCTTGAGGCCGAGCATCGCCAGCGCCGCGCGCGCCGCGCCGCCACCCTTGTCGGCCTGTGCGGGATCGGCGCGATAGATCGCCTGCGCCTCGTTCTCGGTCGTCAGGATGCCGTTGCCGATCGCGATCCCGTCCATCGTCAATGCCATGATCCCGCGCGCGCTTTCGTTCGACACGATCTCGAAATGATAGGTCTCGCCGCGAATGACCACGCCGAGTGCGACGAACGCGTCGTAGCGCCCGGCTTCCGCCGCCAGCGCGATCGCGCCGGGGGCTTCGAGCGCGCCGGGGACGGTCACCGTCTCGTGGATATGCCCCGCTTCCTCGATCGCGGCGCGCGCACCGGCCAACAGCATATCGTTCAAATGGTCGTAGAACCGCGCCTCGACGATCAGCACGCGCGCCATCAGTTGCCGCCGCCGCTGATCGCGCGCTCGCCGACGATCGACAGGCCGTAGCCGTCGAGCGCGACGAGCGTGTGGTGGGTGTTGGTCAGCAGGATCATGTCCTCGACCCCCAATTCGGTCAGAATCTGCGCGCCGACGCCGTAATCGCGTATTTCATCGCCCGGCGGGCCGCCCGCCTTGCGCTCCAGCGCCTGGCTGAACCCGCCCGCGCCGCTCGGCGACAGCAACACGACGACGCCCGATCCGGCCTCGCCGATCAACTCCATCGACCGCGGGAGCAAGCCGCCACGCGTGCCCTCTTCGCCGAACATGTCGGCGAACACGTTCATCGCGTGCATGCGGACCAGCGTCGGCTTGTCGGGATCGATCCGGCCCTTGATCAACGCGATCTGCTCGGTCCCGGTCGCCTTGTTGTAATAGGTCCGCGCGGTCCAGTCGCCGCCCCAGCGGCTGATGAACTTCGCCTCGGCGCGGCGCTCGACGAGGTGGTCGTGCTGGCGGCGATACGCGATCAAGTCGCGGATCGTGCCGATCTTGAGCCGGTGCTGGTCGGCGAACGCGACGAGGTCGTCCATCCGCGCCATCGTCCCGTCGTCCTTCATGATCTCGCAGATCACGCCCGACGGGTTCAAACCGGCCAGCCGCGACACGTCGACCGCCGCCTCGGTATGGCCGGCGCGGACCAGCACGCCGCCGTCGCGCGCGACTAGCGGGAAGACGTGACCGGGAGTGACGATGTCCGCCTTGTGCTTGGCGGCATCGATCGCGACCGACACAGTGCGCGCGCGATCGTGTGCGGAGATGCCGGTGGTGACGCCCTCGCGTGCTTCGATCGAGACGGTGAAGGCGGTTTCGTGCCGCGTGCCGTTGTGACGGCTCATCAGCTCGAGCCCGAGGCTGTCGATGCGGTCCTTGGTCATCGCGAGGCAGATCAGCCCGCGGCCGTGCTTGGCCATGAAGTTGATCGCGTCGGGGGTCGCCATTTGCGCGGGGACGATCAAGTCGCCCTCATTCTCGCGGTCCTCGTCGTCGACCAGGATGAACATCCGGCCGTTGCGTGCTTCCTCGATGATCTCCTCGATCGGGACCAGCGCGGGGCGTTTCTCGCGCAGCGTCAGATACGATTCGAGCTTCTTCAGCGTGTCGGCGGTGGGGTTCCATTCCTGCTCGTCCAGGCTGCGCAGCGAATTGGCGTGGAGCCCGGCGGCGCGGGCAAGACCGGAGCGGGAAATCCCGCCCGTGGCGACGAGATCGCGGACGCGATCGATCAGCATGGTGCTCATGATCCGCCGATTATCACACTGCAATGTGATTTGCCAAGCCAGCAATCACATGAACGCGCAAGGTGCCGACCGAAATTTACCGAAGCTCGCGCATGTGACACCATGAAAAGGACGTTCTTCATTGTCTTGTTGACCTTGCAATGTGAATCGTGGGTGTCAGACGAAATCCAACATTGCCAGTTCTAAATCCTCCCCGGGACGGGGAGGAGGCAGCGCGTAGCGCTGACGGAGGGGGCGGGCCGCAAGCGGTGCGCTCGCGGCCCAGCACTATCTGTTAGCGAGCGACTGCATTCGGCTGAGATAGCGCGCGAGCACGTCGATCTCGATATTGACCGCCTGCCCGACCGCCAGCGCGCCGAGCGTCGTCACCGCCTGGGTGTGCGGGATCACATTGACGGTGAACTCGGTGCCCTGCGGTCCGTCGGTGACGGCATTGACGGTAAGCGACACGCCATCGACCGTCACCGATCCCTTGGCGGCGATGTATGGCGCCAGGTCGCCCACGACGCGGAACGCGATGACGCGCGAATCGCCCGAGGGCTCGGCACGCACGACTTCTGCGACGCCATCGATATGGCCGGTGACGATATGCCCGCCCAACTCGTCGCCCAGCTTCATCGCGCGCTCGAGGTTGAGCTTGCGCCCCTGGCTCCACTGCCCCTGCGCGGTGCGCGCGACGGTTTCGCCCGACACATCCACGGTGAACCAGCCCGGACCCTTATCGATCACGGTCAGGCACACGCCCGAGCACGAAATCGACGCGCCGAGATCGACCGTCGCGGTGTCGTAGGCAGTCGCGACGCGGACGCGCAGGTCGCCGCGTCGTTCGACGCGCTCGATCGTGCCGATATCGGTGATGATGCCGGTGAACATTAACGGGTCCGTTCGTATTCTTCGAACACGTCGATGCCCAACATCCGCCGGTCGCGCAACCGCCAGCGACCGTGCGTGTCGGCGAGACCGGTCAAGCCGATATCGCCAAGCGCGGGCTTGCCGCCCCCGATCAGGATCGGGGCGCGGTAGAGGAGGAGGCGATCGACCAGGTTCGCCGCCAGAAAGGCCGAAGCGGTTTGTGCGCCACCTTCGATGAGGAGGTGGTCGATGCCGGTAAGGTCAGCGATGGCCGCTGGCGAAGCGACCCACTCCCAATCGTCATCCCCGCGAAAGCGGGGACCCAGCTTACCTCCTCCGCCTAGCAACAAAGAAGCTGAGCCCCCGCTTTCGCGGGGGTGACGGGAGGAAAGGAGGAGGCGGCGGGGCGATCGATCCGCCAGCCCATCCAACCGCACATCGAGTGTCGGCGCATCCGCCTCCCACGTCCCCCGCCCGACAAGGATCGCCTCATGCCGCGAGCGTTCGAGATGCGCGTGCGCCCGCGCGGGCGCGCCGGTGATCCATTGGCTCTCGCCCGAGGCGAGCGCGATGCAGCCGTCGAGCGAGGTTGCGAGCTTGAGTGTGACATAGGGGCGTTCGTGCGCCTGCCGCGTCAGGAACCCCGCCATCGAGCGTCGCGCTTCCGCCTCGCCCGGCCCGGTTTCGACGGCGATCCCGGCGGCGCGCAGCCGGTCGTGACCCTTGCCATCGGTGCGCGGGTCGGGATCGCCGAGCGCCGCAACCACGCTCGCGACCCCCGCCTCGACCAGCAAGCCGCTGCACGCGGGCCCGCGCGGACTGGCATGCGCGCACGGCTCGAGCGTGGTGTAGACGGTCGCGCCGCGCGCCGCCGCACCCGCCTCGGCCAGCGCCATCGCTTCGGCGTGCGGGCGCCCGCCCGGCTGGGTCCAGCCACGCCCGACGACGCGGCCCCCGTTCACGATCACGCAGCCGACATTGGGGTTGGGCGCGGTCCGCCCGCGGCCACGCTCGGCGAGCGCCAGTGCGGCGCCCATCCATCGCGCGTCGGCGGTCAGATGCCGAACTTCTTCATCTGATCGCTGACGCGCTTGTACTCGGCGCGCTTCTTGGCCTCGAACTCGGCCTCCTTCGCGTCCTGAATCTTCTTCTGCGCCATGTCGATCTTCTGCTGCGCGATGATTTCCGCATCGGTGCGGTCGGCGCGCCATGACTGGACGTAGATGATCTCGGGTGGCTTATACAGTTTCTCGACGTGCGACCCGAGCACGAAGCCGACGACAATTAACGTGCAGATGATCAGCGCCGCGAACAGGAAGATGATCTCGTGCCGCCCGCGCGACGCTAGATAGCGGCGCAAGTCGCCGACCGCGCGCAATGGATTGAATCGGATCAGAACGGCCATGCGGCCAAGATAGGGGCGGGGCCGGTGCGAGACCAGCCCCGCCGTCCTTGTCGGACGATTGGGCCTCCGCCCAATCGCTGCGGTGCCGGGCCGGTACCGCTTCTCGCGGAGAGGCGAGCAGGAAAACTCCCTATTGATCGTCCTGAAGCACGAACCGCAGGCTCATCGTCTTCCATTGCTCGATCGGCGTCCCGTCGCTGGTCGCCGGCTTGAAGCGCCACTTGGTCAGCGCCTGGTTCTGCGCGGCGGCGAAGAAGGCGTCGCTGGCGGCGGCGATGCGCTCGACTTGCTTGACCCGCCCGTCGGCGCCGATCAGCACGCGGATCACCACCCGGCCGCTATTGCCGCCGCGGATTTCCGACGCCGGATAGGGCGGCTGCAGCGCGTTGGCATAGCGCGGGTCGTAACTCGCACCGACAAGCACCGGCTTCGCGATCGGCGGCGGCGTGACGGCGGTGCCGTTCCCGACTTCGGGGAGCAGCGGGATGATCGTACCCAGGTCGGTGGTGGTGGTCAGCGTGTTGTCGGTCGTCAGGCGCGTATCGACCCGCGGAACGTACGTCGTTTCATTGACCGGGGTTTGCGGATCGGGCTTGACCCTGGGCTTGACGATCGGCGGCGGATCCTTGGGCAGCGGGATGTTCCTGACCTCGATCGGGCCGTCGATGATCCGGATGATGCTGGCCGCGTGGGTCGATATGATCAGCCCCGCGATCGGCAGCACGGTCATCGCCAGCGCCAGCGTCATGCTGCCCGGCTTGAAGCTGCGATCGGCAGCGAATTGGTTCGCATACATACGCCGTATCCTCTCTCCTTGCCTCGACGTCAGCCGCCGAGTCTGTGTTATGATACAACGTTACATATGGTTCCGCAAGAAAAGATGAATCAGGCCGCGGCGAGGCGTTCGAGAGCGCGGTTGCGGCCGATCAGCGGGAGCAAGGCGGCCATATCGGGCCCGTGGTCGCGGCCGGTCAGCGCGCGGCGCAGCGGCAGGAAGAGCGGCTTGCCCTTGCGGCCGGTCTCGTCCTTCAGCGCCGCGGTGAGCGCGTGCCATGGGTCACCCGCCCAATCGATCTCGCCGGCGACGCGATGCGCGGCGGCGAGGAAATCGTGGTCGTCGGGGTCAGAAGTGGCAGTGACCGGCCCCTCGACGACATGCCACCAGTCGGCAGCGTCGGCGATCGTCGAGAGGTTGGGGCGAATCGCTTCCCATCCCGCGCGGTCCATGCCCGCGGGCAACCGACCGGCCACCGAGTCGTAGTCGAGTTGGTGGACGATCCGCGCGTTGACTTGCGCCAGCTCGGCCTCGTCGAACCGCGCCGGCGCGCGCCCGAACCGCGCGAAATCGAACGCGGCGATCAGCGGCGCGGGATCGGCGACGGGCTCGACCGGATCGCTCGTCCCGATCCGCGCGAGCAACGCGACGATCGCCTGCGGCTCGATCCCTTCGGCGCGGAAGTGCTCGGCGCTGAGCGAGCCGAGCCGCTTCGACAATTTCCCTTCCGCCCCGGTCAGCAGCGCGGCGTGCGCGAAGGTCGGGACGGCTGCGTCCATCGCCTCGAACATCTGGATCTGCAACGCGTTGTTCGACACGTGATCCTCGCCGCGCACGACATGGCTGATGCCCAGGTCGATATCGTCGATCGCCGAGGGCAGCATGTAGAGCCACGAGCCGTCGGCGCGGCGAATGACGGGATCGCTCATCGCCGCCGCGTCGAACCGCTGATGGCCGCGGATCAGATCGTCCCATTCGATCGCCCCGAGATCGAGCTTGAAGCGCCAGTGCGGGCGCACGCCCTCCGCCTCGAACTTCGTGCGATCGGCATCGCCCAACGCGAGGGCGGCGCGGTCGTAGATCGGCGGCAGCCCGCGCCCCAATTGCACCTTGCGCTTGAGGTCGAGTTCCTGCGCGGTCTCGTACGCGGGATAGACTCGGCCGGCGGCGCGCAACTTTTCGAACTGCGCCTCGTACAGGCCGAACCGTTCGGACTGCCGCGCCTCGGCATCGGGGGTCAGGCCGAGCCAGGCGAGATCGGCACGGATCGATGTGACGAAACGCTCCTCGCTGCGCTCGCGGTCGGTATCGTCGATCCGCAGCACGAACCGCCCGCCGGTCGCCCGCGCGTACATCCAGCTGAGGATCGCGGTGCGGATATTGCCAACGTGCAGATTGCCGGTCGGGCTGGGGGCGAAGCGAGTAACGGTCATGCCGCTCCCTTAGCGGCAGGAAATCATGGGCGCGACCGCCAATCCGGCGTAGAGGCGGGAACGACGTGCCCCTCCCTCTTGTTGATAGCGGCCACGCAGAAAGATTTTCGTGCCCCAACCGACCGCCTATCTCAACGCCATCGGCACCGCGGTGCCTGAGCATGACGCGCACCACGCCTTCCTCGACTGGGCGACGCCCAGGATCGCCGATCCGCGGCTCGCCAAAGTGTTCGGGCGGATGGTCGCGCGGTCGGGGATCGAGCATCGCTGGACTGTGTTGCCCGAAGCGCCCGGCGGCGGATCGCCGGTGGCGCCGGGCGGGTTTTACGAGAATGGCTTCATGCCGGGCACCGGCGCGCGGATGGCGCTTTATGCCGAGGAAGCCCCGACGCTGAGCATCGTGGCAATCGACCGGCTGGCTGAGCAAGTCGATCTACACGGCATCACGCACCTGGTGGTGGCGAGCTGTACCGGGTTCGTCGCGCCCGGGATCGACCAGATCGTCGCCGCGCGGATCGGCCTATCGCCCAGCGTCGAGCGGCTGCTGGTCGGCTTCATGGGGTGTTACGCCGCGGTCGCCGCGCTGAGGAGCGCGCGGCATATCGTGCGGTCGGAGCCGGGCGCGCGCGCGCTGGTGGTGTGCGTCGAATTGTGCACGCTCCATTTGCAGGACACCGCCGAGATCGAGCCGCTGCTCGCGATGCTCCAGTTCGGCGACGGCGCGGCGGCGGCGCTGGTCACGAGCGATCCGGCTGGCTTCGCGCTCGAAGCGCCGTTCGCGACCACGCTCCCCGATTCGGCGGGGCTGATCCGCTGGGACATCACCGACCAAGGCTTTGCAATGCATTTGTCGGGCGAAGTGCCGGGGCGGATCGCCGCGGGGCTCGCTGATCCCGCCTTCGCCGCTGCCGCATTGGGCGGCCGCCAGGTCGAGGAGATCGACGGCTGGGCGGTGCATGCCGGCGGACGATCGATCCTCGACGCGGTCGAAAGCGCGTACCATTTGCCGCAAGGCGCGCTCTGGGCGTCGCGCGAGACGCTCAACGACAACGGCAACATGTCGTCGGCGACGCTGATGTTTACGCTGGCGAAAATGCTCGCTACGCCGCCGGTCGAGCATGGCGTGGCGCTGGCGTTCGGGCCGGGGCTGGCCGCCGAGGGATTCGGGTTTCGGAGCGCCGCGTGAGCTTGGCGGAGCGCGCCATCGCCGAAGAGTTGATGGACGCCGACGACCTCGACGCATCGACCTATGCCGCGGTGGTCGGCGATCTCGCCAAGGTCAATGTCGTGACGATGGCGCGGCGGCCGACCTTGAGTTTCGTGCGGCGGGCGTTGGGCGAACGAAAAGCCTTCAAATTGCTCGATGTCGGGTTCGGTGACGGCGACATGCTGCGCACGATCGCGCGCTGGGCGGAAAAACGCGGGATCGAGGCGGAACTGGTCGGGGTCGATCTCAATCCACGAAGCGAACTCGCGGCGAAAGAGCATACCCCCAGCGGCATGCACATCCGCTGGATCACCGGCGACTATGCCGATCTCGCGGGCCAGCGCTGGGACATGGTAATCTCCAGCCTGGTCGCGCACCACATGACGCACGACCAGCTCGTCGCTTTCCTGCGCTTCATGGACCGCGAAAGCACGTTGGGGTGGCTGGTCAACGACCTTCACCGCCACGGTTTTGCGCATTGGGGCTTTCCGATCCTCGCGCGCATCTTCGGATGGCACCGTATCGTGCGGCACGACGGAGCGCTGTCGATCGCGCGGTCGTATCGCCCCGCCGAATGGCCGCCGATCCTCGCCGAGGCCGGAGTATCCGACGCGCGCGTCTATCGCGCTTTTCCGTTCCGCCTATGCGTTGAAAAGATTTGCGTCGAACGCCTGCGCTGATCGTCGGCGGCGGGCCGGCGGGCGCCGCGGCGGCGCTGCTGCTCGCTCGCGCCCGCGCGCCGCATTTGCTGATCGAGCGCACCCGCGAAACCGGCGACGCACTGTGCGGCGGGTTCCTCAGCTGGCGGACGCTGGAAACGCTCGAAGGCATCGGCATCCGCCGCGGCGCTCTCAATCGCGACGATATCCGGCGGCTGCGATTGTTCGCCGGCAAGCACAAAGCCGAGACGTGGCTTCCGCGTCCCGCGCTCGCCGTATCGCGATGGCGGCTCGATACGCTGATGATCGAGCATGCCGTCACGGCCGGAGCGGCGGTCGAGCGTGGGGTGGCGGTGCGCAGCGCAGAAGATCGCACCGTGCGGTTGGCCGATGACAGTGAAATCGCCGCCGACGCGCTGTTCCTCGCCACCGGCAAGCACGATTTGCGCGGCCTCGCGCGGCCGGTCGCGGTCGAGGATGACCCGACATTGGGATTGCGCGTCCGGCTCGGCCCGTCCGATGCGCTCGACCGGCTGGTCGGCGGGACGATCGAATTGCATTTGTTCGACCGCGGCTATGCCGGGCTCGCGCGGCAGGAGGACGGCACGGTCAATTGCTGCATGGCGGTGCATCGATCGCGGCTGAGCGAGGCGGGATCGCCCGATGCGTTGCTCGACGCGCTCGGGCGTGAATCGCCACGGCTCGGCGACCGCCTAACGTATCGCGTGAGCGGTGCGCCCGTCGATGCGGTCGCCAACGTCCCGTATGGCTGGCGCGCCGAGGATACCCGGCCCGGTATCTTCCGCCTCGGCGATCAGGGCGCGTGCATTCCCAGTCTGGCTGGCGAAGGCATGGGGATCGCGATCGAAAGCGGATTGCGCGCCGCGACCGCGTATCTGCGCGGCGGCCCCGACGCGGCGCTAGCCTATCAGCAGCGCCTAACCGCCGACCTCTCCCGTCCGTTCGCCGTGACGCGCACGATCCGCCGCGCCGCCGAGACGCGGGGTTGGGCAAGCGCGCTGACCTGGGCGGTACGGCTCGCACCGCAATTGGCCGGAATCGCCGCGCACCTGACCCGCATCAATCACATCGCGCTTGACGCCTGACCCGCGCGTCACGACATCTCGGGGTATGGATCATCTCACCCTGCCCGAGTCCGAATGGCGCCAGCGCCTGACCCCCGAGCAATATCACGTGCTGCGCGAAGCCGGCACCGAACGCGCCTTTGCCGGCATCTACAACGACAACAAGGCGGATGGCATTTATCACTGCGCCGCGTGCGATCTCGACCTGTTCGACAGCGCCGACAAATACGATTCGGGATCGGGCTGGCCGAGCTTCACGCAACCGATCGCGCCCGATCACGTCACCGACCATAGCGACGTCAGCCACGGCATGACTCGCACCGAAAGCCGCTGCGCGCGGTGCGACAGCCATTTGGGGCACGTCTTCCCCGATGGTCCGCCGCCAACCGGCCTCAGGTATTGCATGAATTCCATCAGCCTCGACTTCAAACCGAGGGCTTAGTTAACCCCGGCTTGTCGAGAGTCCGCTAACCCGGTATCGCCGCTTCCGTGGCGCGCGCTTCCACTCGTATCGTACCCAAATGGCGGCGCTGGCTCGTGCTGGCGCTGCGCGTTACCGGCATCGCCTTCGTTCTGGCGTTTCTGGCGCTGGTCATCGCCGTCTATGTGACCCGCGGGCAACTCCCCAGCTTCGACGAGCTCAAATCCTCGCCCAACGGCCAGATGATCCGCGTGCTCGCCGCCGACGGCACGCCGATCGTCAATCTCGGGCCGAGCTACGGCGAGTGGCTGACCTACGACCAGATTCCGCAAGTCATGAAGGACGCGATGGTCGCGGTCGAGGATCGCCGCTTCCGCAGCCATTGGGGTGTCGACCCGATCGGCGTCGCGCGATCGTTCGAGGTGCGACTCAAGGAAGGGCATTGGACGCAGGGGGGGTCGACCATCACCCAGCAGCTCGCGCGGAACATCTTTCTGTCGTCGACCAAGCAGTTCGGCCGCAAGTTCCGCGAGGGTATCCTGGCGCTGGCAATGGAGCGCAAGTTTACCAAGGACCAGGTGCTCGAACTGTACCTCAACAAGGTCTATTTCGGCGGCGGCGCGTACGGGATCGACGCCGCGAGCCGCAAATTCTTCGGCCATGGCGCCGATCACCTGACGCTGGACGAAGCCGCGATCATCGCCGGGCTGGTCAAGGCACCGTCGCATTATTCGCCGACCGCCGACGCCGAGGCCGCGGTCGGCCGCGCCGGGGTGGTGATCGGGCTGATGAAGGAAACCGGCAAGATCACCGCTGCGGAAGCGGCGGCCGCCAATCCCAAGGCGGTCAAGCTCGCACCCGAGCCGAACCAGAACAGCGTGCGCTATTTCACCGACTGGGCGCTGCCCCAGCTCGAGAATCTGATCGACGAGCCGAGCCGCCCGCTCGAAGTGTGGACGACGATCGACATCAAGATGCAGGCGGCGGGCGACAATGCGATCCGCGCCAACGCGCCGGGCAACGCGCAGGGCGCGCTGATCAGCCTCGACCGCGACGGCGCCGTCCGCGCGATGGTCGGCGGCAAGGATTACGTCACGTCGAACTACAACCGCTCGATCACCGCGCTCCGCCAGCCGGGATCGTCGTTCAAATTGTTCGTCTATCTGGCCGCGCTCGAGGCCGGCAAGCGGCCGAGCGATCAGGTCGTCGACGAGCCGGTGACGATCCAGGGCTGGAGCCCGCGCAACTCGTCGGGCCGCAATGCCGGCGCGATGGATCTGCGCACCGCGTTTGCCTATTCGGTCAACACCGTCGCGGCGAAACTGGGCGAGGAAGTCGGTTTCTCGACCGTCGCCGACATGGCGCGACGCTTCGGCATCTCGACCCCGATCCAGGTTGTCCCATCGATGGTGCTGGGATCGAACGACGTCCGCGTGATCGACATGACTCGCGCCTTCGCATCGGTCGCCAACAAGGGTGTTGCCGTCACCCCGTACGGCATCACCAAGGTCACTTCGATGGGCGAGACGATCTACACGCACGAAGTCGACCGCAGCCATGTGCTGGTCGCGCCGTACGTCGCGCAGGAAATGACCGATTTGCTCCAGACCGCGGTCAACACCGGCACCGGCCGCGCCGCGCAGATCGGCCGGCCGGTCGCGGGCAAGACCGGGACGACCACGTCGAACAAGGACGGCTGGTTCATCGGCTTCTCGTCGGGGCTGACCACTGGCGTGTGGATGGGCCGCGACGACGCCAAGGTCGTGCCGGGGCTTCAGGGCGGCACCGCACCAGCGCGCGCCTTCGCCGCGTTCATGAAGATCGCCACGGCGGGCCGCCCGGTCGAGCAATTCGACACCGCGGTGACCTTGCCCGATCTCGCGCTCGATAATGAGGAAGGGTTCGGCGCGCCCGACAACGGCGTGTTCGTCGATCCCGACGGCAATCCGATACCCCCGGATCAGATCGCCCCCGACGAGCCGCCAACGGGTGGCGGCGACGCCGGCTTACCGCCAAGTTCCGAGAACGACGCGCCGCAGACCGCGCCCGATGGGCCGCCCAAGCAGAGCGACCGGCTCGACAAGAAATGGCTCGACCGCGTGACCGGCGGGGATACCGGTAACGGCAAGGCACCGCCGCGCACCCCGCCGCCCGACCGCTCAGCCCCGGCCGACCGTCCGCGCGACGTTCAGGAACGCCGCCCCAGCCAGTGAAGCTCTGCGCCGTGGCGCCGCAGCCATGCGCGCGCTGGCGCCGGATCGGCGCCGTACAATTCGCGCAACGCCGCATAGAAAGCGGGCGAGTGGTTCATGTGGAGCCGGTGTGCGACTTCGTGCGCAACGGTCGCGCGGCGGACATGCGGCGGCGCGCAGATCAGCCGCCAGTTATAGCGGATCGCGCCGCTGGAGGCGCAGCTTCCCCAGCGCGCCTTGGCGTCGGCGACCGAGACACGGGTGATGGTGACGCCGGCCTTGGCAGCGTATTCGGCGGTTTCGTCGGACAGGACGGCCAGCGCGCGGCGCTTCAGCCAGGATTCGATGCGGCGGGGGAGGCCTTCGAGCGGGCCGCCACAGACCAACCTGTCGTCACCCCGGACTTGATCCGGGGTCCATGTCCGGGAAACGGTATGCTCGTTGCTCGGGTGGGACATGGATGCCGGATCAAGTCCGGCATGACGAACCAGGGTGATCGTTCTGGATCGCGCTTCGTCCCAATCGATAAGCGTATCCCCGCCCTCGACCGGAATCACCGCCCCCGGCGCGAACGGTCGCGCTTGGGGCAGCCGCACGCGCTGCGCCTCGATCCAGCCGCGTTGCTCGTCGGCCCACGCCATCGCGCGCTTCAACGACGCGCGCGGCGGCAACGTCAGCCGCACACGCCCGCTTGCCGCATCGACCGACAACCGCATCCGCCGCGACCGCGCGTTGCGCACGATGTCGATATCGAGGCTCACAGCGTGCGATCGACCAGGTGGAATTCGAGCTCCCCCGCATCGTCCTCGCTGACCGTCCAGCCGCGCGTCGATTCACCCGCGCGGTGCACCGCCTCACGGTCGCCGCTCACCAGATAATGCCAGTCGGGCAGCTTTTCGCCATTGGCGCGCAACCGGTACGCGCACGTCGAGGGCAGCCAGTCGGTGGTAAAGGCGTTGACGGCATCCAGCCGGACGCAATCGGGCACATAGGTGCGCCGGTTCTTGTAATCCTTGCACTGCGCAGTGCGGCGATCGAGCAACTTGCACGCGACGTTGGTCGGATACAGCTCACCGGTCTGGTCGTCCTCCAACTTGTGCAGGCAGCATTTGCCGCAGCCGTCGCACAACGCCTCCCACTGGCCGCGGTCGAGCTCGGCCAAGGTCTTGGTTTCCCAGAATCGGTCGGTGGTCATTTGACCCAGCGCTTGATCTCGTCGGCGGTCGCGTCGGCGCCCTGATCGGTGGGCAGCAACGCGATCGGCTTGTTGTCGGGATCCATCAGATAGGCGGCGTTGGAATGTTCGACCAGATAGCCGCCATTCGGCGTCGGCTTGTCCTTGGCGGCAAACACGCCGTACTCGCGCGCGACCGTCTTGATCGCCGTGACGCTGCCGGTCAGTCCGACGAAGCGCGGGTAGAAGGCGCGGACGAACTGCTTGATCACCGCGGGCGTGTCGCGTTCGGGATCGACCGTGACGAACACGGGCACGACCTTGGCCGAGACCACCGGATCGCTCTTGTCGAGGTTCCGCATCGCCGCGCCGATGGTCTGCGCGGTGGTCGGGCACACGTCGGGGCAATAGGTATAGCCGAAATACATGATGCGGTATTTGCCCGTAAAGCTGCGGTCGGTGGCGGGCTTGCCATCCTGGTCGGTCAGCGCGAAGGGGCCCCCGATCTTCGCCCCGGCGAGCGGTGGTGGCGCGGCCGGGGTCGGCGAGCAGGCGGCCAGCGCCAGCGCCAAAACGATCGTAGCTGGGGAGAAATTCATCGCGGCGTCAGCCTTGATCGTTTAGGGGCGGGCGCGCAAGTTCGCCGCACATCATCACGGGTATCGCAACCATGGCCGCTCCCCTGCTCCGTCTCGCACTCGCCGCTGCGCTCCTCGCCGCCCCGCTCCCCGCCGCAGCGCAGCTCCAGGGTTCGCCCGGCTATGCGTTCCTCCAGGCGGTGCGCGACGACAAGGGCGAGGATGTCGACAAGATCCTCGCCGTGCCGGGGACGCGGATCATCGACACACAGGACGTTACCTCGGGCGAGAGCGCGCTGCACATCGTCGCGAAGCGCAACGATTCGCGCTACACCGCCTATCTGCTCGCCAAGGGGGCCAACCCCAACCTCAAGGATCGCCAGGGCAACACGCCGCTGATGGTCGCGATCGATCATGGCTATGCCGGGCTGGTGCCGATCCTGTTGAAGGGCAAGGCCAACCCCAACATCGCCGGCGACGGCGGACAGACCCCGCTGATCAAGGCGGTGCTGCGCCGCGACGAGGAGATGGTCCGCGCGCTGCTCGATGCCGGCGCCGACCCCGACCGCAAGGATTATCTGGCGGGCAAATCGGCGCGCGATTACGCCAATGCGGACACGCGCAACACGTCGATGGCCAAGCTGTTCGCCGATGTCCCGGTCAAAACGCGGCGCGCAATCTCTGGCCCCACACTGTAATTACGCGGGCAACGGTTCCGCGCCCGCACCCGGCAATTTCGCGAATAGCGTGCGGTCCTCGGGTTTGAACGACCAGCGCCACACGACGAACAGGAACGCGCCGACCAACGCCGGTTCGCCGACCACCAGCTCGACCCACTCGAACCGCTTGGGCAGCAAGGTGAACAGCGTGCCGACCACCACCGACGCCGCGATCGCGGCGAGGAACGACCAGCGCCACGCCATCACCGGCGCGCCGAGCATCCGGCGCAACACCCCAGCCTTGATCAGCGAGGTCAACGTCAGCGACAGCATCAGCGCCACCGCCGGTCCCGCCGCCTGGTAATTGGGCGGAAAGCTCAGCTTGGTCCAACCCGAAGGCAGCCAGATCATCCACCCCGATCGATCCAGCCATCGCATCGCGAAGATCAGCGCGAAGCTGAGCGCGATCTGGAACAGCAGCATCCCGACCGAAATCGCCAGATTGCGGTGCCGCGCCATGTACACCAAAGCCGCCTCGCTGACCGCTCCCTGCGTCGCCAGTACCTCTCCCCACAGGAGGAATCCCAACGCCGCGGTGCCGGCCACGAATTGCGGACCGATCAGCCCCATCACCGCTTCGCCCGGGATCGACCCCATCAGCGCGGCGATCGCCTGGAACGACATGATCCAGAACCCGACCTGGCGCACTTGCTGCGCGATCGCGGCGCGGTCGTTCTTGGCGAGGCTCTGCGTGATCACCGGCCCCAGGATCGGATCGAAGCTCGATTTCAGCTTCTGCGGCACCGACGAGATTTGCTGCGCCATATAATAGATGCCGACGATCTTGGGCTCGAACACCATCCCCAGGATGAAGCGATCGACGTTGCGCGTGCCCCATTCGATCGTCTCTGCACCGGCCAGCGGTGCGTTGAGCCGCGCCATCGCCGCGACGCGCCCGGGATGCGGGCGCCAGCCGCGCGGCCAGCCGAATTCGCGCGCCATCGGCACGACCGAGGCGACCATCGCCGCGACCAGCGCGGTCATATAGGCGAGCGTCAGCCCTTCGGCGCGCGCGACATAATAATAAGCCAGCACCGCGATCGAGATCGTCCACGGCTCGATGATCGCGCGCGCCGTCACCGCCGCTCGGAAGTTGCGGCGATACGACAGCGCCGCCACCGCCACATCGGACAAGGCGATCGGCAGGATCGTCCAGGCGAACCACGGATCGAAGCGCGTGACGACGCCGTCGGGGTACATGAGCTCGGGCAGCGCGAAGAGCAGCCCGCCCGCCGCCAGCGACACCAATGTCGCCAGCAACATCGCGTCCCACACCGTACAGGCCTCGTCCTTGCCCTTGGCCAGCGCCAGCGCGAGCCCGCGCTTGAGGCCGAGCGTCGCAATCAGCGCACCGAACTCGATCACCACGACCGCGATTGCGTAGCGCCCGACCGCGTCTGGACCGTAGAGCCGCCCCGCCGCGAACAGGAACGGCATCCGCGACACCAGCCGGATCGCGAACCCGCCGATATTGGTCCGTCCGCCCTTGGCGAGCGTGCCCATATCGTCGGGGGAGGCGGCGCCCGAGGTCGTGCGGTTGCTCACGCGCGCGTGCCCCACAACCACCCGTCATGCTGAACTTGTTTCAGCATCCACCCCTCTACCCACCACTGCCGTGTGTGGAACGCGATGGACCCTGAAACAAGTTCAGGGTGACGGAGAAAAGGGGATGTAGAGTGGTGCAAGTTAGTGTGCCGCGCCCCAGCTCGGTCCGGTGCCGATTTCGATCGCAAGCGGCACGTCGAGCTTGACCGCGGGTTCGGCCGCCGTGGCCATGACGCGTTCGATCACCGGCTTGGCCGCTTCGACCTCGCTTTCGGGCACTTCGAATACCAATTCGTCATGGACCTGGAGCAGCATGCGCGTGCCGGTCAGTCCCGCCGCCGCCAGCGCCGGCTCCATCCGCGCCATCGCGCGCTTGATGATGTCGGCGCTCGTGCCCTGGATCGGCGCGTTGATCGCGGCGCGCTCGGCGCCCTGGCGTTCGTGCTGGACGCTCGATTTGAGCCGCGGAAAGTGCGTCTTCCGCCCGAACAACGTTGTGGTGTAGCCAAGCTCACGCGCGCTGTTGGTCGTGTCGGCGATATAGCGGCTGATGCCGGGGAAGCGTTCGAAATAGCGGTCGATCATCGCCTGCGCTTCATCCGACGACACATCGAGCCGGCCGGCCAGCCCCCAGCGCGAAATGCCGTAGAGGATCGCGAAGTTGATCGTCTTGGCGCGCCCGCGCGTGTCGCGGTTGACCTCCCCGAACAATTCCTGCGCGGTCAGGCTGTGGATGTCGTCGCCGCGCGCGAACGCGTCCTTGAGCGCGGGGACGTCGGCCATGTGCGCGGCGAGGCGCAGTTCGATCTGCGAGTAATCGGCGGCGAGGATGACGTTGCCCGGTTCGGCGACGAACGCGTCGCGGATCTGGCGGCCGGTCTCGGTGCGGATCGGAATGTTCTGGAGGTTGGGGTCGGTCGACGACAGCCGGCCGGTCTGCGCGCCGGTCAGGCCGTAGCTGGTGTGGACGCGGCCGGTCGCGGGGTTGATCTGTTCCTGCAGCGCGTCGGTATAGGTCGACTTGAGCTTCGATAGCTGGCGCCAGTCGAGCACCTTCACTACCATCTCGCGGCCCGGCGAATCCTTGTCGGCGGCAATCCGTTCGAGCTCGTTGACGTCGGTCGAATAGACCCCCGACTTGCCCTTGCGCCCGCCCTTGATCCCCATCTTGTCGAACAGCACGTCGCCCAATTGCTTGGGGCTGCCGATGGTGAACTTGAACCCGGCGATGCCGTGGATTTCCTCCTCCAGCGCGGCGATCTGGTATGCGAAATCGGTCGAGAGCTGATGAAGCTTGCCCTGATCGACCTTGATCCCGTGCCGCTCCATCCGGCCGATGACGGCGGGGAGCGGGCGGTCGACCATTTCGTAGACGCGCGTGACTTGTTCGGCGGGCAATCGCGGCGTGAACCGGCGCCACAGCCGAAGCGTCACGTCGGCATCCTCGGCGGCGTAGCGGGTCGCGGTCTTCAAATCGATTTCGGCGAACCCGAGCTGCTTCTTGCCTGTCCCCACCACGTCCTTGAACGCGATGCAGCTGTGCGACAGGTGCGTCGCGGCGAGCTCGTCCATGCCGTGACCGTGGAGCCCGGCGTCGAGATCGAAGCTCATCACGATCGTGTCATCGTATGGCGCGACCTCGATCCCCCCCACACTTTCTCCGGCGCGCGCGAGCACGATCAAATCGTATTTGATGTTGTGGCCGATCTTGAGCACCGCCGGGTCTTCGAACAGCGGTTTGAGCTTGGCCAGCGCCACAGTCTTGTCGAGTTGAACCGGCTTCTCCGCAAACATGTCGGTGCCGCCATGCGCCAGCGGGATGTAGCAAGCGAGGTTGGCGTGGAGCGCCATGCTGACCCCGACCAGTTCGGCGCGCGTCGCATCGACACCCGTCGTCTCGGTATCGATCGCTACCCAGCCCTGATGCCGAGCGACTTGAATCCAGCGATCGAGCGCGGCCTCGTCGACCACCGTTTCGTAGGCATCATGATCGCAGGGCGGGTCTTCCTCTTCCGGAACGCCGGGGAGCCCGGGCGCCGGTTCGGCCAAGGGCGCATCGGCGACTTGCCCGAGCTTGGCGAGCAACGTCTTGAACCCGTGATGCTCGAGGAACGCCCTGAGCGGCGCATCGGGAATACCCTGAAGCTCGAACTCCTCGAGCGGTTGCGGCAGCGGCACGTCGCACGCCAGTTCGACCAGCCTGCGGCTGAGGCGCGCCATGTCGGCATGCTCGATCAGATTGTCGCGCAATTTACCCGGCTTCATCGTCGGCGCGGCGGCGAGCACGGCTTCGATGTCGCCATATTCGTTGATCAGCTTGGCCGCGGTCTTCGGCCCCACCCCGGGCACGCCCGGCACATTGTCGACGCTGTCGCCCATCAGCCCGAGCACGTCTCCGAGCCGCTCCGGCCCGACGCCGAACTTCTCCATCACCTCGGCGGGGCCGAAACGCTTGTCGCGCATCGTATCGAGCATATCGATGCTCGGCTCGGTCAGGAGTTGCATCAAATCCTTGTCCGAGCTGATGATCGTCACCGACCAGCCCTGCGCCAGCGCGGCCTTGGCATAGGACGCGATCAAATCGTCCGCCTCCCACCCCGCTTCCTCGATGCACGGCAGCGAAAAGGCACGTGTCGCGTCGCGAATCATCGGGAATTGCGGGACGAGATCCTCGGGCGCGGGCGGGCGCTGCGCCTTGTACTGATCGTACATTTCGTTGCGGAACGTGTGCTCGGACTTGTCGAGCACCACCGCGAGATGGGTCGGTCCGTCGGCCTTGTGGAGCTCGTCGGCGAGCTTCCACAGCATCGTCGTATAGCCGTACACCGCACCGACCGGCTCGTCGTGCTTGTTGGTCAGCTTCGGGAGCACATGATAGGCGCGGAAGATGTAGCCGGAGCCGTCGACGAGATAGAGATGGGGCATCGTGGGCGAGGGATAGCGTAGCTGCGCGCCGGGACAAAGCCTTTCGCCTCTTCTCCCTCTCCCCTTGCTAGGGGAGAGGATAGCGAAGCTTGGCAGCTTGCTGTCTAGCGTAGCTCGGTGAGGGGTAGGGCGGCGCATGGCGCCGCGCGATTGCCATGCAATCGCTCACCCCTCACCCAGCTCCGACTAAGGCTCTTCGAGCCTAAGTCTGCGCAACCCTCTCCCCTTCCGGGAAGAGGGAGAACAGGCCTACCAGCGGTAGTTGCTCACCACCCCCATCACCACCGCCTGCATCAGCGCCTGGCGTTCGGGGATCGTCTTCGCGGTGTCGCCGATCATCACCGCGATCGCAAAGGACTTGCCGTTGGGCGCGATCAGGATGCCGACATCGTTATAGCCAGCGGTGCGTCCGCCGAAATTCTGCCCGGTCCCGGTCTTGTGCCCGAACGTCCAGCCCTCCGGCACCGCGCCGCGCATGCGCTGCTTGCCGGTGCGTGACATTTCCATCGTGCCGATCAGATATTGCGTCGAAGCGGGCGAGAGCAGTTCGCCGCGCTTGAGGCGGGCGAGCGCGGTCGCGATCGCGCGCGGTGCGGCGCCGTCGGGCGGATCGGCAATATAGCGCTCGAACGCGTCCATCCGGGTCGAGGCCGGGATGCGCGCGCGCGCCGTCTCGAACGCACGGCCCTTCGAATATTCGGGTTTCCAGTCGAGCCCGGCGGTCAGGCTCTGCAGCGCGCGCTCGCCGGGGCCGAAGCGGATGTCGGCAATCGCCTTCTTCAACAGGAACGCGCGCACCACGTTCGGCCCGCCGACATATTGCAGCAACCGGTCGTTAGCGGTGTTGTCGCTTTGGGTCAGCGCGCGCTGGAGCAACTCGCCAACCGTGGTTTGATACCCCTCGTCCTTCACCAGCGCCGCGATCGGCTGGTTGAACAGGGTGAGGTCTTCCTTCTTGACGGTGATCGGATCGTCGAGGCTCAATTTGCCGGCGTCGCGCGCATCGAGCACGGTCATCGCCACCCACAGCTTCGACACGCTTTGCTGCGGCAGCTTGAGATCGCCGTTCGACGTCACCGTCCAGTCGTCGTCGAGGCTCTTGACCGCGATCCCGACCTTGCCGCCGAAATCGCGCGTCAGCGACTGGACCAATGCGACCAGCGCCTCGGGCGGCGCGACGTTGCGCGGCGGCAAAGGCTGGACGACCGGGCGCGGCGCGGCGTACACCACCGGGGGCGGTACCGATCGCGCCATGCGGCTGGGGCGACTGTCGGATACGCACCCCGCGATCGCCAACCCGGCGATCACACCCGTTAGAATCTTGCTGGTACGCTGCACTGAATTACCCATGGACCCCCGCCCGCTTGGTTGCCGGGAGATACTGTATCGCCCGGCTTGGTTGAGGAATCCCCAATTTATCGATCCACGATGAACCGCGCCTGAAAAGCGGTGGGGCGAGCAACCCAATCGTCTGAAATAGTTAACGGAATCAGGGAACGAGGATCGTATCCACCGCGACGGGCAATGTTTCGGGATAATCGAGCGTGAAATGCAGCCCGCGCGATTCGTGGCGATGGAGCGCCGAGCGCACGATCAGATCGGCGGTCTGGAGCAGATTGCGCAGCTCGATCAGGTCGGGCGTCACGCGGAAATGGCCGTAATAATCGCCGACCTCGTCGTTGAGCAGCTTGATGCGGTGCGCAGCGCGTTCGAGCCGCTTGGTGGTGCGCACGATCCCCACGTAATTCCACATGAAGCGGCGGATTTCGGTCCAGTTCTGCTGGATCACGACTTCCTCGTCCGAATCGGTCACGCGGCTTTCGTCCCACGGCCGGATCGCGGGGGGCGGCGGCAGATCGTCCCAATGCGCGTTGATGTGCCGCGCCGCGCTTTCCCCGAATACGAAGCATTCGAGCAGCGAATTGCTGGCGAGGCGATTGGCGCCGTGGAGCCCCGACTGCGTGCACTCGCCCGCCGCATACAGCCCGGGCAGATCGGTGCGCCCGTCGAGATCGACCATGATCCCGCCGCAGGTGTAATGCTGCGCGGGGACGACCGGGATCGGCCCCTTGGTCATGTCGATGCCAAGCCCGAGCAGCTTCTCGTAGATCGTCGGGAAATGGTGCGTGACGAACTCGGCGCCCATGTGGCTGATGTCGAGATGGACGTAGTCGAGCCCGTCGCGCTTGATCTCGGCATCGATCGCGCGCGCGACGATATCGCGCGGCGCGAGCTCGGCGCGCGGGTCGACGTCGGGCATGAAGCGGTGCCCGGTCCTGGGGTTCTTGAGCTGCCCGCCCTCGCCGCGTACGGCCTCGGTGATCAGGAAATTCTTGACCTCGAGATTGTAGAGGCAGGTCGGGTGGAACTGCATCATCTCCATGTTCGAGATGCGGCACCCCGCGCGCCACGCCATCGCGATGCCGTCCCCGGTCGCACCACGCGGCGCGGTCGAGAACAGGTAGGTCCGGCCGGCCCCGCCGGTCGCGAGAATCGTCGCATTGGCGGTGAACAGTTCGACCCGTCCGCTGGCGCGGTTGACCGCGTAGACGCCCCAGACATTGCCCGCGCCCGAATAGCGTTCCTCATGCTTCGACGTGGCGAGGTCGACCACCACCATGTCGGGCACGAGCGTGATATTGGCATGCGCGCGCGCCGCGGTGAGCAACGCTTCCTGCACCGCCCAGCCGGTCGCGTCGTTGACGTGGACGATGCGGCGATGGCTGTGCCCACCCTCGCGCGTCAGATGGAGGTCGCCGGCTTCCTCGTTGAACGGCACGCCGAGGTCGATCAACCGCTCGATCGCGCGCGGCGCGCCTTCGACGACGAACTCGACCGTCTTGCGGTCGTTGAGCCCCGCGCCGGCGATCATCGTGTCCTCGATATGGCTTTCGAACGTGTCGCCGGGTTCGAGCACCGCCGCGATCCCGCCCTGCGCCCACGCGGTCGACCCCTCGGCGAGCCCGCCCTTGGCGAGCACGGTGACCTTGAACCGCTCGGCGAGATTGAGCGCGGCGGTAAGGCCCGCGGCACCGGAGCCGATGATGAGGACGTCGGATTGGTGAAAGCCACTCATCTGACCACCGTGGCATATTTGGTGCCTACTAGGACAGCCCCTGCATGCTCCCTCTGCGAGGTGTTGCAGAACCCAACTGGCCAACCTCTCTCACCAGTCGGAAGCGTTATTTTCGTTTGGATTTGACTTTACGATTCTATTGCTTCAAATATTCGATGCCATGTTTCGGGAGAAAACCGATGTTCAATTCGACGCTAGTGCAGACGAAGCAGGAGTTGCACGACAACACGATTGGTTTTGCGGCAGAGATCGCTAACCTCGCAGGCAAGAAGACGAACGAGCATGATGCGGTCGCCAACGGCTGCTCGCACGCGGTCGAGTGGGTGGCTTTTCCCGATGGCCGCGGCGGATGGGTCGTCGCGTTCAGCAAATATGTCGGCTATCGCGACGTTACGCCTCGCATCTATGACCAGTTCCGGAAAACGCACATGACCGGGACGGACACCAAGCGGCGCGTCGAAAAGTTCGGCGGCACGCAGTATGGTGTGGGTCGCCGCGCGGGCCTCAACGATAAGCACCCGGCAGTCACGGAAGTACGCACCGTTTGCGCGACGATGGGCAAGACCCCGAAGCAAACGGCCAAAGTTCGCGTATTCGCCTTGGAAGAGCGCCCGGCGGCGATGGACATCCTCGTCGCCGCTATTCGAGCAGCGGCGCTCAACGACGCCGAACTCGACACCATGATTGCAGAGGTGAAAAAGGCCGCCTGAACCCGGCCCTATGCGTTGGCAGCCCGAGTCAGGTTGAGGAACACGTCTTCCAGATCGGGCTCCTTGGTCGAGACGTCGACGATGCCATATCCATCACCCTGCACCGCGGCGAGGACTTGCCCGGCGTTCGCCTGATCCTTGCGATAGGTGATTTCGAGCACGCGCTCGCCCTTGAGCTCGACTTTCTGGAAACAGCTCGCCGATGGCGGCACCGTCACGTCGCGGTCGACGGTCAGTGCGACGACCTTTTCCTGTGCGCGGCCGACCAGCTCGCGGGTCGGTTCGTTGGCGATGACGCGGCCGTGGTTGATGATCGCGATGCGGTCGCACAATTGCTCGGCTTCCTCGAGATAGTGCGTGGTCAGCACCACCGTCACGCCCTGGCGGTTGAGTTCTTTGACATAGGCCCAAAGCTGTTGGCGCAATTCGATATCGACCCCCGCGGTCGGCTCGTCGAGCACCAGCACCGGCGGCGAATGGACCATCGCCTTGGCGACCATCAGCCGCCGCTTCATCCCGCCCGACAAGGTGCGCGCATACGCCTTCGCCTTGTCCTCGAGATGCACCGCGCGAAGCAATTCCATCGAGCGGCGCTTCGCCCTGGGCACGCCGTAGAGACCGGCCTGGATTTCCAGCGTTTCGACGGGCGTAAAGAACGGATCGAACAGGATTTCCTGGTTGACGATGCCGATCGACGCCTTGGCGTTGCGCGGGTGATCGTCGATGTCGAAGCCCCAGATCGAGGCATGCCCGCTGGTCTTGTTGACGAGCCCGGCAAGAATGTTGATCAGCGTCGACTTGCCCGCGCCGTTGGGGCCCAGCAGCCCGAAGATGCTGCCGCGCGGCACATCGAACGAGACGTTATCGAGCGCGACCTTGCCACCCGCATAGGTCTTGCAAAGCTGGTCGATCGAGATCGCGGCGTCGGTCATGCCAGCGGACTTAGGCTTGCCGACGACTGGCGCAAGTCACTTTGCGGGCGGTGCGGCCGGATCGGGCGCCGCCGGCGTGGCAGGATCGGTCGTCGCCGGATCGGCCGGCGCGGGATCCGGCTTGGCCGGTGCCTTTTTGACCGGTTTCGCGGGCGCCGCGGCTTTGCCGGGCGCGATCGTCAGGGTCAGCTCGGTCGTCAGCGTCACCCCGGCGACGCGATCGGTCACGGTCGCGACGACGCGATAGTCGCCGAACGGCCCCTCGTCGTCGACGCCATAGCCGAGCGCCCCATCGCCGAGATACGGCTTCTTGGGATCGGTCGGCGCGGCCTTGTCCCACACCACGACGCCTTTGTTTTCATCGTTGATCGTGCCGTCGGGCCGCGTGATGACGAAATCGGCGACGATATCGCACCGCGCTTCCGCATTCGCCTTGCACCCGCGAAAGATCAGGAAGGTGAAGAGCGGCCGGTTGGCGACCGTTTTCGTCGTGGCGCTCTTGCCGCCGCCGCCCAGTTTCCATTCGGCGATGAACTTGTCGGCATCAGGCACCGCGACCTGGAGCACGCTGAAGCCAGCCTTTTCGTCATGGCTAAGCGGCGGAATGGTGATGAGCGAGGGTTTGGGGTTCGGCTTTGCGGGTGCCGGTTTGGGCTTTACCGACGCGGGCTTGGCAGCGGGGGTTTTGGCCGCCGCAGGCTTCTTCGCCTGCTGGGCGATGACGGGACTGGCGGCGATCAGCGCCACGGCGGCGATGCGGAAAGCAAACATGCTGCCATGGTGCGGCGGCGATCCGCGCTTGGCAAGGCGGCGTTGGTGATTGAAGCCGCCCGTGCCGCTTGCTATCGCGCCACCATGCTGCCCCCGCCCGAACTCGTCCGCGTCTCCCAGCCCCGTGTCGCTTGCGACGGGGCGACCGACATTCCCGGCGGCGCCGCGCTCGGTCATCCGCGCGTGTTCCTGCAGATTGACGAGCATGGCTATGTCGATTGCGGCTATTGCGACCGGCGCTTCGTGCTGATCGGGGGACCGGCGGACGGCGCCGACCAGAGCCAATTGCCCGATCATCCGGCTGGTGCCAGCGTCTAACCCGCTTATATACCGGGCATGACCAGCCCGACCGACCCCCGCCAGTTCCTGTATCGCGACCAGCTGTCGCCCGACGAGGCGCAAGCGCTGACCGCCGCCGCGCTGGGCAAGGCCGACGACGGCGAGCTGTATCTGCAATATGCCCGCTCCGAAGCGTTCGGGTTCGACGACGGGCGATTGAAGACCGCGAGCTACGACACGCATTCGGGGTTCGGGCTGCGCGCGGTGTCGGGCGAGACCACCGCGTTCGCGCACGCCAACGAGATTAGCGCCCCCGCGATCCGCCGCGCCGCCGAGACGATGGCGCTGATCGACCCCGCGACGGGTCCCAAGGCCGCCGCCCCGGCCAAGACCAACCGTCATCTTTACACTGACGCCGACCCGCTCGATCTCGTCCCGTTCGCCGAGAAGGTGAACCTCTGCCAGACGATCGACGCAGCGGCGCGCGCCCGCGATCCGCGCGTCGCGCAAGTATCGGTCAGCCTCTCGGGATCGTGGAATGTGGTCGAGATCGTCCGCGCCGACGGTTTCGTCGCGACCGACGTGCGGCCGCTGGTGCGGCTCAACGTCTCGATCGTGGTCGAGCACAATGGCCGGCGCGAAACCGGCAATTTCGGGCTGGGCGGTCGCTATCTCTACGAATCGCTGATGGAGCCCGCGACGTGGAACCGCGCGATCGACGAGGCGCTGGCGCAGGCGCTGGTCAACCTCGACTCGGTCGCCGCGCCGGCGGGCGAAATGACGGTGCTGCTCGGCAATGGCTGGCCCGGCATCCTGCTCCACGAAGCGATCGGGCATGGGCTTGAGGGCGATTTCAACCGCAAGGGCACGTCTGCCTTCTCGGGCCGGATCGGCGAAAGAGTCGCCGCGCCGGGCGTCACCGTAGTCGACGACGGCGCGATCGCCGACCGACGCGGGTCGCTGTCGATCGACGACGAGGGCACCCCCACTGCCGAGACGATCCTGATCGAGGACGGCATCCTCAAGGGCTATATGCAGGACCGCCTCAACGCGCGGCTGATGGGTGTCGCGCCGACCGGCAATGGCCGCCGCGAATCGTTCGCGCACGCCCCGATGCCGCGGATGACCAATACCTTCATGAAGGGCGGCAAGGACGATCCCGCCGAACTGATGGCCCGCGTTAAGAGGGGTATCTTCGCCAAGTCGTTCGGCGGCGGTCAGGTCGATATCGTCAGCGGCAAGTTCGTGTTCAGCTGCACCGAGGCGTATCTGATCGAGGACGGCAAATTGGGTGCGCCGATCAAGGGCGCGACCTTGATCGGCGATGGGCCGACGAGCCTGACCAAGGTCACCGGCATCGGCCACGACTTCGCGCTCGACGAAGGCGTCGGCATGTGCGGCAAGGGCGGGCAGTCGGTGCCGGCGGGCGTGGGGCAGCCGACGTTGCTGCTCGAAGGGCTGACCGTCGGCGGGACGGCGGTCTGACGCCGTGGCGGCGATCGAGATCGGCCGGTTCGACACCATGGTCGCCGATATCATCATCGGCCGGTTGCACGCCGACGGCATTGCCGCCTTTCCGTTACCCTACAGCAGCGAATACAGGAGCGGCGTAGTGACCGGCATCCTGGTGGACGAGGATGAAGCCGAGGCCGCAAGGTCGATCATCGCCGCCAGCGACGCAGATTTTCCGGAATGACCCAGGAGACATGGCCCGCGCTCGACTGGCCGCAATGGCGCGACACGACCGCGCATCTCCACCTCATCGCCCAGATCGTCGGCAAGGTGCGGCTCGCGCTGACGCCGTGGCTCAACCATAGCTGGCACGTCGCGCTCTACGTCACGCCTAACGGGCTGACGACTTCGCCGATGCCCGCGGGGCCGGGGCGGACGCTGCAGATCGACTTGAACCTGTCGACCGCGCGGCTGATCGTCGCGACCAGCGATGGCGAGCATCGCATGATCCCGGTCGGCGCGCGGAGCATCGCCGATCTGTACGCGGTGGTGATCGCGATGCTCGCCGATCTCGGCATCGCCGCCACGGTCAGCGATGCGCCTAGCGAGATTCCCGATGCCATCCCGTTCGCGGAGGACAAGGTGAAGCGCCCGTGGGACGCCGACGCGGTGCGCCGCTTCCACCGCGCGCTGGTCACGGTCGACGGCGTGTTCAAGCAATTCCGCACCGGGTTCCTGGGCAAGGCGAGCCCGGTGCATTTCTTCTGGGGCAGCATGGATTTGGCCGCGACGCGCTTTTCAGGACGGGTCGCACCGAAGCATCCCGGCGGCATGCCCGGCCTGCCCGACGCGGTGACGTGCGAGGCGTACAGCCATGAGGAAGCCAGCGTCGGCTTCTGGGCGGGGAGCGATGCCTATCCCAAGGCGGCGTTCTACGCTTATGCCTATCCGTCGCCCGAGGGATATGACGCTGCTAAAATCGAACCCGCCGAGGCCGCATGGAACGCCAACATGGGCGAATTCCTGCTCGATTACGACACGGTGCGCGCCGCGCCCGACCCGGAAGCCATGCTGCTGTCCTTCTGCCAATCGACCTATGACGCGGCCGCCGAGCTGGCCAAATGGGACCGCGCCGCGCTCGAATGCCCGCTCGGCCGCCCCCGCATTCCGCGCGCGGTATGACGGCGGTGTAACGAAACGACCCAAAATCAAGCCATTGGATTCATCGGCGCGCGGCGCTATGGCGCTCGCCGACTTTGAGGTAGAGCGTAATCATGGCACGGCTGGGAAACCGGAAGGATTCGGAAATCCTCGTCGCGCTCGGGCGGTTGCGCGGCGGGCTGGGCGCGATCATCGCGCTCTCCGCGATGGTCAACCTGCTGACGATCGCCGGGTCGCTCTATTTGATGATCGTCTACGACCGCGTGCTGCCATCGCAGAGCCTGCCGACGCTGTTCAGCGTGTTCGCGATGATCGCCATTGCGTACATCTTTTACGGCCTGTTCGACGTGATGCGGTCGAAGATGCTGGCCGACGTCGCCTCGTCGCTCGACCGCTCGCTGTCGGGGCGGGTGCAGACGATCGAGGCGCGAATCGCGCTCGAACGGCCCGATTCGAAGGAACAGATCAGCCCGACGCGCGACCTCGACCAGTTGCGCTCGTTCCTCGCCAGCCCCGGCCCGCCCGCGCTGATCGACTTGCCGTGGATCTTCTTCTTCCTGCTGGTCCTGACGCTGGTGCATTACTGGCTTGGCGTCGTGACGCTGGTCGGCATGATCGCGCTCGCCGCGCTGACATGGGTGGCCGAGCGGTCCGCCAGCCGCCACGTCGCCGCAGTCAACAGCACCATGGCGCAGCGCCGCACGCTCGGCGACCGGCAATGGCGCCATGCCGAAGTGATCACCGCGCTCGGCATGCGCGACCGGCTGATGCTGCAATGGCGCCGCGTCCATCACGACTATCTCGACCGGCAGGCGATGCTGTCGGACACGATCGCCACCTTGGGCGGGATCAGCAAGGTGTTGCGGATGTTCCTGCAGTCGCTGGTGCTGACCGTCGGCGCGATGCTGGTGATCGACGGCAAGGCCACCGCGGGGATCATCTTTGCCTCCTCGATCCTGTCGGGCCGCGCGATGGCGCCGGTCGATCAGGCGATCGCCAACTGGAAGAATTTCGTTATGGCGCGGCAGAGTTGGGGACGGCTCGACAACCTGCTCCGCCAGGTCCCGACCGACGACGCCGACCGTACCGAATTGCCCGCGCCCGAGCATCTGCTGAGCGTCGAGCAACTCTCCTTGGCGCCCCCCGGCAGCCAGCGCACGACGGTCGCGGGGGTCGGTTTCCAGGTCAAGGCCGGGCAAGTGCTCGGCATTATCGGCGCCAGCGCGTCGGGCAAGTCGTCGCTGGTGCGTGGCGTCGTCGGGGTGTGGCGGCCGACGGCGGGCGCGGTGCGGCTCGACGGCGCGGCGATCCAGCAATGGGACCCCGAAACGCTCGGGCGCCATCTCGGCTATCTCCCGCAATCGGTCGAACTGTTCGCCGGCACGATCGCGGAGAATATCGCGCGGTTCGAAGTCGGCGCGACGTCGGAGGCGGTGATTGCCGCTGCCAAGGCGGCGGGCGCACACGACATCATCGTGCAATTGCCGGGCGGGTACGATTATGCGGTCGGCGAGGATGGATCTACGCTGTCGGCGGGTCAGCGCCAGCGCATCGCGCTCGCCCGCGCGCTGTATCGCGATCCGTTCCTGGTCGTGCTCGACGAGCCCAATTCCAACCTTGATCCAGAGGGTGAAAACGCCCTGGCGCGCGCGGTCATGGGCGTGAAGCAACGCGGCGGTATCGTGCTGCTGGTCGCGCATCGCCGCGAAATCCTGGGCGTCGCCGACCTGCTGCTCGTGATGCGTGGTGGCCAGATGCAAGCGTTCGGCCCGCGCGACGAGGTGCTGGCTAAGCTCGCCCCGCCGGGCGGCCAGGGCAACCTGACCCCGATCAAGCGAGCCGGCGGATGAACGCGCAAACGCCGCTGCATACCTTCTGGCCCGATGCCGAGCCCGATCCCGGCGCCGAGCGGCTGCGCCATCGCACACGCCGCGCGTTCATCCTGATCGCGGTGCTGGTGTTCGGCTGTTTCGGGCTGGCGTCGTTGCTCCAGGTCGGCGGCGCGGTGGTCGGGTCGGGCGAAGTCGCGGTCGAATCGAGCGTCAAGACGATCGCGCATCCGACCGGCGGCATCCTGACCGCGATGCTGGTGCGCGACGGCGATCACGTCACCAAGGACCAGGTGCTGATGAAGTTCGACGTCGGCGTGTCGTCGGTCGGGATGGAATCGGCCGCGCTCGGGCTCGAACAATTGCGCGCGCGGCGTGCGCGGCTGGAGGCCGAACGCGACGGCGCCGGGTCGATCCTGTTCCCGCCCGAACTGACCGCCAGCACCGACCCCAAGGCGAAGGACGCGATGCTGCGCGAACAACGCCTGTTCGGGCTGCGTCAGCGCGAACGGTCGGGCACGATTTCGCTGCTCGGCCAGCGCGTGCGGCAATATCAAGAGCAGATCGCATCGTATAACGCGCAGATCGCCGCGCTCGATCAGCAGATGGTGCTGGTCGAGCCCGAGCTCGCGGGGCTTCGCAAGTTGCACGACAAGCAACTCGTGACGATCAACCGGCTCAACGAGATGGAGCGCACTGCGGTGCAGATGCGCGGGTCGAAGGCCGCGCTGCAATCGAACATCGCCGAGGCGCGCGCGCGCATTTCGGAGGCGAGCGAGCAGATGCTCAACGTCGACAAGCAAATCCGCAGCGACGCCGCGACGCAGCTCGCCGAGGTGGTCGGCCAACTCAACGACCAGCAAGTCCGCGTCGCGACCACCAGCGACCTGGTCGACCGCAGCGTGATCCGCGCGCCGCAATCGGGCACGGTCGACAAGATCGCGTTCCTGACCATCGGCAGCGCGGTGCCGCCCAATCAGCCGCTGCTGCAAATCGTTCCCGACCGCGACAATCTGGTGGTCGATGCGAAAATCCGGCCGCAGGACATCGACCAGGTGCGCATCGGGCAGAAGGCCCGCGTCACGTTTTCCGGGCTCAACCGCCAGACCACGCCGGACGTTGCCGGCAGCCTGATCTTCGTCTCGCCCGACCTCACCACCGACCAGCGCACCGGCGCGAGCTATTACCGGATCAAGGTGCGGCTCGACGCGCAGGAACTGGCCAAGGCGCCGCAGATCGCGCTCAAGGCCGGGATGCCCGCCGAGGTGTTTGTCCAGACCAACGACCGCTCGATCCTGTCGTTCCTGTTCAAGCCGTTGCTCGACCAGATCCGCTACTCGATGCGCGGCGAGGGATAGTCGACACGACCGGCACCGACGCCTAGCGTCGGGCGATGTCGATACGCATGCGCCTGTTCAGCTTGAGTCTGGTAATGGTGGTGGGAGCCGGAGCGATGGCGACGAAACCGCAGCCGCTGCACATCCGCTGCAGCGCGACCGGTACCAAATTGATCGCGCCGCCGATGACCGATGCTGAGGCGTGTGCGCGCTTCATCCGCGCGGTCGGGACCGCGAGCGCCACGCCAATTGCCGCCCAGGTTTCCGGGACGATCGGCGACGGCCTGAGCGTCGAACTTCGCTTCCTGCCGCAGGGCGTCGCCATGGCGAGCGTGACGCGCGTTCGTGCCGGTCGGCCGCAGCCGCCGATGCGCTACGAACTGGCAGTGTCCGACCGTGGATTTCGCGCCGTCGATATCGACCGACTCGCGCGCGATGTCGCGGCCGGCATGCTCGCCGCGCCACCCCGCCGATAGCAATCTCGCTCAACCGCTTTGGCATTGCGCAGCGCGTGTCTTGGACTAACATCGCGCCCCATGATTGAGGCCTGAGCCGACCAGCTTATCAGGGGTATCGCCATGACGACTTTTCTCGACCGGCTTTCGCCGTCCACTCGCGATTTCGTTGCCGACGCCAGCGACGAAGCGCTGACGTTCGAGACGGGCGGCGAATCGATCGTCAAGGGACCCGTCGCCGCGCCCGGCAATGCTTTCGTGTCGGTCCCGCTTCCCCAGGCCGCCGACACCGTGGGCGGCGATACCTCGACCACCGCGACGATCACGCCAGGGTCGAGCGTCGACGTGTCGATCGACACGCTCGGCGACCATGACTGGTACCGCGTCACGCTGACCGCGGGCACCAGCTATACCTTCCACACGTCCTCGGACTCGACCGGCGCCGATACCTATCTGGTCCTGCGCGACGCGAGCGGGACGCAGCTCGCGTTCGACGACGACGCGGGGGACAGCAGCTATTCGCTGATCGGCTATACGGCGACCACTTCCGGCACCTATTATATCGATGCCGGCACCTATGCCGACCAAAGCACCGCCACCTTCCATCTGTCGGTCGCGGCGGTGCTGCCGACCGGCGCCGACTCGGTCGCCGGATCGGTCGCGACGACCGCCAACCTGGCGATCACGGGCAGCGTGGACGGCAATATCGACACCAGCGGCGACCATGATTTCTACCGCGTCAGCCTGACCGCCGGGCAGACCTATATCTTCCGCACCGGCGGGGTGACCGCGGCGACCGCCACCGACACCATCCTGACGCTCCGCGACGCCAGCGGGACTCAGATCCTGACCAACGACGATTCGGGCGAAGCGTCGTTCTCGGCGATCCGCTACACCGCGACCGCGACCGGCACCTATTATCTCGACGTGTCGGCCTATCAGACCGGCACCGGCGCGTTCAACCTGACCGCCTTCACCACGCCGACGCCCGTGGTCTACACCTACGACCAGATCGCGAACCAGCTGACCAATGGTTACTGGGGCGGCGACAGCCACCATTTCGCGGTGAGCCCGGGTGGATCGATCACCTTCAACGTCCAGGCACTGACCGCCCCCGGGCAAGTGCTGGCGCGCGCCGCGCTGTCGGAATGGACCGACGTGACCGGGATCGTCTTCACCGAAGTCACCACCGGCGGCCAGATCGTCTATGACGACAACCAGAGCGGCGCGTTTGCCAGCGCGTCCTATTCGAACGGGATCACCACGAGCGCCAACGTCAACGTCTCGACCCAGTGGCTGACCGACTACGGCACCGGGCTCAACAGCTATTCGTTCCAGACCTATATCCACGAAACCGGCCACGCGCTCGGGCTCGGCCATGCCGGCAATTACAACGGCAGCGCGAGCTATTCGGCGGATTCGCTGTACCTCAACGACGCTTGGGCGACGACGGTGATGTCGTATTTCAGCCAGACCGATAACACCTATTTCCAGGCGCAGGGCTTCACCCAGGAATTCGTGCTGACCCCGATGGTCGCCGACGGGGTCGCGGTCGCCAACCTGTACGGCACCAACACCAGCACGCGCACCGGCAATACGACCTATGGCTTCAACAACACTTCGGGCCAGGCGGTCTACGACGCGACGCAGTTCCCGACCGACAGCTATACAATCTACGACAATGGCGGGATCGACACGCTCGATTATTCGGGGTTCGGTCAGAATCAGGTGATCAACCTCAACGCCGAAACCTTCTCCAACATCGGCAGCCGCATCGGCAACGTCTCGATCGCGCGCGGCACGGTGATCGAGAATGCGATCGGCGGCAGCGGCGCCGACACGATCACCGGCAATTCGGCGGACAATCAGCTCACCGGCAATGGCGGAGCGGATTCGCTCTACGGCAATGGCGGCAACGACACGCTGTTCGCGCAAGTGGGCGACGCGGTACTCGATGGCGGCGCCGGCACCGATACATTGGTGTTCGGCGCGTCGGGCACGGTCACCGGGACGCTCGCCGGGTTCGAGGGCCTGCAGCTGACCGGCGGCGCGGCGGTGGCGATGACCGAAACGCAGTTCAACACCGGTTTTGCCGCGACCAGCACGCTGTCGGGCGGCGGGTCGTTGACGATCAACATGGGCGCGGGCGACAGCGAGCTTTACCTGCAGCAGCTGCTCGGCGGGTCGGGCGTGACGATCACCGTCAACGGCTCCGCCAACAACGATCTGGTCAAGGGCGCAGTCAACGCGGTCAACATCATCAACGGCGGCGACGGGTCGGACGCGATCCGCGGCAGTACGCAAATCGACACGCTGAGCGGCGGCAACGGCGACGACAAGATCGAGGGCGGCATGGGTGCCGACATCCTGACCGGCGGCAGCGGCGCGGACACGTTCCGCTATCAGTCGGCCAGCGCATCGACCGTCGCAGCGCCCGACAAGATCACCGATTTCGTCAGCGGCACCGACAAGCTCGGCTTCCTGTTGCTCGACAGCGATCCCA
This sequence comes from Sphingomonas bacterium, assembly GCF_028289855.1. Lineage (GTDB taxonomy): Bacteria > Pseudomonadota > Alphaproteobacteria > Sphingomonadales > Sphingomonadaceae > Sphingomonas. The sequence goes on along the minus strand of NZ_JAQGKZ010000089.1, from coordinate 1,203 downwards.
ATACCCCGGGCATTCAGGGGTTCAGCTATATCGACACCCAGGCGTTCCACCACACCGGGGCCGCCGAAATCCGCTACGAGACGTCGGGCGCCGATCTCACCGTGCAGGTCGACATCAACGGCGACGGCATCGCCGACATGGCGATCTCGCTGCTGGGCCTGGGCGGCGGATCGCTGGGGAGCGGGGATTTCCTCATCTGACGCGCGGCGCCAAGTCGTCACCCGGCCGCGAAGAACATCAATGGACCAGCCGGCCGTTCTCCGACCGCGACAGATAGGATGCCCGAATAGAAGCGCGGATCGACATGCACCCCCGATACGATCGCGCCAAAGCGGGGGAAATGGCGCACGACAGGCGCTGCCGGTAGGGTTATCCTTTTTAGTCGCGCTGTCCTTTTCGCGGCGCCGCGCAAGGGAAAAAGCGATATGTCGACATGGAACATGGGCAGCGAGCCGCATTCGGACGGGTCGCGCGACGTTATCATGGCGTTTCAGAATAACGACGCGAACGGTCAGGTCGCGGGCACGTTGACGTTCAAGAACACCGCTTATTCGGTCGACGGAAACTGGGCGGCAGCGGGCTCCGTCACCGGGCGCAATTACTCCGCCTTCGCCCTGTGGGGCAGCGACAATCAGGGCGCGACGCAATATGTTGCCGCGACCGGCACGCTGGACGATTCGTCGGGCAGCCTGAAGGCGATCCAGCTCAACCTGATCCGCGTATCGACCGGCGACGACCGGCAATTCGGCTGGGACGGCGTTTTGCTGCCGATGTAAGCGCACGCCGGGCGGGGGCACGAGTATCCGACCCCCGCTTTGCGCCCGGGATAGGCGCGGCGCGCGAACCGTGCGACAATCGCCCCGGGCCTCCCGCCTCCCAAGGAAATCGCCATGGCCAAGGGCCAGAAGAAATCGAACAAGGAAGTCCGCAAACCCAAGGCTGAAAAAGCGCCCAAGGCGAATGCGTCGAACCCCACGACCAAGGGCAATCCGGTCGGGATCGTGAACATCAAGGGCTGAAGCGCGACATGACCGAGGCTTGGTGGAACGACACGCTGATCGCGAAGAGCGACGATATCGTCACGGTCGAGGAGAATGGGTATTTCCCGCTCGCCGCGGTCGCGCCCGATTTGCTCGAGGACAGCGCGACGACGAGCATCTGCCCGTGGAAAGGAACCGCGCATTACTACACGATCGTAGCGGG